>NZ_PIOG01000269.1:0-117689 GCF_002810545.1 Klebsiella sp. A-Nf5 | reverse complement strand
CATGTCCTTAAGTCCCTACCTTGCCTTTGCGGGCAACTGCGCCGAGGCAATCGCCTTCTATCAGCAGACGCTGGGTGCAGAGTTAACGTTTAAAATGACCTTTGGCGAAATGCCGCCCCCGGCGCAAGAAGCGTCAGACGGCTGCCCGTCTGGCCAGAAGATGGCAGATGATGCCATCGCCCACGCCAGCCTGCGCATCAACAACGGCGAGCTGATGCTGAGCGACAGCGCCTTCGGGCCCGATGTGCATTACGCCGGCTTCACCCTCGTCCTCGATCCCAGCGATGTCGCTGAAGGCCAGCGCTGGTTCGACGCGCTGGCCGTCGGCGGGCGCATTGAGATGGCCTGGCAGGAAACGTTCTGGGCCCACGGCTTCGGCAAAGTCGTCGACCGCTTTGGCGTCCCCTGGATGATCAACGTGGTCAAACAAGGCTGACCCCGCCAGGGCGGCTCGGCCGCCCTGTCATCCGTCTGGCACCAACTCTTCATCCTTTGGTCATCATCACTTAACCGAAATGCAACATAAACCGGTCAGGATCGGCCCACAACGCGAGGGACCTCCTCGCCTATGCTGTGTGAGGCTTGATGACTATGCACCTGTCCAGACATCCGACCAGTTACCCCACTCGCTATCAGGAAATTGCCGCCCGACTTGAGCAGGAGCTGCGCCACCACTATCGCTGCGGCGACTATCTGCCCGCCGAGCAGCAGCTGGCGACGCGCTTTGATGTCAATCGCCATACTCTGCGCCGGGCCATTGACCAGTTGGTTGAACGTGGCTGGGTCCAGCGCCGTCAGGGCGTGGGCGTGCTGGTGCTGATGCGACCCATCGATTACCCGCTCAATGCCCAGGCGCGTTTCAGTCAGAACCTGCTGGAACAGGGCAGCGATCCCACCAGCGAAAAGCTGCTGTCGGTGCTGCGACCCGCCAGCGCGCATGTTGCCGAGGCCTTTGGCATCAATGAGGGCGATAACGTCATCCACCTGCGCACCCTGCGCCGGGTCAATGGCGTCGCCCTGTGCCTGATCGACCACTACTTCGCCGACCTGCGCTTCTGGCCGGTATTGCAAACCTTCAGCCACGGCTCGCTGCACGACCTGTTGCGCGATCGGCTCGCCGTCGAACTGACCCGGGCGCGCACCAAAATCAGCGCCCGCCGCGCGCAGGCAAAAGAGAGCAAGCTGCTGGAGATCCCCAACATGGCGCCGCTGCTCTGCGTGCGCACCCTTAACAGCCGCCAGGGCGAGCAGACCCCCATCGAATACTCCGTCAGCCTGACCCGCGCCGACATGATTGAATTTACCATGGAGCACTGAATGCACTTCGATACCGCCACCCGCCAGCGCTGGATGTCCATCCTGGCCCACAGTGAACCGCAAGATCTTCTGGCGCGCATGCAGTCCCTGCAGCTGGCGCCGGCGTATGAATTGATTCGCACCCCGGAAACCGGGCTGGTACAGCTCCAGGCCCGCATGGGTGGTATCGGCGACCGTTTCTTTGCCGGCGACGCCACGCTTACCCGCGCGGCGGTACGTCTGGCCGACGGGACGCTCGGTTACAGCTGGATCTTAGGCCGTGACCGCCCGCACGCCGAACGCTGCGCGGCCATCGACGCCCTGCTGCAGTCGCCTCGCCATTTTCACAATTTAATGGAAACCCTGATAACCCCGCTGGAAGCGCTACGCAGCGCGCGTATTGAAGCCCGACGCGCCGAAGTCAACGCCAGCCGGGTCGACTTCTTTACCCTGGTTCGCGGAGATAACGCATGACCTTACAACCCGCTTTTACCCTGGCTGTGCAGGATGCCCAACACAGTTTTCGTCGCCTGCTGAAAGCGATGAGCGAGCCGGGGGTGATTGTCTCCCTGCAGCAGCTTCAGCACGGCTGGCAGCCATTGAACGTGGCCTCCACCAGCCTGCTGTTGACCCTTGCCGATCATGAAACGCCGGTCTGGCTCGCCAGCGCTCTGCATAACGATCTGGTGGGACAGAATCTGCGCTTTCATACCGGCGCGCCGCTGGTGGACCAGCCGCAGCAGGCGGTTTTTGCCGTCGCCAATGACGGCATCAGCGCCGAGCAGCTCAACGTCCTTTCCGCTGGCACCGTCACTGCTCCGGAAACCGGCGTCACGCTGATTGTTCAGCTCGCCAGCCTCAGCGGCGGACGCATGCTGCGCCTGACCGGGGCAGGCATTGCCGAAGAGCGAATGATTGCGCCGCAGCTGCCGGACTGCATCATCGACGAATTAACCGAACGCCCGCACCCGTTCCCGCTGGGCATCGATCTGATCCTCACCTGCGGCGAGCGCCTGCTGGCGATCCCGCGCACCACCCACGTGGAGGTTTGCTAAATGTATGTAGCCGTCAAGGGCGGCGAGAAGGCGATCCTCGCCGCTCACGCCTTACAGGAACAGAAACGGCGGGGCGATGGACGGCTTCCCGAACTGAGCGTTGATCAGATAGGCGACCAGCTCAACCTGGCGGTGGACCGGGTGATGACCGAGGGCGGCATCGCCGACCGCGAACTGGCGGCACTGGCGCTCAAGCAGGCCAGCGGTGATAACGTCGAAGCGATCTTCCTGCTGCGCGCCTACCGCACCACCCTGCCGCGGCTGGCGGTCAGCGAACCGATTAACACTGCGGAGATGCGCCTCGAACGCCGCATCTCCGCAGTGTACAAAGACATTCCCGGCGGCCAGCTGCTGGGCCCCACCTACGACTACACCCATCGCCTGCTCGATTTTACCCTGCTGGCCAACGGCGAAGCGCCGTCTGTGCAGCAAGCCGATGGCGAAGCAGAGCCGACGCCGCACGTCTTCCACCTGCTGGCGCAGCAGCGGCTGGCAAAAGCGGAGCAGGACCACGGCACGCCGCCCGACGATATTACCCGCACCCCACCGGTCTACCCCTGTTCGCGTTCCTCGCGTCTGCAGCAGCTGATGCGCGGCGATGAAGGCTACCTGCTGGCGCTGGCCTACTCGACCCAGCGCGGCTATGGCCGCAACCATCCGTTTGCCGGCGAGATCCGCAGCGGTTACGTGCAGGTGGAAATCGTGCCGGAAGAGCTGGGCTTTAGCGTCAATATTGGCGAGCTGCTGCTGACCGAGTGTGAGATGGTCAACGGCTTCGTCGCCCCACAGGATGAGCCGCCGCACTTCACCCGCGGCTACGGTCTGACCTTCGGCATGAGCGAGCGCAAAGCAATGGCGATGGCCCTCGTCGACCGCGCCCTGCAGGCGCCGGACTACGATGAAGAGATTGCTGGCCCGGCTCAGGATGAAGAGTTTGTGCTGGCCCATGCCGATAACGTCGAAGCGGCCGGCTTCGTCTCGCATCTGAAACTACCGCACTATGTCGATTTCCAGGCCGAACTGGCGCTGTTGAAACGCCTGCAACGGGAGAACGAACGTGGCTAACCCACTGACTGGCTATAACTTTGCTTATCTCGACGAGCAAACCAAGCGCATGATCCGCCGGGCGATCCTCAAAGCGGTAGCGATTCCCGGCTACCAGGTGCCGTTCGGCGGTCGCGAAATGCCAATGCCCTACGGCTGGGGCACCGGCGGCATCCAGCTGACCGCCAGCGTCATCGGCGAGAACGACGTGCTGAAGGTGATTGACCAGGGCGCGGATGACACCACCAACGCGGTGTCGATTCGTCAGTTCTTTAAGCGCGTCACCGGTGTCGCCACCACCGAGCGTACCGAAGACGCCACCCTGATCCAGACCCGCCACCGGATCCCGGAGACGCCGCTGGTGGAGGATCAGATCCTGATCTATCAAGTGCCGATCCCGGAGCCGCTGCGCTTTATCGAGCCGCGCGAAACCGAAACCCGCACCATGCACGCGCTGGAAGAGTACGGCGTCATGCAGGTGAAACTGTATGAAGATATCGCCCGCTTCGGCCATATCGCCACCACCTACGCCTACCCGGTGAAGGTCAATGGCCGCTACGTGATGGACCCTTCGCCAATCCCGAAATTCGATAACCCGAAAATGCACATGATGCCGGCGCTGCAGCTGTTCGGCGCCGGGCGCGAAAAGCGGATCTACGCGGTGCCGCCCTATACCCCGGTGGAAAGTCTCGATTTCGACGACCATCCATTTACCGTGCAGGAGTGGGATGAGCCCTGCGCCATCTGCGGCTCGCGCCACAGCTACCTCGACGAAGTGGTACTGGATGACAGCGGCCAGCGGATGTTTGTCTGCTCCGATACCGACTATTGCCGCCAGCAGAGCGAGGGGCAGAAAAAATGAGCCAGCCATTACTTGCTGTAAATAACCTGACCCATCTCTACGCCCCGGACAAAGGTTTTCGCGATGTCTCTTTCGAACTGTGGCCGGGAGAAGTGCTCGGCATCGTCGGGGAATCCGGCTCCGGTAAAACCACCCTGCTGAAGGCGATCTCCGCCCGTCTGACGCCGCAGCAGGGCGAGGTGCTGTACCAGCAGCGCTCGCTGTATGCCATGAGCGAAGCCGAACGCCGCCGCCTGCTACGTACCGAATGGGGCGTGGTGCATCAGCACCCGATGGACGGCCTGCGTCGCCAGGTCTCCGCCGGGGGCAACATCGGCGAACGGCTGATGGCCACCGGCGCCCGCCACTACGGCAACATTCGCGCCACCGCCGAAAAGTGGCTGCAGGAGGTGGAGATCCCGCCCTCGCGCATCGACGACCTGCCCACCACCTTTTCCGGCGGCATGCAGCAGCGTCTGCAGATCGCCCGCAACCTCGTCACCCAGCCGAAGCTGGTGTTTATGGATGAACCCACCGGCGGGCTGGATGTGTCCGTGCAGGCGCGGCTGCTTGACCTGCTGCGCGGCCTGGCGGTGGAGCTGAACCTGGCGGTGGTGATTGTTACCCACGATCTCGGCGTTGCCCGCCTGCTGGCGAACCGTCTGCTGGTGATGAAGCAGGGCCAGGTAGTCGAGAGTGGCTTAACCGACCGGGTACTCGACGATCCGCACCACCCTTACACCCAGCTGCTGGTGTCGTCGGTGTTGCAGAATTGATGCTGTTTTGCCGGGTGGCGGCTGCGCCTTACCCGGCCTACAGGTGCGTTATTCGTTGGCCGGGTAAGCGAAGCGCCACCCGGCAACCCAACCCCGCGAGGGCTAACATGATCCGCGTTGAAAACATCCATAAAACCTTTGTTCTGCACCAGCAGCACGGCGTGCGCCTGCCGGTGCTGGCCGACGCCTCGCTGACCGTTAACGCCGGGGAGTGCGTGGTACTCCACGGTCACTCCGGCAGCGGCAAATCGACGTTGCTGCGTTCGCTATATGCCAATTATCTGCCGGACAGCGGCCATATCCACATCCGCCACGGCGAGGAATGGGTGGATCTGGTCACCGCCACCCCACGCAAGGTACTGGAAGTGCGCAAAACCACCATCGGCTGGGTCAGCCAGTTTCTGCGGGTGATCCCGCGCATTTCAGCCCTGGAGGTGGTGATGCAGCCGCTGCTCGACCTCGGGACGCCGCGTGAAGCGAGCGCCGCGAAAGCCGCACAGCTCCTGACCCGCCTCAACGTTCCGGAACGCCTGTGGCACCTTGCGCCGTCGACCTTTTCCGGCGGCGAGCAGCAGCGGGTCAACATCGCCCGCGGCTTTGCGGTCGACTATCCGATTCTGCTCCTTGATGAGCCCACCGCCTCACTGGATGCCAAAAACAGTGCTGCCGTGGTCAACCTGATCCACGATGCCAAAGCGCGCGGCGCGGCCATCGTGGGGATTTTCCATGACGAAGGAGTGCGCCATCAGGTCGCCGACCGACTGCACTCCATGGGAATGACAGCATGATTATCAATAACGTAAAACTGGTTCTCGACCACGACGTGGTCCACGGCTCACTGGAAGTCCAGCACGGTCGCATCCTCGCCTTTGCCGAAAGCCAGAGCCGGCTGCCACAGGCGCTGGATGGAGAAGGCGGCTGGCTGCTGCCGGGCCTTATCGAGCTGCATACCGATAATCTCGACAAGTTCTTTACGCCGCGGCCGAAAGTGGACTGGCCAGCCCACTCGGCGATGAGCAGCCATGACGCCATGATGGTCGCCAGCGGCATTACCACCGTACTGGACGCCGTGGCGATTGGCGACGTGCGCGATGGCGGCGATCGTCTTGAGAATCTGGAGAAGATGGTCAATGCGGTGGAAGAGACGCAAAAGCGCGGCCTCAACCGCGCCGAGCACCGCCTGCACCTGCGCTGCGAGCTGCCGCATCACACCACGCTACCGCTGTTCGAAAAGCTGATTGATCGCGAGTCAGTGAGCATGGTCTCTCTGATGGACCACTCGCCAGGCCAGCGTCAGTACGCCGATCGCAGCAAGTACCGCGATTATTATCAGGGCAAATATCATCTGACGCATGACGAGATGGACCGTTTTGAAGCCGAGCAGATGGCGCTGGCCGCCACCTGGTCGCAGCCGAATCGCCAGACCATCGCCGCCATGTGCCGCTCACGCCATATCGCCCTTGCCAGCCACGACGACGCCACCGAGGAGCACGTGGCCGAATCCCATCAGCTGGGGAGCGTGATCGCCGAGTTTCCCACTACGCTGGCCGCCGCCCGGGCCTCCCGCCAGCACGGCCTCCACGTCCTGATGGGGGCGCCCAATATCGTGCGCGGCGGTTCGCACTCCGGCAACATCGCGGCGCACCAGCTGGCGAGCAGTGGTTTGCTGGATATTCTCTCGTCTGACTACTATCCGGCCAGCCTGCTCGATGCGGCGTTCCGCATCGCCGACGCCGAGGATAACGCCTTCACCCTGGCACAGGCGATCCGTCTGGTCAGCAAGCATCCGGCGCAGGCGCTGGGCCTCGACGATCGCGGCGTCATCGCCGAGGGGAAACGCGCCGACCTGGTGCTGGCGCACCGTCGCGGCGATCATGTGCATATCGACCATGTCTGGCGCCAGGGAACGAGGGTCTTTTAATGCCGGGAAAACTGATTTGGCTGGTGGGCCCCTCCGGCTCCGGTAAAGACAGCCTGCTGGCGGCACTGCGCGAACGCGAGCACCCGCAGCTGCTGGTGGCCCATCGTTACATTACCCGTCCGTTTAACGCGGGCAGCGAGAATCATATCGCCCTCAGCGAACATGAATTTTTTACCCGCGCCGAGCAGCATCTTTTTGCTCTCAGCTGGCACGCCAACAATACTTACTATGGCATTGGCGTGGAGATCGACCTGTGGCTGCACGCCGGCTTCGACGTGGTGGCCAACGGCTCCCGCGCCCATCTGGCGCTGGCGCGGGAACGCTACGGTGAGGTATTGGTGCCGATCTGTCTCGCCGTCTCGCCGCCGGTGCTGCGCCAGCGGCTGGAGCAGCGCGGCCGGGAAAATGCAGTAGAAATCGCCCAGCGTCTGGATCGCGCCGCGCGCTATAAGCCAGACAATTGCCTGACGTTGAATAATGACGGGAGTCTCAGACAATCGGTTGACGATTTCTTCCGCCTGTTGCGCAGCCACGTGGCACGCGGAGAGAATCAACCGGTATGAGTGAAAGGTGACACGATGAGCCTGACAATCCGCTTAACCGGCACCGGCGGCGCCCAACTGGTACCCGTCTTCGGTTGCGACTGCGCGGCCTGCCGCCGCGCCCGCCGCGAGGAAAATCACCGCCGCCGCCCCTGTAGCGGAGTGGTGACGTTCAACAACGCCGTGACGTTGCTGGATGCCGGGCGGCCGGAACTGATGGAACATCATCCCGCTGGTAGTTTTCAGCAGGTGCTGCTGACCCACTATCATCTGGATCATGTGCAGGGGCTGTTTCCGCTGCGCTGGGGAGTCGGCGCGCCGATCCCGGTCTATGGCCCGCCGGACGACGCCGGCTGCGACGATCTGCTCAAGCACCCCGGCCTGCTCGATTTTAGCCATACTGTCACACCATTTGTGGTGTTTGAACTGCAGGGGCTGCGGGTGACGCCCCTGCCGCTCAACCACTCGAAGCTCACCTTCGGTTATCTGCTGGAGTCGGCCCACAGCCGGGTGGCCTGGCTCTCGGATACCGCCGGACTGCCGGACAAGACGCTGAAGTTTTTACTCAACAACCGCCCGCAGGCGATGATCATCGATTGCAGTCATGAGCCGCGCGCGCAGACCCCGCGTAACCACAACGATCTAAACACCGTCCGCCACCTTAACCAGGTGATCGGCTGTCCGCGAGTGATCCTCACCCATATCAGCCACCAGTTAGATGTCTGGATGATGGATAACCCGCTGCCGACAGGTTTCGAAGCGGGATATGACGGGATGGAAATCGTGCTGGATTAAGCGCGGGTCTGCCGCAGGGCGATCAGTAGCTATCATCCAGACGACGCTGGTCGCTTTCTAACTGGCGACGATCCTGATCGAGCTGGCGCTGGCGTTCATCAAGCTGGCGGCGGCGATCGTCCAGTTGCCGTTGTCGATCGTCATACTGACGCTGGCTGTCGCGGCTCTGCTGACGGCTCCCCTGATAGCTACCGTCATCGTAGCGCCCGTCGTCGTCACTGGAACGGCTGCTGCCCGGGTTATAGGCGTCGTTAATGGCTTGCTGAATATTGCCGATCGCGTCATCGATAATATCGGCGCGAGCGGCCAGGCTGGTCAGCGACAGGGTGCAAAAGAGCAGTGCGGTTGCGTAACGTTTCATCGGGGCCAATCTCGTCAGAGTCCTGCCGCTACCTTAATTAAGCGAACGCCACCCGAGTAGCGGAGGAATCTCAAATCCTCGCGTACGCCGCGCTCAGCGCCTGCGCCAGCTGGGCGCGGGTAAACGGCTTACGCAGCCACTCCACTTCCGGCAGGGCCGGGTTCTGCGCCGGACGCAAATCCTGGCCGCTGATCAGCAGCACCGGCAGCGCCGGAAAGCGGCGTCGGGCGGTATGGATCACGTCGGCACCGCTCAGCGCGCCGGGCAGCATCAGATCGCTAATCAACAGCGCAATATCCGGCGACGCCTCCAGCAGCTGCAGCGCCTCTTCGCCACTCGGCGTCTCCAGCGTCAGCCAGCCCAGCTGATGCAGCTGTTCACACAGCGTCTGGCGCACATCTTCTTCATCTTCCAGCACCAGCGCCAGCCGTTCTCCCGCCGGCAGCGGCTCGTCCTCCGCTGGCGCCACCGTCGTCTCAACCTCGGTCATCGCCCGCGGCAGCTGCAGCCGCACCGTCGTCCCCTGCCCCGGCGCGCTCTCCAGCGCCACCCGGCCGCCCGACTGGCGCACAAAACCATACACCATCGACAGCCCCAGACCGCTGCCGCTGCCGGTGGCTTTAGTGGTGAAGAACGGTTCAAACACCCGGGCTTTTACCGCCTGCGACATCCCGCTGCCATGATCGATCACCTCCAGCGCCACCATATCCTGCCGCTGGCCGCTGCTGCGGGTGACCCGCTGATTCCAGGTGCGTATTTTGATAACCCCGTCGCGCCCGGCCATGGCGTCGCGGGCGTTCATCACCAGATTGATCAGGGCGTTTTCCAGCTGGCCAACGTCTATCCATGCCGGCCACGCCGGCGACTGCGCCTCAATCTCCAGGCTTAAGGTCGCCGGCAGGGAGTGACGCATCAGCTCGCTGAGGTTCTCCAGCAGCGGCGCCATCGCCACCGCCTGGGGATGCAGCGCCTGTTTGCGCGAAAAGGCCAGCAGCCGCTGGGTCAGAAGCGCCCCACGCTCCGCCGCCTTCAGCGCCCTGGAGAGTCGCGGCGCATCGCGTGCGTCCGGTTCCACCAGCTCGAGGCTGCCGATGATCACCGCCAACAGGTTGTTAAAGTCATGCGCCAGCCCCCCGGTCAACTGGCCGACGGCTTTCATCTTCTGGCTGTGCAGCAGCGCCTCTTCCAGCTCCTGGCGCTTAATTCGATCGATCTCCATCTGGGTGGTCTTCTCTTTCAGCAGCCGGGTGGTGTGCTCCAGCGATGCCGTATTGCGGGCGAAAACGTTAAAGGCCCGCGCCAGCTCGCCCAGCTCATCACGCCGCTGCAGGGCCGGCACCGAGACGTTCGGCTCCCCCTGAGCCAGCCGCGACATCGCAAGGGAGATGGCGGTCAGGTTCGAGCCGAGGTTACGGTAGATATACCACCCGGCGCAGCCGGTGATCGCCAGCGCCAGCAGCGCGGAAAGCAGAATAAACATGCTGATGGAGCGCAGCTCCCGATGGCTCTGCGCCGCCCGCTGCTCTGAGGCTTCCGCCACCCGGCTCACGTACTGATTGATATCCTCGTTAAGCAACGCGACCAGCGCTTTGATGTGGTACATGTACCAGCTGATCGTCAGGTCACTCTCCTCCAGCTGGGCCGACAGCGGGGCCAGCTTCGCCAGCTCACCGGTGACGTCGGGAAGAAAAAACGCCAGCGCGGGATCGGCGCTGCCTGCCGGCAGGTCTCCGCGCAGCTGGTCGAGCTGCAGGACGATCGACCGCGGCGTAACGGTATGGATCGCGGCCACGATCAGCCGGTCCATCTCGGCCAGGCGGCGCGGATCGATCGCCTTATCCCCGCCGCGATCGTTAAGATCGGCGAGATGGCGCAGGTTGCTCTGATTCTGGTAAAGCGAACTCAGCAGCGCATTGCGCTGCAGATGGCGGCGCTGGCCGCGCTCCAGCATCTCCGCCACACTCTGCTGCAGCGCGTTGCTGCGGCGAATAATATTGGCCACCCGCGCCTGTTCCTGCTGCGCCAGCGGGGCCGCCGCCAGCTGGGCCAGCGAGTGCTTCAGCGCCTGCTGCGTCGCCAGCAGCCGTTCCGCTTCGCTTTTGTACTCCAGCGCCCCCACCACCTGCGACAGGCGCACCGCCGCCGTGGCGACATTCGCCGTGTCCCGCGCCAGATCCATACTGCCGCGCATGTCGTTGAGAGTCTGGCGCTGCACCTGCTCCTGCAGCTGGCTGGCGTGGTGAAAGCCAAACACCGCCACGCCGCTGACCAGCAGGGTGACCACGCCCATCAGCAGATTAAAGGAGAGCAGGCGGCCACGGGCGCTGGTGAAAAACGGGTGTCGGCGAGCGGTCATAGCAACTCCAGTGAAGGATCGGTCGGCAGATAAGCGTGACGGTGCAGAAAATGACGCCGCGTAACTGTGATCGCGGTTAACTATTTATCACTATGACAAATATGAATGGATTCTGACATTCTGCATTTATTTTCCGGTGGTGGACTGCAGCTATTGTTCTCACAGACAGGAGCGCCGCGATGACCGCCACCCCGGTACTGGAAATGCGCCATATTGCCAAAGTCTTTGGCAAATTCTACGCGCTGAAAGGCGTAGACCTGACGGTCTGGCCAGGGGAGATCCATGCCCTGATGGGAGAAAACGGCGCCGGAAAAAGCACGCTGATGAAGATCCTTGCCGGCGCCTATACCGCCACCAGCGGCGAGATCCTGATCGACGGTAAACCGCAAACCATCCGGGGTCCGAAAGACGCGCTGGCCGCTGGGATCACGCTGATCTACCAGGAGATGCAGCTGGCGCCGAACCTCTCCGTCGCGGAAAACATTTTCCTCGGCAGCGAGCTGGCGCGCGGTGGTCTGGTGCAGCGTAAAGCGATGCTCAGCCAGGCGCAGGCGGTGATCGACCGCCTCGGCGCTCAGTTCAAAGCCAGCGACCGGGTGATGACCCTGACCATCGCCGAACAGCAGCAGGTGGAGATCGCCCGCGCGCTGCACCGTCAAAGCCGCATTCTGGTGATGGATGAACCCACCGCCGCCCTCTCCTCGCGGGAAACCCAGCGCCTGTTCGATCTCATCCTGCGCCTGCGCGATGAGGGGATGGCGATTATCTATATCAGCCATCGCATGGCGGAAGTGTATGAGCTTTCCGACCGCGTCAGCGTCCTGCGCGATGGGCAGTATGTCGGCAGCCTGGTGCGCGACAAGCTCAACGCGGCGGAGCTGGTGCGCATGATGGTCGGTCGTCCGCTCAGCGATCTGTTCAATAAAGCGCGCGATATTCCCCGCGGCCAGCCGCGCCTGCGGGTCGAGGATCTGACCGATGGCGGCAAGGTGAAGCCCAGCAGCCTGGTAGTGCATGCTGGCGAAATCGTCGGCCTCGCCGGACTGGTCGGCGCCGGACGGTCCGAACTGGCGCAGCTGATTTTCGGCGTGCGCAAAGCCACCGGTGGGGTGATTGAGATCGACGGCGAGCCGGTGGTGATCCACTCGCCGCGCGAAGCCATCGACCTCGGGATCGGCTTTCTGACCGAAAACCGCAAAGAACAGGGGTTGTTTCTCGAACTGGCAGCCCAGGAAAACATCACCATGGCGACGCTGGAACGCGACGCGAACTGGGGGATGCTCAACCGCCGGAAGGCGCAAACCATCTCCGATGACGCCATCCAGTTGCTTAACATCCGCGTGCCGCACGCCCAGGTGCGCGCCGGCGGGCTGTCCGGCGGCAACCAGCAGAAATTATTGATTTCACGCTGGGTGGCGATTGGCCCGCGCATTCTGATCCTCGATGAACCCACCCGCGGCGTCGACGTCGGCGCGAAAAGCGAGATTTACCGCATCATGAACGACATGGCGCGCCAGGGCGTCGCCATTCTGATGATCTCCAGCGAGCTGCCCGAAGTGGTGGGCATGAGCGACCGGGTCTATGTGATGCGCGAGGGCACTATCGCCGGCGAGCTGCAGGCCGGCGATATCAGCCAGGAAAGCATCATGACGCTGGCCACCGGCGTGAACGATTCTCACCTTAAGGCAGGGCAACTATGAGCATACCGAAAGAGACCTCCGCGCCGGTCGCGAAATCCGCTTCGGCGAAAAAAATGTTGATGGGCGACCTGATGCAGACCGTCGGCATTCTGCCGATCCTCATCCTGATCGTCGCCGTGTTCGGCTTTATCGCCCCCAACTTCTTCACGGAAAGCAATCTGCTGAATATCACCCGCCAGGCCTCGATCAACATTGTACTGGCGGCGGGAATGACCTTCATCATCCTCACCGGCGGCATTGACCTCTCCGTCGGCTCCATTCTCGGCACCACCGCGGTGGCGGCAATGGTGGTGTCGCTGATCCCGGCGTTTACGTTGCTGTCGATTCCGGCGGCGCTGATGCTCGGCCTGCTGCTTGGGCTGTTCAACGGCGCGCTGGTCGCCTTCGCCGGGTTACCGCCGTTTATCGTCACCCTCGGCACCTACACGGCGCTGCGCGGCGCCGCCTATCTGCTGGCTGACGGCACCACGGTGATCAACTCCGATATCAGCTTTGAGTGGATCGGCAATGACTATCTCGGCCCGGTGCCGTGGCTGGTGGTCATCGCCCTGGCGGTTATCGCGGTGTGCTGGTTTATCCTGCGCCGCACTACCCTTGGGGTGCATATCTACGCGGTGGGCGGCAACATGCAGGCGGCGCGGCTGACCGGCATCAAAGTCTGGCTGGTGCTGCTGTTTGTCTACGGCATGAGCGGCCTGCTCTCCGGTCTTGGCGGGGTGATGAGCGCCTCGCGGTTATACAGCGCCAACGGCAACCTCGGCGTCGGCTACGAACTGGATGCCATCGCCGCGGTCATTCTCGGCGGCACCAGCTTCGTCGGTGGTATCGGCACCATCACCGGTACGCTGGTGGGGGCGCTGATTATCGCCACCCTCAATAACGGCATGACCCTGATGGGGGTCTCCTACTTCTGGCAACTGGTGATCAAAGGGGCGGTGATCATCATTGCGGTGCTGATCGACAAATACCGTACCCGACACCATCAAAGTGCATAACAACACCATCTTACCTGCGAGGAAAAGCGAATGCGTTTAAAACCGATAGTGACCGCGCTGTGTGCTGGCGCGCTGCTGGCCGCCTCCCCCTTTGCGTCGGCCAAAGAACTGAAAGCGATTGGCGTGACGGTGGGCGACCTTGCCAACCCGTTCTTTGTGCAGATCACCAAAGGGGCGGAGCTGGAGGCCCGCAAGCTGGCGGGAGATAATGTCAAAGTGACGCTGGTCTCCAGCGGCTACGATTTGGGCCAGCAGGTGGCGCAGATCGATAACTTTATCGCCGCCAAAGTCGATATGATCATCCTCAACGCCGCCGATTCGAAGGGCATTGGCCCGGCGGTGAAGCGGGCCAAAGAGGCCGGGATCGTGGTGGTAGCGGTTGACGTTGCCGCCGAAGGCGCCGACGCCACCATCACCTCCGATAACACCCAGGCGGGCGAGCTGGCCTGTAAATACATTAGCGACCGCCTGAACAACAAAGGCAACGTGGTGATCATCAACGGGCCGCCAGTCTCCGCCGTACAAAACCGCGTCGAAGGCTGCGAAACGGAGTTCAAAAAACACCCGGATATAAAAATCCTCTCCTCCAACCAGAACGCTAAAGGCAGCCGGGAAGGCGGCCTGGAGGTGATGACCTCCCTGCTGGCGGCCAATCCGAAGATTGATGGCGTGTTCGCGATCAACGATCCGACGGCGATTGGCGCCGATCTGGCGGCGAAACAGGCGCAGCGTAGCGAATTCTTCATTGTGGGCGTCGACGGCAGCCCGGACGGCGAAGAGGCGCTGAAGCGTAAGAACTCCCTGTTCGTCGCGACGCCGGCGCAGGATCCGCAGGTCATGGCGGCGAAGGCGGTGGAGATTGGCTACGACATCCTGCAGGGCAAACCGGCGCCGACCGCGCCAGTGCTAATCCCGGTGACGATGATCGACAAAAACAACGTCAGCTCTTACAAAGGCTGGACCGTGAAATAAGCGCAACCCGGCGCACAATCGTTCCGCCGATTGTGCGCTACGCTTAACGAGTATGACGGCGCGGAGTAGCGATCATGGAACGTAAAGGGATTATTGCCGCAGGCAACATGCTGGTCGATCATGTCCATCAGATCAGGCAGTGGCCGGAGCGCGGCTGGCTGGTGGAAATTGTCCATAGCGAACGCGCCACCGGCGGCGCCCCGCTGAATGTCCTGCTGACTCTGGCTAAAATGCATGCCGGACTGCCGCTGCAGGCGGTTGGCCTGATTGGCGAGGATAACGACGGCGATTACATTACCGCCATGCTCGATCAGTACCATATCAATCGCCAGCTCGTGCAGCGCACCAGCTCCGCCCCCACCTCGATGACCCAGGTGATGACCGACGCCGACGGCCAGCGCACCTTCTTTCACTCTCCCGGCGCCAACCGACTGCTTGACCTCCCGGCCTTTGAGCCGCTGGATGCGCCGCTGAAGATTTTCCATCTCGGCTATCTGCTGCTGCTCGAAAGCCTTGATCGGCCCGACGAGGCGTTCGGCACCCGCAGCGCGCGACTGCTGGCGCAGATGCGCGATCGAGGCTATGAAGTGTCCCTCGACCTGGTGTCGCGCAAAGGCGATCCGCACTACCGCCCGCGGGTCCTGCCGGCGCTGGCGCATCTCGACTACCTGACCATCAATGAGCTGGAGGCCAGTGAGTTTAGCGGGCTGGAAATCCGTCTGCCCAACGGCGAGCCGCACGTCGCTAATATCGCCCGCGCCGCCAGCGCATTACTTGACGCCGGCGTGCGCCAGCGGGTGGTGATCCATTGTCCGGAGGGGGCATGGGGTGTATCCCGCACGGAAGCCGGGCGCTGGGTACCGTCATGGCGGCTGCCGCCGGAGGAGATTATCGGCAGCGTCGGCGCGGGGGATGCCTTCTGTGCGGGCCTGCTGTATGGCAGTCACGAACGCTGGCCGTTAACCGACAGTCTGCAGCTGGCCCACGCCTGCGCCCGCGCCAGCCTGCAGGCCGCCAATGCGATCGACGGCGCCAAAACGCTCCCTGAGCTGCAGGCGTTTATTCAGTTGCAGAATGGTTAGATCCTCCAGCGCCGGGCGGGCCGGTCAGACAGCAAACCCGCCCTACGCCGCCTTCTCGCTGTGGGTCACATCGGCGGAAAAGACATAGCCCAGACCGCGCAGGGTTTTAATCAACGTCGGCTGATGCGGGTTTAACTCGATTTTGCGGCGCAGGCGCATGATCAGCACGTCGATGGTCCGGTCGAACACCTCAGTGCTTTCATTATGAGTCAGCGCCAGCAGTTGTTCGCGATTCAATACCCGGCGCGCGTTCTGCGCCAGCGCCAGCAGCAGGCCATATTCTCCCTGAGTCAGAGGAACGGCCTGCTGCTGTGGGTTATACAGTTCACAGCGCGTGGTATCCAGCCGCCAGCCGTTAAACGTCAGGCCGCTGCCGACGCCCGACGTCTCGCCGGCCAGCGCCCCGCTGCGCCGCAGTACCGCTTTCACTCGGGCGACCACCACCCGCGAGCTGAAAGGTTTGGCGATGTAATCATCGGCGCCCATCTCCAGGCCCACCACCACATCAGACTCACTGCCCAGACCAGACAGCATCACCACCGGCAACTCAGGCCGCGTGCGCTGCAGCTGCTGAAGCACCTGCAAACCATGGGTATCCGGCAGGATCATATCCAGCAAAACCAGCGCGATGTCTGCCCGCTGCGCCACCATCGCCAGCGCGTCGCCGCCGGTCTGGCAGACCAATACTTCAAACGCGTGCGCGCCAAGCACATCGCTGAGCAGTTCGCCCATCGCTATGTCGTCATCCACCACCAAAATGACTGGTTTCATCTTTGCCTCTGCCCGCGGGGAATTAGTGTCAGTCTGATCGATTCTGCAAGCCTGCGCCGACAAATTCCTCTCCCGGTGACATTTTTTCAAGCGCCGTCACATCTCCAGCGTATCGACACGTCAAATCTGTCGACAGGCTGTTTTTCGTCAGCATTTCGCCCAAAAAAGCCGCGTATCATCAAGGAATATCCACAATGAAAATATGGCATAGAAGATGCATAGTGACGGCGCGATAGCGCAAACGCGCCCATTGAATAACTGGAGCAAGACCGATGAAAAAAGTCGTCACGGTTTGCCCGTATTGCGCATCAGGTTGCAAAATCAACCTGGTGGTCGATAACGGCAAAATCGTTCGGGCTGAAGCGGCGCAGGGGAAAACCAACCAGGGAACCCTGTGCCTGAAGGGCTATTATGGCTGGGACTTTATTAACGATACCCAGATCCTGACGCCGCGCCTGAAAACCCCCATGATCCGTCGTCAACGCGGCGGCAAGCTGGAAGCTGTCTCCTGGGATGAGGCGCTGGATTACGTCGCCACTCGCCTCAGCGCCATTAAAGCCAAATATGGCCCGGATGCGATCCAAACCACCGGCTCCTCCCGCGGCACCGGTAATGAAACCAACTATGTGATGCAAAAATTCGCGCGCGCCGTTATTGGTACCAATAACGTCGACTGCTGCGCTCGCGTCTGACACGGCCCTTCGGTTGCAGGTCTGCACCAGTCGGTCGGTAACGGCGCCATGAGTAATGCCATCACGGAGATTGATAACACCGATCTGGTGTTTATCTTCGGTTACAACCCGGCGGATTCCCACCCTATCGTGGCGAATCACGTCATTAACGCCAAACGCAACGGGGCGAAAATCATCGTCTGCGACCCGCGCAAAATTGAAACCGCGCGCATCGCCGACATGCACATTGCGCTGAAGAACGGCTCGAATATCGCGCTGCTCAACGCCATTGGCCACGTCATTATTGAAGAGGATCTGTACGATAAATCCTTCGTCGCCAGCCGTTCCGAAGGCTTCGAGGAGTATCGCAAGATCGTCGAAGGTTATACGCCGGAGTCGGTGGAAGCGATCACCGGGGTTAGCGCCCAGGAGATCCGCGCCTGCGCCCGGATGTACGCCAGCGCAAAATCTGCCGCCATCCTGTGGGGCATGGGTGTCACCCAGTTCTATCAGGGCGTGGAGACAGTACGGTCGCTGACCAGCCTCGCGATCCTCACCGGCAACCTCGGCAAGCCGAGCGTCGGCGTCAACCCGGTGCGCGGGCAGAACAACGTCCAGGGGGCCTGCGATATGGGCGCGCTGCCAGATACCTATCCGGGCTATCAGTACGTCAAGTTCCCGGAGAACCGCGAGAAGTTCGCCAAAGCCTGGGGCGTCGACAGCCTGCCGGAACATACCGGCTATCGCATCAGCGAGCTGCCGCATCGCGCGGCGCACGGCGAAGTGCGGGCGGCGTACATCATGGGTGAGGATCCGTTGCAGACCGATGCCGAACTCTCTGCGGTCCGCAAAGCGTTCGACGATCTGGAACTGGTTATCGTCCAGGACATTTTCATGACCAAAACCGCCTCCGCGGCCGACGTCATCCTGCCGTCCACCTCGTGGGGCGAGCACGAAGGCGTGTATACCGCAGCGGACCGCGGCTTCCAGCGCTTCTTTAAAGCGGTGGAGCCGAAGTGGGACCTGAAAACCGACTGGCAGATCATCAGCGAAATCGCCACCCGGATGGGTTACAAGATGCACTACAACAACACCCAGGAGATCTGGGACGAGTTGCGGCATCTGTGCCCGGACTTCTATGGCGCCACCTATGAGAAAATGGGTGAACTCGGCTATGTCATGTGGCCATGCCGCGATGAGTCCGACGCCGACCAGGGGACGTCGTATCTGTTTAAAGAGAAGTTCGATACCCCGAACGGGCTGGCACAGTTCTTCACCTGCGACTGGGTCGCGCCGATCGATAAGCTCACCGACGAGTACCCAATGGTGCTGTCGACAGTGCGCGAAGTCGGCCACTACTCGTGCCGTTCGATGACCGGCAACTGCGCGGCGCTGGCGGCACTGGCGGATGAACCGGGCTATGCGCAAATCAACACCGCCGACGCCGAACGGTTAGGCATCGAAGATGAAGCGCTGGTGTGGGTGAATTCGCGTAAGGGTCGGATCATCACCCGCGCGCAGGTCAGCGATCGGCCGAATAAAGGCGCGGTATACATGACCTACCAGTGGTGGATCGGTGCCTGTAACGAGCTGGTGTCGGAGAACCTGAGTCCGATAACCAAAACGCCGGAGTACAAGTACTGCGCGGTCAACGTTGAGCGGATTGCCGATCAGCGCGCGGCGGAACAGTACGTGATCGATGAGTACAACAAGCTGAAAGCCCGCCTGCGCGAAAGCGCGATGGGTTAAGGTTCGAACCTTTGTACCATTGAGTAGCCCCGGTAAGCGATAGCGCTACCGGGGATTTTCCCCGGAGGCGGTGCGTTGCGCCTTCTCCAGGCTACCAAATCGCACAACGCTGTAGCCCCGGTAAGCGGTAGCGCTACCGGGGATTTTCCCCGGAGGCGGTGCGTTGCGCCTTTTCCGGGTATTCACACCGCTAATTCCTGCCATTTTCTTCTTTTTCGCCTCCCTTTATACTGCGCGCTATGTTCCTTGCTGATAATAAATACAAATGAAATACCTCTTTTTATTTTTACTGGTTTTCACCAGCGGCGCAGCGGTCGCCACCGAACCCGGCAGCCAGTATCAACAGCAGGCGGAAGCCGGCGATCGACGCGCGCAATATTACCTTGCCGATACCTGGGTCAGCTCCGGCGATTATCAGAAAGCCGAATACTGGGCGCAGAAAGCCGCGGCACAGGGCGATGGCGACGCGCTGGCATTGTTGGCGCAGCTCAAAATTCGCAACTCCCAACAGGCGGACTATCCGCAGGCCCGCCAGCTGGCGGAAAAAGCCGTCGAGGCGGGCAGTAAATCCGGGGAGATCGTTCTGGCGCGGGTGCTGGTCAACCGTCAGGCCGGCCCCACCGACGTGCCGCACGCCATCAAACTCCTGCAGGATGCCGCTAAGGATAGCGAAAGCGATGCAGCGGTGGACGCCCAGATGCTACTGGGGTTGATCTACGCCAGCGGCGTGGATGGCCCGGAGGATGATGTGAAAGCGAGCGAATACTTTAAAGGCAGCTCGGCGCTCTCACGGACCGGCTATGCCGAATACTGGGCCGGCATGATGTTCCAGCTGGGAGAGAAAGGTTTTATCGAACCGAATAAACAGAAGGCGCTGCACTGGCTCAACGTCAGCTGCCTGGAGGGGTTTGATACCGGCTGCGAAGAGTTTGATCGGATCAGTAAAGGATAAGAAAAAGCCCGGCGCTCGCGCCGGGCTTTGTGTTTTATCGGGCGGTTTTATCAAACTTGCCCAGCACTTCGCGTTCATACGCCAGCGCTTTTTTGCGGTCGAACTTATGCTCCCATTTGGCAATAACCAGCACCGCCAGCGCATTGCCCACCACGTTCAGCGCGGTACGCGCCATGTCGAGAATACGGTCGACACCGGCGATAAAGGCAAGGCCTTCCAGCGGGATCCCCACGCTACCCAGGGTTGCCAGCAGCACCACGAAGGAGACGCCCGGCACGCCAGCGATCCCTTTAGAGGTCACCATTAAGGTCAGCACCAGGGTGATCTCCTGCCAGATAGAGAGGTCGATACCGTACAGCTGGGCGATAAAGATCGCCGCGATGCTCTGATACAGCGTTGAGCCATCGAGGTTAAAGGAGTAACCGGTCGGCACCACAAAGCTGGTGATCGACGCCGGCGCGCCATAGGCTTCCATCTTCTCGATAATGCGCGGCAGCACGCTTTCGGAGCTGGCGGTGGAGTAGGCCAGAATCAGTTCATCTTTCAGGATACGGATCAGGATCCAGATGCTCAGGCCACACAGACGCGCGACAATCCCCAGCACCACCAGCGCGAAGAACAGGATCGCGAAGTAAACCAGCAGCACCAGCTTGGCCAACGGCCACAGCGAGGCGAAACCAAAGGTGGCGACAGTCACCGAAATCAGGGCGAATACCCCGATCGGCGCATAGCGCATTACCATATGGGTGACTTTAAACATGGTCTCGGAGATGGAGCGGAAGACCGTTACCAGCGGCTCACGGTGGGTCGCCGGCAGCGAGGAGAGCCCCAGACCAAACAGCACCGAGAAGAAGATAATCGGCAGCATATCGCCTTTCGCCATCGACGCCACGATGTTGGTCGGCACCAGCGACAGGATAGTACCCATCAGGCCATGCGCATGGCTCTGCACCTCGGCAGTGGTGCTCTGATATTTCGAAATATCGACCGCCGCCAGCTGCGACATATCAATGCCCGTTCCCGGCTGGAAAACGTTGGCCAGGGTAATACCCAGCACAATCGCTACCGTGGTGATCACTTCGAAATAGATAATGGTTTTGGCGCCGATCCGGCCTAACTGCTTGGCGTCGCCCACGCCGGCAATCCCGACCACCAAGGTCGAAATGACAATCGGGACCACGATCATTTTAATCAGATGGATAAAGATATCGCCCGCCGGCGTCAGCAAATTGCTAATCAACCAATCGCGACTTTCGGCGTGGTAATGCAGATAACTGCCCAGAAGGATACCCAGCACCAGGGCTAGCAAGATTTGCCAGGCCAGACTGACTTTTTTCGTTTTCTTCACTACTGACTTCCTCAATGAAAGGCACCATTCCTTTTCGTCATGGTACCCACTGCAGGGGGTATGAATTGTGTTGCGTTGCTTTGTGGGGTTATTTAACGCGCAATATCAGTATCATTTGCACGGCATGCTGCGCAAGCCTTTAAGAATAGGGCTTTCTTCTGGTTTTCTGCATAAAGTCACGAATTTCCCCCAGTTACAATGCATAAGTATTTGTAATAAAAAATATTTCACACCTTCCGTTTCTATAAATTCATTTACGTAATTATTTCACTTCAAAGTTTCATTTGATGAAATTTCACTCAGTTGAATCATTGCGTGATCTGCCCCCCAATTAACAAACAAAGCTGTCAAAACCCCTACTCTTAACGTTTGTTTGACATATATTTAACAAGTTCAAAGGAGAAAAAAAGCCATGAGCCAAATACACAAACACCCTATTCCCGCTAATATCGCGGAACGTTGCCTGATTAACCCGGATCAGTACAAGGCGCAGTACCAACAATCCATAACCGACCCTGATACATTTTGGGGCGAGCAGGGCAAAATCCTTGACTGGATACGCCCCTATACCCGCGTGAAGAACACCTCTTTCGCGCCGGGTAATATTTCCATCAAATGGTATGAAGACGGCACCCTGAACCTCGCCGCCAACTGCCTCGACCGCCACCTCGCCGAACGCGGCGATCAAACCGCCATCATCTGGGAAGGTGACGACGCCAGCCAGAGCAAGCACATCACCTACCGTGAACTGCATGCGGACGTGTGCCGCTTCGCCAATGTGCTGCTCGACCTTGGGATTAAAAAAGGCGATGTGGTCGCTATTTATATGCCAATGGTGCCGGAAGCCGCGGTGGCGATGCTGGCCTGCGCCCGCATCGGCGCCATCCATTCAGTGATTTTCGGCGGCTTCTCGCCGGAGGCGGTTGCCGGACGCATTATCGACTCCAGCTCGCGCCTGGTGATCACCGCTGACGAAGGGCTGCGCGCCGGTCGCGCCATCCCGCTGAAGAAAAACGTCGATGACGCGTTGAAAAACCCGAACGTCAAAAGCATTGAACACGTCGTCGTCCTGAAACGTACCGGCGGTAAAATCGACTGGCAGGAAGGCCGCGATCTGTGGTGGAGCGACCTGATGGCGAACGCCAGCGCCGAACACCGGCCCGTCGAGATGAACGCCGAAGATCCGCTGTTTATCCTCTATACCTCTGGCTCCACCGGTAAACCGAAAGGGGTGCTGCACACCACCGGCGGCTATCTGGTCTACGCGGCCACCACCTTCAAATACGTTTTCGACTACCATCCGGGCGATATTTACTGGTGCACCGCCGATGTGGGCTGGGTCACCGGCCATAGCTATCTGCTGTACGGCCCGCTGGCCTGCGGCGCCACTACCCTGATGTTCGAAGGGGTACCGAACTGGCCAACCCCGGCGCGTATGTGCCAGGTCGTCGATAAGCATAAGGTCAGCATCCTCTATACCGCCCCGACGGCTATCCGCGCCCTGATGGCGGAAGGCGACAAAGCGATCGAAGGCACAGATCGTTCCTCGCTGCGTATTCTCGGCTCGGTCGGCGAACCAATTAACCCGGAAGCCTGGGAGTGGTACTGGAAGAAGATCGGTAACGAGAAGTGCCCGGTGATGGACACCTGGTGGCAGACCGAAACCGGCGGCTTTATGATCACCCCGCTGCCGGGCGCAATCGAGCTGAAGGCCGGCTCCGCCACCCGTCCGTTCTTTGGCGTCCAGCCGGTGCTGGTGGATAACGAAGGCCTGCCGCTGGATGGCGCGACCGAGGGCAATCTTGCTATCGCCGATTCCTGGCCTGGCCAGGCGCGTACCCTGTTCGGCGACCATGAGCGCTTTGAGCAAACCTACTTCTCCACCTTCAAAAATATGTACTTTAGCGGCGATGGCGCACGCCGTGATGAAGATGGTTACTACTGGATCACCGGCCGCGTGGATGACGTCCTGAACGTCTCCGGCCACCGTCTGGGTACCGCCGAGATCGAATCGGCGCTGGTGTCGCACCCGAAAATCGCCGAAGCGGCGGTGGTGGGGATCCCGCACAACATCAAAGGCCAGGCCATCTACGCCTACGTGACGCTCAATCACGGCGAAGAGCCTACCCCGGAGCTGTATGCGGAAGTGCGTAACTGGGTGCGCAAAGAGATCGGCCCGCTGGCGACGCCGGATGTGCTGCACTGGACCGATTCGCTGCCGAAAACCCGCTCGGGCAAAATCATGCGCCGCATTCTGCGTAAGATTGCCGCAGGCGACACCAGCAACCTCGGCGATACCTCGACCCTCGCCGATCCTGGCGTTGTGGAAAAACTGCTCGAAGAGAAGCAGGCCATAACGATGCCATCGTAAGCAAGGACCGATTCCCTACACCCTCTCCCCCGCCGGGGAGAGGATAAAAATAAGTCCCTCCCCCAGGATTTCACTCGCAGGAACGCCGTCAGTAAACCGTATCCCGGCTCCATCGCCGGAGGGGTTGCTGTCGCCAGCGTCCGCTGAGTGGATGACGAAAGGGAGACCTCTGGAGACGCTAAGATGAATGAACAACTTTGTCAGCGGATAGAAAATAGTGCGCATTTCAGGGAGTTAGTTGCATCACGGCAACGGTTTGCCGCCATTCTGTCACTGATTATGTTAGTGATCTATGTGGGCTTTATTTTGCTTATCGCCTTCGCGCCCGGCTGGCTCGGTACTCCTCTGCACGCCGGGACCAGCGTCACCCGCGGGATCCCGCTGGGCATTGGCGTGATCGTCATTTCGTTTGTCCTGACCGGTATTTATGTCTGGCGGGCCAACGGTGAATTCGACCGTTTGACCAAAAGCGTTCTGAACGAGGTGAAAGCATGAGCAAGAGAGTACTGACGGCGCTCGCCGCCACGCTGCTGCCCCTTGGCGCTCACGCCGCAGACGCCATTACCGGCGCGGTACAGCGCCAGCCGACCAACTGGCAGGCGATTATCATGTTCCTGATTTTCGTCGCCCTCACCTTATACATCACTTATTGGGCGTCAAAACGGGTACGTTCGCGCAGCGATTACTACACCGCTGGCGGCAATATCACCGGCTTCCAGAACGGGCTGGCGATTGCCGGTGACTTTATGTCAGCGGCTTCTTTCCTCGGTATCTCCGCGCTGGTGTATACCTCCGGCTACGACGGACTGATCTACTCGCTGGGCTTTCTCGTCGGCTGGCCGATTATCCTGTTTCTGATCGCCGAACGTCTGCGCAACCTTGGCCGCTATACCTTTGCCGACGTCGCCTCGTACCGTCTGAAGCAGGGGCCGATTCGCACTCTCTCCGCCTGCGGTTCGCTGGTGGTGGTGGCCCTGTATCTGATTGCCCAGATGGTGGGCGCCGGCAAGTTAATCCAGCTGCTGTTCGGTCTCAATTACCATGTCGCCGTGGTGCTGGTTGGCGTGCTGATGGTGCTCTATGTCCTGTTCGGCGGCATGCTGGCGACCACCTGGGTGCAGATTATTAAAGCGGTTCTGCTGCTGTGCGGCGCCAGCTTTATGGCCTTTATGGTGATGAAGCACGTCGGCTTCAGCTTCAATAACCTGTTTACCGAGGCGATGGCCGTCCACCCGAAAGGGGCGGCGATTATGAGTCCCGGCGGGCTGGTGAAAGATCCGATATCGGCGCTCTCTCTGGGTCTGGGTCTGATGTTCGGCACCGCCGGTCTGCCGCACATCCTGATGCGCTTCTTCACCGTGAGCGACGCCAAAGAAGCGCGTAAAAGCGTCTTCTACGCCACCGGTTTTATGGGCTATTTCTATATTCTGACCTTTATCATCGGCTTCGGCGCCATCATGCTGGTGGGCGCGAACCCGGCGTTCAAAGACGCAGCCGGACAGCTTATCGGCGGCAATAACATGGCGGCGGTGCATCTGGCGGATGCCGTGGGGGGGAATCTGTTCCTCGGCTTTATCTCCGCCGTCGCTTTCGCCACGATTCTGGCGGTGGTGGCAGGCCTGACGCTCGCCGGCGCCTCAGCGGTGTCGCACGACCTGTACGCCAACGTCTTCCGCAAGGGCGCGACCGAGCGCCAGGAGCTGAAGGTGTCGAAGATTACCGTGCTGGTCCTTGGGGTAGTGGCGATTCTGCTGGGTATTCTGTTCGAAAATCAGAACATCGCCTTTATGGTTGGTCTGGCCTTCTCCATTGCCGCCAGCTGTAACTTCCCGATTATTTTGCTGTCGATGTACTGGTCGAAACTGACCACCCGCGGCGCGATGATCGGCGGCTGGCTGGGCCTGCTGACCGCGGTCATTCTGATGATCCTCGGTCCGACCATTTGGGTGCAGATCCTCGGCCATGAGAAAGCGCTGTTCCCGTATGAATATCCGGCGCTGTTCTCCATTGCCATCGCGTTCATCGGTATCTGGGTCTTCTCCGCCACCGATAACTCACCGGAAGGGATGCGCGAGCGCGAGCAGTTCCGCGCCCAGTTTATCCGTTCGCAAACCGGGATCGGTATCGAACGCGGCCAGGCGCACTAAGCGTCGCCTCCCCCTTCCCCGACATCGTCCGGGGAAGGGGGTTATTCTGACCGGCTCAGTTATAGGTAAATGTGATCACCCCGGTGGCGTTTGCCGAACCGGCGGTCACCGCGCTGCCTGTTTTGTAATAGTTGGTGGTAAAAGTGAGCGTTTGCATGGCCGCTGCGCCACCAGGACTGTCGGGATTAGTAAAATAGCTGTAGCTGGCATCCGCGCCGCTGTTGGTCACCGTGGTGCGGCCCGAGGAATAGAGACTGAGGTCAGTATTCAACGGCATCGCTTTGCCATCCATATTTAACTGAACCCCCACCCCGGTGGCAACATTCTCCTCTGCCGTTAAGGCCATCACCGTGTTGCCAGGATTATTGCCGCTCGCTTGCGTCGCCACCACCCGCATTAAAACATTGGTCCCCGGCTCGCAGGAGAGGGTCAGGGGCTGTTGCGCACTCCCCACCTTCGTCGCGGTGTTAAACTCGCTGGCATTGATGCTACCCATGGCAAAACTGAGACTATTGCTACTGACGATACACCCCATCGGGATCATCTGGATGCTGGTGGTGCCGCTGATGTGCAGCCGCGAAATAGAGAGCGTTCCCCACTTATCCTTCGCCGATACCGTCGCCACTGGATCGCTGAACGATAATTGACTATTGCTGGCGATGGCGCCGCCGGTGGCCACCAGCTGCAGCTGATACGCCGGGGTATAATAAGTCGACGCGAAAGAGTCCAAAAAGCCTGTCGGCTTACCGAGGTAATAATTCACATCACCAATATAATGCACCTGCGAGTCGGGGCTGAAATCATCGGTATCACCATCATATTCGCCAGTGATATTGAGCCACACCTTGACGCGAATACCGATCCCCTGTACCGAGGTGGCATAGATATTATCCCCTATCAATGACCCGGCATTGTTTGAGGACCAGGCAAACACCGCGTAGGTGCTCCCCTCACAGTTAAGCAATTCCGTTTGCGAGCGGGTAATCTTCCCCGAGTCATACAGTACTGTCCCTGCGGTATAGCTCCCGGCATTGATCAGAATCTTTTCCGGCAGGTTGGTCATCGAGACATCGCCATAGTTGGTGCCACTGCAGGCCGCCCAGCTATAGACGGGACACAATGCCAATATGAGCAATAAGATCCATTTTTTCATATCCATCCCTGTCGAAACGTTATTTGTAAGCCACATCAAACGTGGCAGTGAAGCCGACGATACCGGGGCTCACCTGGCCATAGGGCGAAAACATGCGTGCTATCATGTTGAAGTTATGAACATCTGCATCATCACCAAAGGTATAGAGATACTGATCACCGGGGCCGAGGGACTGCTGATCGGCCATACTCAATAGTTGCAAACCAACACCGCTGGCCCCGCTACTGCCTGTCTGGAAGTTTTTATAGATCGAAGCGTGGGTGCTATCGAAGCTGGTACCGCTAAATACGATGGTGACCGCCGACGCATCGGCGGAACAGCTGGAAAAGACCAGTTTAACCGGCACGCTGGCTCCGCTCGACCCGGCATTACCGGAGAACGTCTGCGAGGAGACGGTGCCTAAATCGATACTGTTCGACGGTTCCACGGCCACCTCGCAGGAAGGCGCTTCGATGGTGCCCGTGATGTTAAAATTGACCGTGCTGCTGCCTTCATAAGCCAGCGCCGGAAGGGAGAGCAGCAAAAGGCTGGCCACCAGGATGCCCCCTGTGCTGCTGTCTCTCATATTCATATCAGCCCCTTCTTCCATGTTGAAAACGTGCGTCCATTACCGGCATTCAGCCTGATAAAACAGGATATCGTCGCCAAGAGCCATGCTGGAGAAGTCATAATGAACGGTACACTGCTCACTGCTTTTCTCCCCCCAGCGCGCTAATAGCTGGCCTTTTTTCTGCAGCCCTGTGAGATACACCTGCCCCTCATCGCCGACAATGTTGCTGCGCGCCGCGCTGGCGCGATCATTATCAAGGGTCACCAACGCGCCGAAAGGCACCACACCGCTGCGGGTACGCAGGGTGAGCATCGCCTTGTAGCCGATTCGGGTGTCATACTGCACTTTGACGATCGCGTTGCGCGTTGGGACCACCGTTCTGGCGACGTTATCGACCTCGGCGCCAGCCACCTGCTGTTCATCCAGCGCCAGACTGTTGCGATGGTAAGGGCGGACGTAAGGCACCACCGCATATCCGGCGCCATCCGTTGTCACGTTGGTCTGGCCCTGAACCCTCACATCGCTGACGCCGGGCGTTTCAACCAGCGCAGAACTCTCGCCCAGAAAGCGTGACAGCGTGAGTCCGCCCGCATGGGCGACCATGCCGCCACGCAGCGAATAATTGTAGTGATTGCTGTAGTGGTCGTAGCCATAGCCGCCGGCGACATCGCCTTTTGATCCCTGGTAATTGACGCTGAGGTTACCGGAGGTGCTCTTATCCTGGGTGTTGTAACCCTCCTGGAGGCTCCAGTTGAGGGAACGATCCTCGAACGCCGAGCCGTTGAGCCCCACGCTGTGCGTGGTGTCGTTATGGCGGCCATGGTTCATGCTGTAATTCGCCGAGAGCGTCTCGCCAAGCGGGATGCTTAGCGTCAGGGAGACGATGGTATCGCTGGCCGGCCGGTTATTGCCGCTGTCATCGGTACTTTGCACATTGCGGTTATAGGAATAGTTAATAAAGTAGGAGGCCTTGCCAATCGACCCGCTATAGCCCACGCCTACCGACTCCATGCGCGAGCTGTCCCAATAGGTTTCATTGACCAGCGAAAGCGAGAGCGAACCATAGCCGAACAGCGTCTGCGACAGCGAAGCGTCAAACCGGCCTTTTGTCCTGCCGCTCTGCGTACAGCAGTCGCGCTGCGTGGAGGCGTTATCGACAAAATCCTGAAACGAATAGTATCCCGAGGTGGAATAGCGATAGCCGGCCACGGAAAAGTTGGTGCCCGTCTGCAGAAAGCTTTTACTGAAGCGGACGCGATACGATTGCCCCTGTTCTTTGCGGGTTGACGAGGCCGTATCGCTGGTTTTCACGTCGGCCCACGACTGAGAGCCATCGAATGACAGCGCGCCGATGGTGCCAAGGTTAAAGCCGGCGCCTAACAGCAGGTTGGTGTATTTATCTTCCGCCTGCTGGAAGCCGGTATAGAGGGTGAAGTTACTGGTGGCGCCATAGGCCAGGGAAGACTGAATAAAGTTGTATTCTTTATCGTCGGAGCTGCCTGAGCGCGTCCTGCCGCTGCTCAGCGCATAATCCAGCTGGCCCTCGCGCTGCAGGACCGCCAGCGAGGCAAAAGGCACCACAAAGTTTTGCTCGCTGCCGTCAGACTCTTTAACGGTGACATACAGATCGCCAGCGCTACCGGTGGCATACAGATCGTTAATCTCAAAAGCGCCGGGGGCGACGGTGGTTTTATAAATGCTGTAACCATTCTGATAAACCGAGACCTCCGCGGTGGTGCGCGCGATCCCTCGAATCGTCGGCGCAAAGCCATGCAGGCTATCCGGCAGCATCTCTTTATCCGAACTGAGCTGCAGACCGGTAAAGCTCAAACTGTCGAAGATGCCGGACGACGTATAAGTACTACCCACCACCATCTGGCTGCGCAGGGTATGGATATCGCGAGCAAGGTACGAGTAAACCGACTCCCAGCGGCTGTTGTTGTCGCTGTGGCTATAGGTGCTGTAGTTGCGCAGACGCCATGGCCCCAGATTCACCCCAGGCTGCAGGCTAACAAACTGGCTGTCTACGGTAGCGCCATTATGCCGCGGGGCATTGCGCTGCCCGGTGACACTATAGTTGAGAAGACCGGCGTTAATCCCCTGCTGCCACTGGCTCTCCGGTATATAGTCTCTTGGGCGGTTCAGCATCGCGGCCTGCGGAACGGTAAAATCGATTCGCTGCTGGGCAAGAGACACCGAGAACGTCATCCCGGGGATCGCCGACAGCCGGGCGCAGGTTTCCCCTGCCTCAAATAGCTGCGGATAGGCGGTGGTATTAATCAACCACGAATTCAGATACTCCGCGGAAAGACAGGGGGAAGCGGTCGCGCCTGCATCATGGCCAACTACCTGAAAGGTCAGCGATTCTGAACTGACGTACTTATCATTGATGTACACATCCAGGTGATAGGTGCCCGGCGGTACGCCATCTTGTGAAAAATAGGACAGATCAACCGAAGCCGCAGGATTTTCGGCGACTTCAAGTAAATTCGGGTTGAAATATTCGCCGGCCTCAGCGCGAGAAGGCAAGGTACTCAGGCACAAAACAATAACGACGCAGATACTTTTGGCTGAAAATAGCAGCTCAACGCTACTGAATGATAGCGGTATATTTCTTCCCTGACATACCATAATCATTAATCACGCTCCATGTGATCTCTTTTTTCCCTGTCGCGGACAGGTTACTCTGCACGGGTATTTTTAAGGTAGAAAAGGGGGCAGCAAACCATGCGCCAGAAATATTTTTTCCGTTAAGGCTAACCTGGGAAAAATTCATATACAGCGGTGAGTTGTTTTTAACCGTCACCGACGCCCCCTCTTTTCTCCACTGTAATTTTTCGGCATACGATTCCGGTGTATTGCCTTTTAACGCGGCAGGTCGATAAATCAATTTTATTTTCGAGTTGATGGCAAACTGCACCACATTTTTATCCGGGACATATTCCGTTGCCGGGATCCCTTTGATATTGAGCCAAAACATCGACTCGCGATCGTCGGGTAGTTTTTTTCCTGAGCGGACAACGCGCACGAATCCTTTCTCTCCGGCTTTGAGACGGAACAGCGGCGGCGTAATAATAAACGCGTCTTTGGCTGGCGAAGCGGCATCCACCACCGAGAGCCAGGACTGTACGATATTGCTGCTCTGATCTTTATTCTCAACCGTGATGACGGCGTTGTTTTTCGCACCATCAAATACCAGACGCGTGCCGCCCACGACCACGCTGGCTTGCGCAATAGAGGAGGACAGCAATAAACCGACCACAAAAAAAGGATATCTCATACGTTTAATTAAAGGGGAATAACAGACGATTCCCCTTTCTCCATTCAACAAAACGCCGAATTAATAATAGGTCACGTTATAAGTCACAGTTGTCTGAACGGTACCTTTCGTCGGGTCTTCAGAACCCGCTTTTACCATTTTAACGGTGAACGGGATAGTTGCGGCACCGGAAGAAATATCGACATCCGAACCTTCTTCGTTATTCTTCATCAGGCTGCCAGCTTCGTCATAAAGCGCCACAGCAACCCCCGTTGCCGCGTCAATTGTCGCCTGGTTTTTAAAGTAATCGCTATTCGCGGTATCCGAAACGCCACCAAAAGTGACGCGGGCGATGCTGTTGCCACCGTTTTCCGTGGTCGGGCAATCGGCTAAGCTAAAGGAGAAGTTCTTGGCTGCACCGAATTCATACGCTTTCAGATCCGCTACTGAGGTGGTGCCCATATCAATGGTAGTCACACCGCCATCAATGGTCGCCGTACAGGTGGTATCTGAAACGATCCCATTAAAAGTAATGGTGTTATCGGCCTGGGCAACAGTAGACAGCGCGCTGCAGGCAGAGAAAATCAGGGCACCCGCCAGAAATTTTTTACTCATCTTCATATTTATTCCCATATCCATTATAAAAGACAATCAGTCCGTCAATTGTTTTATGCAGATATATTAGAGAATGAATTTGCATCCGCGCGGCGTCACATACACATTTACGTGACATATGATTTATGATAATTAATATTATACATAAATAAACGACCAGCATTTGAATCCATTCAATAATACAAGCCCGCGTAAAAAGAATAACGAACAGAGGGTAAAAGCTCAATTATTAATGTAAAAATTGATTTTTTAACAAATCACCTTAAAGAATTAGAGAAATAAAATAAACCACCTTTAAAATCATAAGGATACAAACTTATAAAATTCGCGGAGATAATAAAAAATCTATACATCATTCGTGATGTAATTAGATTACCACTGGCTTTGTAATATTTAGTTACAAAGAGAGGATGGTAATAAGAATTGACTTAATCTTTTCTGATGACCAATAACCGGCATAAACAATCAGGGGCGAAAATAGTTCATAACTATTCCGCCCCTCAATATTTCATAACATCAGGCTACGGGATAACGTTAAAACAGCAGCCAGCGCACTAACGGCGCCGCCAGCACCACCACTACGCCAGACAGCATCATCACCAGGCTGGCCACCACGCCCTCCTGCTGGCCCAGCTCATAGGATCGCGCGGTCCCCGCCCCGTGGGACGCCGCGCCAAACCCGGCCCCTTTAGCCATCCCTTCCCGGATAGCCAGGCGTAAAAACAGCATATCCCCTACCGCCATGCCAAAGACGCCGGTGATCACCACAAACAGCGCCACCAGATCGGGCTGACCACCGAGCGGTTTCGCCGCCGCCAGCGCAAAGGGCGTGGTCACCGAGCGCACCGCCAGGCTGCGCTGGATTTCATCAGACAACATCAATCCGCGCGCCAGCCATACGGAGCTGGTCACCGCCACCACCACCGCCGTCACCACCCCGGCGCTGAGCGACATCCAGTGGCGTTTGATCACCGCGACATTTTCATAAACCGGGACGGCAAAGGCGATAGTCGCCGGGCCCAGCAGCCACAGCAGCCAGTGGGTCTCTCCCATATAGCTCTGATAAGAGATATGGCCCAGCACCAGGATCAGCACCAGCAGGATCGGCGTGAACACCAGCGGCATCAGCGGCAGTTTATGAAAACGGCGATACAGCCTTTTATTGGCGTAATAGAGACCCAGCGTCGCCACCAGGCACAGAATGCTCAGCATGACATCATTCATTTTTTTAGCCGGCTCACTTCGTAACGGTAAACCCTGTCGACGACCCAGGCCGTGGCGCCCAGCACCATCAGCGTGCTTAAGGCAATCACCAGGAAAATCCGCCAGCCATCAACCATCAGCAGCTGCGCATAGTTGACCACCGCGACCACCGCCGGGACGAAAAACAGCAGCATCTCCGCCAGCAACCAGCGGGCGCCGGCGCGAACCCAGTTCAGGGGGATCACCCGGCAGACGATCAGCAGCAGGAGCATCACCATGCCGACCAGATTAGGTGGCAACGGCACCTGCCACGTATTCACCAGATATTGCGCAAAAATAAATAACCCGACATAGAGGAGCACCTGCGCCGGGATCTGAAGTCGCTGCGCCACGGCGGGGGCAACGCGAGCTGGCGCGAAGGCCATGAGCGAGATTCCTGAAAAAAGAAGTCAGGCAAGCAGTATAGAGAGCCGCCGAAGCGGACAGAAATGAATTAAAATCATCGCAGGTATAGTCTCAGGGAATAATTATGGATATCCGAACGCTGCGCTATTTCGTTGAAGTGGTTCGTCAGCAGAGTTTTACTCGCGCGGCGGAAAAGCTGTTCGTCACACAGCCCACCATCAGCAAGATGCTCAAAAATCTCGAAGATGAACTGAACTGCACGCTGTTGATCCGCGATGGTCGTAAACTGCTGCTCACCGATACCGGGCGCGTCGTTTTTGAACGCGGCCAGGCGATCCTTGGCGAGTTCAGCCAGCTGGAGTCAGAACTGAGCGATATCAACCACCTGCATAAAGGGGTGCTGCGGCTTGGCATTCCACCGATGGTCGGAATGCTGATGGCGGAGCCGATCAGCCGCTTCCGCGAGCGCTACCCGGGCGTCGAGCTGAAAATCGCCGAGTTTGGCGGCCTGACGGTCCAGCAGGCGGTCAGCAACGGCGAGCTCGATATGGCAATGACCGCCCTGCCCATCGAAGAGGGTAGCCATCTCACCACGCTGCCGTTGTTCAACCACCCGCTGTGCGTCCTGACGCCAAGAACCGCGCCGTGGGAGGGCGTAACCGCCCTCTCGCCGGCAGAGCTGGCGGCATATCCGCTGGTCATCTACAACGAAGAATTTGCCCTCAGCCAGCAGCTGATGCGCCTGTTTACCGAGCATGACGTGAAGCCGCGTATCGCGGTGCGCAGCGGCCAGTGGGATTTTCTCGCCGCGATGGTGCAGGCCGGCATTGGCGTGGCGATCCTGCCCGAGCCGATTTGCCAGCGTCTCGACCCGCAGAACTTTTGCTGGATCCCATTGCAAAGCGAGCTGCGCTGGGAGCTGGGGATGATTTGGCGGGAGGGCGTGTATATGTCGCGCAGCGCTGAGGCCTGGCTGGCGTGCAGTAAGGCGTTCTGGCTGGAATAATTCCCTGGTGACAACGCGTTTCGCAGAGGAATGGGTAGCCCGGGTCAGGCGCTTGCACCGCTGCTAGGGTTTCCCCCGGTCGCGCTAACGCTTACCGGGGCTACACATTTTCTACAGTCTCGCCAGTAGCCCGAATAAGCGTCGCGCTATCCGGATTACAGGTTATTGATCTTCGATTAACAGCGCTTCCAGCAGGTCGAGATCGTGCAGCAGCTTCTGCAGCGTCTCGTTACTGATCTGCCGGGTGGCGCGCAGATGATACAGCTCTCCGCGCTCAGAGCGCAGTGCAGCCAGGCGGAAGCGTCGCTCCAGGCTCTCCTCCAGCATAGAGGTCTCCACGTCGTTACGACCATCGACGCGGCGGCGCAGGTTACCGATCACCCGCGAACTGACTTCGGTCAACAGCTGGTTATCGATATTCTCTTTGGTATCTGCCGCCAGCCGCTCTTCCATCTTCTGGATCGCCACAATCGCCACGTCTGCCGTCGCTGCGCGCGCCAGTCGTTCCTCTTTCCGCTGCTGCACGTTGTCACTCGATTCAATGTGGCGCAGCAGGATCGGCAGCGCAATCACCCCGACGAACAGCGAGAACAGGATCACCCCAGCGGCGAGGAAAATCAGCTCATAGCGCGCCGGGAAAACATTCCCGTCCGGCAGCAGCAGCGGAATCGAGAGCACACCGGCGAGGGTAATCGCCCCACGCACCCCGGCCACAGAGGAGATCAACAGCTCGCGGGTGGTCCAGGAGCCAAACTCCATCGGTTTCTTCTTGAGGAAGCGCTGGCTAAGATTACGCATCGACCACAGCCAGCCAAAACGCACCAGCATCAGCGCGGCATAGATCAGGATAATGTCGGTAAACAGCATCCAGGTCTCGACGTTGGGGTCAGCTTCCGCCGCCACCAGCGAGCTGGAGAGGATATCCGGCAGCTGCAGGCCCAACAGCAGGAAGACCATGCCGTTAAAGACAAACTCCAGCATCGCCCAGGTGCTGTTGGCGCGCAGGCGCATGGCCAACGGCGCGGTACGCATCACGCCGGAACGGGTGATGGTCATCCCCGCCGCCACCGCCGCCAGGATGCCGGAGACACCGATATGTTCGGCAATCAGATAGGAGGCAAACGGCAGCAGGAACAGCAGGACAATCTGCGTGGCGGGTTCATCCCCGCCCCAGCGGCTGAGGAAACGCATCGAACGGCCATACGACCAGCTCACCACAAACCCGGCCAGCACGCCGCCGATCGCCACCTTCAGAAACTCTACGGTCGCGCCGCCAACGGTAAAGACCATGGTGCCCATCGCCACCGCGACGGCAAACTTGAGTGAGACCAGACCGGAAGCGTCGTTCATTAACGCCTCGCCCTGCAGAATGCCCATGATTTTTTTCGGTATCCGCCCTTCCCCGACGATGCCGGAGAGCGCCACGGCATCGGTCGGCGAGAGCACAGCCGCCAGCGCGAACGCCGGGATCAGCGGAATGCCAGGCACAATCCAGTAGATCAGAAAGCCGATGCCGACTACCGTCACGACCACCAGCGCCAGCGCCAGGCCAAGGATCTCCCGCCCGTGTTCAATAAATTCACGGGTCGGCGTTTTCCAGCCGTCGGCGAACAGCAGCGGCGGGATAAACAGGACCAGAAACAGCTCTGGATCAAATTCAACGTGCAAACCGAAGGTCGGCCATGCCAGAAGCGCGCCAATGGCGATTTGCATCAGTGGGAGTGGAACCTGAAAGGGCAGTACACGTGTCACTACCCCGGACAGTGAGACCACGAGGGTCATGATGAGGATGGTAAAGAATATTTCCATGTGTTCCCTGTTTGCTGCGTTTTCTTTTATACCTGTGAGGCGTCGTGCCTGTGAATCATACGCCACCCAGATTAACGCAAATGGAAACAGGATGTGGCTTAAAAATAAAACGGGCGGCCTGAGCCGCCCGTGAGGAGCACGAAGGGTTTAAATCGCCCAACCGCCCGCGTAGAACGCCACCAGCGCCACGGCGATAATCACCGTACCGATGTTCAGCTTGCGCCACTCGCCAGAGACCAGACGGCCAATCACCAGGGTAGCGAAACCGATCATGATGCCGGTCACGATGTTACAGGTCAGCACGATAAACACCGCGGTGATCAGGCCAGCCATCGCGTCAACGAAGTCGTTGAAATCGATTTTCGCCACGTTGCTCAGCATCAGCAGGCCGACGTACATCAGCGCCGGCGCGGTCGCGTAGGCCGGAACCAGATAAGAGAGCGGAGAGAGGAACAGGATCAGCAGGAACAGGACACCGACCGTCACCGCGGTCAGACCGGTTTTACCGCCGGCCGCGGTACCCGCCGCCGATTCAATATACACCGCCGCCGGCGCCGCCCCGACTAAACCGGAGAAGACGCTGCTCAGGGAGTCGGTGGTCAACGCTTTACCGCCGTTGATGATCTGCCCGTCTTTGTCCAGCAGGTTCGCCTGGCCGGCCACCGCGCGGATAGTACCGGTGGCGTCAAACACCGCCGTCATCACCAGCGCCAGCACGCTGGGCAGCACGACCGGGTTCAGCGCGCCGACGATGTCGAGGCTGCCAATCAGCGAGTTGCCTTTATCATCACTCAGGGATGGCATGGCGAAAATACCGGAGAAATGGACGTTCGGATCGAAAATAAGCCCCACAATCGACACGCCAATAATGGTCAGCAGAATGCCGCCCGGCACCTTCATTTTTTCCAGACCAATGATCACCGCAAGGCCAATCAGCGACATCACTACCGGGAAGCTGTCAAATTTGCCCAGCGCCACCGGCAGACCGTCCAGCGGGTTTTTGATCACCAGGCCAACGCCGTTGGCGGCAATCAGCAGCAGAAACAGGCCAATCCCGATCCCGGTACCGTGCGCCACGCCCTGCGGCAGGTTGCGCAAAATCCAGCTGCGGATGCCGGTCGCGGAGATCACCGTAAACAGGACCCCCATCAGGAATACCGCGCCGAGGGCCACCGGAATACTGATCTGCTGCCCCAGCACCAGGCTGAAGGCGGTGAAGGCGGTCAGCGAGATGGCGCAACCGATCGCCATCGGCAGATTTGCCCATAACCCCATCACCAGCGAGCCAACGCCCGCCACCAGACAGGTAGAGACAAACACCGCGGCCGGCGGGAAGCCCGCTTTACCGAGCATGCCCGGCACCACGATGACGGAGTACACCATCGCCAGAAAGGTAGTAAGACCTGCAACAATCTCCTGACGCACGGTGCTACCGCGCGCCGAAATTTTAAACCAGGCGTCTAATGAACCGCCGGTACGCGCTGAAGGCGTAGACATAGAAAACTTCCCCTGAAAATTTTTATTGTTCGTTGATATGCGTGGTGGACCCTCCACTGCCAGTTAAACGCGATCTCCTTGTACCGAATCGCAGCGCCAGGGGGGCTGCAAAAAAGCAAACGTTTAACTCCGCGCATACACTACGGTGTGTCAACCTTATCTCCTCCCCCTGGATAGCAGAAAAAAGAGGGAGCAAAACAGAAAGGCAAACGATTATCCGGCCTTTAGATAACCCTTTTCAACCGATGTTTATCGTATTTCGCTAAATTTCGCTTATGACGAGCAGAAAATAACCAGACGATGCGCAAACGTTATCGTCTATGCGCAATCCGCTAACAAATTTTTAGTGAGTTGCTTTCATTTATCAGCGTCATCGGATCCGCTGATACCTCAGGCGCCGGGTAAAGTGAAGGGGCCACCGCGCTCGATGGCCCGCTGCCAGGCCGGACGCTGCTCCACCCGCTGTCGCCAGGCCTCGATATGGACAAGGTCATGCACGCCACCGCGCGCCAACAGCGCCATCACCGGGAAGCTCATCTGAATATCGGCCATACTCAGACGCTCGCCGGCAAACCATGGCCGCGTGGCAAGATGGTCGTCAATAAACCGCGCATGGGTGGCCAGCTGGGGATCCAGCCACGCTTTTTGAATGCCCTTGCCCAGCAGGGCGCCCAGCGAGCGGACGCCAAAGGGCACAGGGGGTTTACCCAGGCTGGCGAACACCAGCTTCATTAACAGCAGCGGCATCAGCGAGCCTTCGGCATAGTGCAGCCAGAAGCGGTATTGCAGTTTGTCCTCTATCGCCTGCGGCTTCAGCAGCCCGCCGCTGTCCCAGGTCTCCTGCAAATACTCGAGAATGGCCCCAGACTCCGCCAGCACATAGCCGTTGTCTTCCAGCACCGGCGATTTCCCCAACGGATGGACTTTCTTCAGCGCCGCCGGCGCCAGCATCGACCTTTCCCGCTGATAGCGGACTATCTGATAAGGCAGCTGCAGCTCTTCCAGTGCCCACAGTACGCGTTGCGATCGTGATTGATTAAGATGGTGTACTGTCAGCATGGGCCTCTCCCGTGGTTTGTTCGAATTAACTATAGGAACTGGCGCTCATTGCCGGGAAAATTTCGGCAAAATAGTGAGGAAAAAATGGCGGCAGATGCCATAGTTAAAGTGTCGACGCAAACCGGAACCTCCATCAACAGATTGCGCAATACTGAGGGACGTCGATGTCGGGGGAAACCCTCTCGTGAACCAGCGAGATAATGCGAAAGACAAAGACCGGAAAACAACTAAAGCGCCCAGTTGTGGCGCTTTAGTTTTATTACTCCTCTTCCAGCAGCCGGGCGCCAGTCCCCTCTTCCCCCAGCTTATCGCCTGGGTTGCGCAGCGGGCAGTCGCGCCGTGATAAACAGCCGCAACCGATGCAGCCGTCGAGCTGGTCGCGCAACGCCGTCAGGGTATGAATACGCCGGTCCAGCTCCTCACGCCACTGCGATGACAGCATCTTCCACTCTTTTGCGCTGAGATTGTGCCCTTCCGGCAGTACGCCAAACGCGTCGCCGATGGTCGCCAGCGGGATGCCGATGCGTTGCGCAATTTTGATTATCGCCACCGCGCGCAGGACATCGCGCCGGTAACGCCGCTGGTTGCCGGCATTCCGCTGGCTGTGGATCAAACCCTTACTCTCATAAAAATGAAGGGCCGAGACCGCCACGCCGGTTCGTTTTGCCACTTCCCCGGGCGTCAGCAGCATTTTGATGCGGGGTGATTTCTTTTCCATAAAGCGCTTTACCTCAAGTTAACTTGAGGAATTATACTCGCCCGCAGACAAAACGACGAATCGAGAATTGAGAGAGGCCGCTTTATGTCCCATCAGGATATTATTCAAACACTGATTGAATGGATTGATGAACATATCGATCAACCACTTAACATTGATATAGTCGCCAGAAAGTCAGGATACTCGAAATGGTATCTGCAGCGGATGTTCCGTACCGTAATGCATCAGACGCTGGGTGATTATATTCGTCAGCGCCGCCTGCTGCTGGCGGCGGAAGCGTTGCGAACCACTCAGCGACCTATCTTTGATATCGCGATGGATCTGGGCTACGTCTCGCAGCAAACCTTCTCCCGGGTGTTCCGCCGCGAGTTCGACCGCACTCCCAGCGACTACCGCCATCAGATCTCCGCGTGACGCGGCGGCTGAGGCCTGCTTATCGGCGTGGGAGCATTCGCTAACCACTGCATAAACTCCCGCGCCGGCATGGCTTTCGCAAACAGCCAACCCTGACAAAATTGCACGCCGCGCTTGTAGAGCCAGCTGACCTGCTCCGGGGTCTCCACCCCTTCCGCGATAGTTTTTAAACGCAGCCCGCGCGCCATCTCGATGATGTGCTCAGCGATCAGATGGCTGGTGTTGTTGGTGGTTAGCGTATCAACGAAGGTTTTATCGATTTTGAGGATATCGACGTTCAGCGCGTGCAGATTATGCAGATTCGAGTAGCCGGTACCGAAATCATCGATCGCAATCTCATAGCCTGCTTCGCGGAACGCCTGGATCACCGGCGTCGTTTTCGCCACGTCGATAAACCCGCGTTCGGTCACTTCGATTTTGATCTGCCCGATGCAGACCGCATAGCTGTGCGCTTTCTCGCTGATCTGGGAAATAAGCCGCGCCGAGTGGAAATCGGACGCAGAGAGATTGATCGCCACATACAGCTGTGGATGGCTGGCAAGAAACTCACCCATTTCATAAAACAGCTCGTCCACCACGTAGTCCGTGATCTGGGCAATCATGCCTTCATTTTCCGCCAGCGGAATAAACTCCGCCGGATTCATCACCGGGCCGTCAAATCCCGGCCAGCGCAGTAGCGCTTCCGCCCCAACGCAGCGGTTATTTTTAATATCAATAATCGGCTGGTAGTGCAGCCGCAGCTGGCGGCAGCTGAGGGCTCGTTGCAGCATATTGCGCGGCGAATGATACTGCCGACGGGTTCGTGTCCACACCAGCATCAGTAAAATACTGCAAATCAGCCCCAGCGGCAGGGTCAGGCTGGCCTGGTTACAGAAGTTGTGGTAGTAGCTGGCCCGCGAGGTCGACATGATCACGGCGATCGGGCGGATAGCGGAGCGGGCTATCGTATATACCCGGCCATTCTGATTAAAAAAAGCATCGCCTTCGCGAATTAACGCCTGGAGTTCCGCGGGTTCGACATTATCACTCAGCGAGAAAAAGAGGTGAGTTTTGGTATCGAAAACGCCATAGGCTAAATCGCGATCGCTGGCAATCACCGAGCTGAACGAGTAGGGGTTGACCACCACCACATAGGGTCCCTTCTGCATATAATTCATGGCAAAGCCCGGGTAAAACGGCGTATCCCGGTAGTAGTAAATCGCCACATCCGGCTTTTTAGTATAATTCGCCGCCGGCATCCGCCAGCCGGTCGCGGGATGGACAGACGTTGAACAGATAAAGCGCTGGCCCTGAGCGTAGATCATATCTTCCACATACAGCAGACCGCGAACAATATGCAGTAAATAACGCTGGTGCTCCGCTGAGCACAGTTCCCCGCGATACTGGCTAGCTTTCGCCCGAGCCTGTTCCGCTTCGCGGATAACCATTTCCGTTTTTTGCAGCGCCAGCTGCGAAAATGAGTGTAATTGATCAATAGTTTCGGCTTTGGCCCGCAGCTGGGCAAACCACAATGCCAACACCACCGGCAATAAAATAACGACACCGATCCCGACGAGTCTGAGCGCCTTATGCGGCGCACTGTCACCCATTTACGCTTTCATCCATGCGATATGCCTTAATTAAGGTAGCCCGAACACGTTAGCAATCGCGACTGCGATAGACACCCGCAGTAAGTGGCAGGCCCTTCACAGGCGCCATCATTCCAGCGGGTAGTGTTGAATAATACTTATTTATCAGGTATTCGAAAGATATTCTCGTCAGATTAAGAATAGACGTGCATCTGACTCGGTTTCTCCGTGTAATAAACAAGAACAGGTAATAAAACCCGCAGAATAATAATCATTAGCCGCAGAATGAAAATAACTAATGACCATCGCTCACCTATATCCACATAAATATCAGGCTTATTAAGCGCAGCGAAAGCTCATTTTTTGACTGGTGAATAAAGCGCCAAGTGTGATATAGTTCACACAAGTTGATGAAACAGAAATGACGTTTCATCACTCTCTAGTTTGCCAGTCGAGACCAGAGCGCTATGCCATCGTCAGTCGCGCCAGGTCATCTATGGCTCCCCGACTTTCTTTGAGGATAGGTTAATGGCCATTACTACCAGTGTCGTTTTGTTGCGCTGGCCCCTGGTGAGCGCGGTACTGATGTTTCTCGCCAGCTCGTTGAATATCCAGCTACGGAAAAGTGATTATGCCGGTCTGGCGGTGATCTGCAGCTGCCTCGGCCTTGTCGCCGCCTGCTGGTTCGCCACCGGTTTGCTGGGCATCACCCTGATCGATATCGCCAAAATCTGGGGCAACATCAAAGATGTGATGATTGAGGTCATGAGTCAGACCCCGCCAGAATGGCCAATGATGATGACCTGATGTTAAAAAGCTTCCCACCGGGAAGCTTTTTTGTTTTCTACCGTCCTTATTTCCCCAGTTTCGCCATCATCTCCGGACGCATAAATTTATGGATCACCACCATAAAGAGCAGCGATGGCACCAGCAAAATCAGCGCCGTAATCGACGAGACCTGATAGTTACCCGACATGCTGGCGTTATAGAGCAGTAGCGGCAGCGTGGTGATATCCGGCGCGCCGACAAAGAAGGTGCCGGTAAATTCATCCAGCGATTCCAGAAAAACGAAGATGCTGGCGGCAACGATCCCCGGCGCCGCCTGCGGCAGCACAATGTGCCAGAAGGTATACACCGGTCCGGCGCCAAGGTTACGCGACGCCCGCGCCAGCAGCGGGTCGATGGATGAGAAGGCTGCCACACAGATCCACACCGAATACATCAGGCCGTGGACGCTATGCACCAGCACCACCCCCGCGATACTGCCGTTCAATCCCCACTGATAAAACAATCGGGCAACATTCATGTATACCGTCAGGTTGGGAAAGGCCTGCGGGATGAGAAACAGCAGCATAAACAGCACCCGCAGCGGCATTTTCCGCCGGGAAAGTGCATAGCCGGCGGGTACGGAAATCAGCAAACAGACCCCCACCGACAACAGGGCGATCAACACGCTGGTTAACAGCGAACCGGACACATCGCTGTATGGGTTGAAAACCTGATACCAGTACTTCAGCCCCCACTGACTGGGCAGCGAATGGGGAAAATACCAGCTTTCCGCTACGGTCCAGATCAACAGGTTCAGCAGCGGGCCAAACATCGCCAGCAGCATAAACAGCAGCAGCAGGGTCTGCAGCGCCAGGCTGGCGCGCACTTTACGGCGCCCTTTTACCCACCATGTCGGGGATGAGGCGAGGGTCAGCGCTTTCATGATTCCCCTCCTTTTTGCTGCAGGCTGTGGCGCAGGTAAAACCACGACAGCGCGCCGCAGATCGCCAGCGACACTACGCCAAGCGCATTCGCCACCGCGTAATCGCCATAGGAATTCACGCGAAACGCCATATCCACCGTCAGCATCGTCGGCGTCCCTACGCCGATCATCAACGGTACCGACAGCACCGACATCATGGTCACCGTCGACAGCACCAGCGCCACGCCGATGGTCGGCAGGACCTGCGGCAGCATGATATCGAACAGGATCCGCGGCCGGGAGGCGCCAAGGTTACGTGCAGCAAGGATCTGCGACGACTCCAGCGCCGCCATCGCCCCGCAGATCAGCAGTGTGGCAAAGGCCAGTTGCTTCCAGACAAAGGTGATCACTATCCCTTTCCATCCTAGCCAGGAGAGCGTCTCCAGCGGCGTGACCAGGTCGGCCGCCACCAGCGCATTGTTCATCAGGCCATTTTTGGCGAGAAAAGTGCGCATCATCTGGGCGACGACAATAAACGGAATAAACAACGGTAAGCGATACAAAAAACCCAGCAGACGAACAACGGGTCGGCACGGTGACAGCGCAATCACTGCCGACAGGGTAATGGCGATCAGCGCTAACAGCGCCACTGAGACCAGTACGATAATCAGCGAAAAGAGCACATCACTGGCGTAAAGCGCATAGACCTTGCGGAAGTGATCGAGTGTGAACGGCTGTCCCGGCGCGGTAAACGCCGAGACCAGCGAAAACCCCAGCGGATACAAAAACAGGATCGCGATCATCAGCGCCGCCGGAGCAACCAGCAGCAGATATTTTAATGAACTGGACATAATGCACCTGACGTCAGCACAAGAAAGCGCCCGGGCCGACAACCCGGGCGGGAGAAGGCGTTAGTTGGCCACCTGGCTTTCGTAACCCTCTTTGATGTCGTCAAAATAGGGAGCGATCGGGAAGCTTTTGCCATACTTTGCCAGCGCTTCCGGCGAGATTTCGGCAAACAGCTTTTGCCAGGTCGCCGTATCCAGCTTCGGCTTCACCTGCCCGGCGTCGATGCCCGGATACCAGTTAAACTGCTTAACGATCCCCTGCGCTTGCACTTCCGGACTGGTGGCCAGCGCGATAAAGTCGCGCGCCAGCTGCGGATTCGCCGCCTTCGCCGGGATGACGTAATACATCGGCTGACCCGGCATACCCGGCGCCAGTAAAGCAAGCTTGATCGAGGGCGGCAGCTTGCCCTGATCTTTCCAGCTATAGAACATATCGACCCACACCGGGCCCATGGCGATTTCCCCCCGGCTCAGCATGTCGAGCGTCCCGGCGTTGCCCGGAGTGAAAGTCACGTTTTTATTGAACGCCTTCAGCTTCTCATAGGCCTGCTGCCAGCCTTTTTCGACGCTTTTATCATAGGGCCCGGCGGAGAGACGCTGGGCGTCGGTCCCGTAGGCGTAGATCCAGCCCACCACAAAGCTGACGCCGGACATGCCGTTTTTGATGCCGTTATAGCCAAAAGCCTGCGGATGTTTCTGCGTCCAGGCCACCAGCTCGTCATACGACGCCGGTGGGGTACTGACCAGATCGCTGTTCCAGGCGATAGCGGTCTGGCTTAAGAACATCGGCATGACGTATCCGTCGACGTTAACGCCCAGCGCCTGAGTGGCGCTCGGCGAACTCACCATGCCGCCGGTCTGAATATCCTGACGGTATTTTTGCAGTAATCCCTTTTCCACCTGCTCACCGCCCGCCTTCTGGTGCACCACCGCGACGTCGATATCCCACTGCTGCGCGCCGCTCTCCTGCTGGGCCGCCAGCTTCTCGCTGATTTTATTCGACCCGGCGTCGCCGGGGCCGGTACCGATCACCCGCACCTTGACGCCGGGATGAGCGGCTTCAAATTTTGGCCCCAGCCAGGTTTTTACATAATCCACCATATTCTGATCGCCCGCGGTGGCGACGTTAAGAATGGTGTCGGCCTGTGCGCCAACGCTCAGGAAGAGGGTCGTTACGATCGCTGCTTTCGTCTTAGTCAACATGGATTGTCCCCAGAATGAACACGCTGATATCACTGTGATAGTGGTAAAGGAAAAATATGCAGAGCCGGCGTTGGCACATGGAGTCGGACGCGGCTTTTCGTCGGCCAGCATTGCGCGGCATCGGCCAGTAGCAGGCGGTCATGGCAGCGCACGCTGTGGCGATACAGATTGCCCAGAAACGCGCTTTGCTCCACCACGCCCTCCAGAGCAAGTCCCTCCTGCGGCGCAGGCTGCGTTAATTCACCGAGCGCGGCATCGGCGCTGCGAAAATAAATAACTTTTTCACCCTGCTGAGCGGCGGATAAACCGGATATTGCGGCAGCGGATAATTCACCGGAGGTTATTTTATTATCGGCGCCCATAAAATCAGCGACGAAGGGCGTCGCGGGATGTTGATATATTTGCTCCGGGGTGCCAGTTTGTTCAATACGCCCCTGATTTAATACCGCAATGCGGTCCGCCATCACTAAGGCTTCCTGCTGATCGTGGGTGACAATTAATGACGTGAAACCCAATCTCTTTTGCAGAGATTTAATTTCATGGCGCACATTCAGGCGCACTTTGGCATCCAGATTAGATAACGGCTCATCCAGCACCAGCACCTGGGGCTCTATGGCCAGGGCTCTCGCCAGCGCCACCCGCTGCCGCTGGCCACCCGACAGTTCAGTCACTTTCACCTCGCCAAGCCCTTCGAGATTGACTATTCGCAGCAGCTCTGCCACCCGCCGCGCGATATCCGCCCCGCGCCACTTGCGCAGCTTCAGGCCATAGCCGATATTGCGCGCTACCGTCAGGTGCGGCCACAGGGCGTAGCTTTGAAACACCATGGTGATATTGCGCTGCTCCGGCGCAAGATGGGTGATCGTTCGACTGGCAATAGTCATCTCGCCGCTTTGCACCGGAATAAAGCCGCAGAGCGCGTTCAGCAGCGTGGTTTTTCCGCATCCCGATGGGCCCAGCAGGGCAATCATTTCCCCTTGCTCGACCGCCAGATCGATATTATGTAAAACCACGTTATCGCCATAACTAATTTTAAGGCCGGTGATCTGTAAATAACTCATATTCGCTACCTGAAAGCGCTGCTGCGGCATTTTTTTTAGCAAGGTGAACACGTGTTCATTTGGCTGTAAAAAAAATGCAACGTTAACTCGACATGATGTGAGCCTACTTTGTCGGGTATTTATGACAATTTAATTAAGCGGCAAAAAATTTTGGCGAGGGTCAATGAAAATAGATGTGCTTGGCTGCGGGAGCGCCTTTTCCTGCACGCAAAATACCTCCGCGCTGCGGGTGATCGATGCGGACAACAAACAGTGGTTAATCGACTGCGGCCCCACCGTTCCCCGCGCACTCTGGCAGCGCGGCGGCGGGGTCAATGATATTGACGCGATCTACTTCACCCACGTCCATCCGGATCACTGCACCGGTCTGACGGCGCTGCTGAATTACTGGAAAAGTAACGCCCGCCAGAAGCCGCTGATTATCTACTGCCAGCCAGCGCAGCAGCCGGTGCTCATGCAGTTGGCCGCGCTGGCGAACTGGCCTCAGGCGGACCCTGGTTTCACCATCGACTGGCAGGAATGCCGTGAAGCCTGGACGTGGCAGGACTGGCAGATCCGCACCGCTGCCACCCAGCATGAGCTGAGTAATCGCGCCATCCGCATCACCATTGCCGGGCAGACGCTGTTTTACAGCGGCGATGGCCGGCCGACCGCCGACTCGATAGCCCTGATGGCCGGCGCCGGGCTGGCGTTTCAGGAGTGTGCCTCAGTGGCGGCCCTTGACGACGATGCCTCTCATGGCGATTTCCCCTCCTGCCTGATGCTGTTCAGAACGCTGCAGCTCCCGGCGCTGGGGCTCTATCACTGCGAGGACGCCGCCCTGCCGGCGCTGAAGCAGGCCTGTCAGCCGTGGCAGGGATTATTTGTGTCGCAGGATGGGGACCACTTTACGCTGCCGCGTCCCGCATTCGCCGATGAGGCGCATGCCCTATGAGCCCACGTAAACCCAGCGTCACCGCCCAGGATGTGGCCAGACTGGCCGGCGTCTCCCGGGCGGTGGTGTCACGCGCGCTGAGCCGCAACGGCAGCATCTCTCCCGACGCCCGGGCGCGGGTGCTGCGCGCCGCCGAAGAGCTGGGGTACCAGGTTAACTTCCTTGCCCAGGGGCTCAATCGCCAGCGCAGCCACTTAATCGGCGTGATCGTCTCACGCATCAGCGATCCTTTTCGCAGCGCCCTGCTTGATGCCCTGCTCAACGAGATCCAGCGCCAGGGCTTTCAGGCGCTGGTGAGCGAGATCCACAGCGAGCAGGACCTGGCGCACACCCTGCGCCGTTTCACGCAGTTTCGCGTCTCAGGCGTTATCGTCACCTCCGGCCAGCCGCCGGAGGCGTTGGTGAATGAGTGCGTCCAGCAGCATATCCCGGTAGTGGGCATAAACCGCCAGCCGACGATCCCCGGGGTGGATTACGTCTGCTCTGACAACGTCGCGGGAGCCGAACTGGCGGCCGACCAGTTGCTGCGCAGCGGCTGCCGGCGGTTTGGCTGGCTCAACCACTCACCTTCCACCTGGGCCGGGCGCATGCGTGGGGAAGCATTCAGCCGGGCACTGCAGGCGCGCGGAGTGGACGTCGAACGCAATCTGGCGATCCTCGCCTGCCCGGAAGAGGGCTATACGGGCGGGTTTCAGGCCGCGGCGCTCGCCGACGAGGCGCTGGAGGGGATCTTCTGCGCTAACGCCCAGATTGCCTGCGGCTTTCTCGATGGAATGCGCCAGCGCGGCAAACAGGCGCCTGAGGATTACCAGCTAATTGGTTTTGATAACACGCCGCCGACCGCGCAATATAGCTACCAGCTCACCACGCTACATCAGGATGTGGCGGCGATCTCCCGCCAGGCGCTCGCCCGGCTGCAGGAGCGCACCGTCGACCCTTTACAACCTTCACGCACCACCTGGGTGGAGGTGACGTTAATTCACCGGCGCACGTCGCCCTTTGTTATCTGAGAGCAGGACCATGACGGAAGCACAACGAGAGTCATTATGCGCCTTGATTCGCCAGGCAGGCGCCCACGCCCAGGCGCTGCGCGATGCGGGATTGCAGGTCGATAAAAAATCGCGCCAGGACTTTGTGTCGCAAGCGGATCTCGCGGTAGAACAGGAGATTAAAGGGTGGCTGAAGGCGCACTTTCCGCAGGAGGGTTTCCTCGGTGAAGAGAGCGGTTTCGAAGGCGATGAGCACACCGTCTGGGTGCTTGACCCCGTGGATGGCACCACCAACTTTATCCTTGGCATGGATTACTGGTGTATCTCACTGGCGAGAGTGTGCCAGGGCGAACTCTCGCTCGGCATCATCTACGCTCCCGATCGCGATGAGTTTTTCTTCGCCGGCCGCGGCGAAGGGGCGTTTCTCAACGGTCGTCGCCTGACGCTGCGCGAGCCGGATCCCGACGCGGTGGTGATCGGCATGGGGCGCTCCAGCCGCGCCCCGGCCAGCGACTATGCCCGGGCCATCGACACGCTGCTCGACGCCGGACTGGAGTATCGCCGTTTTGGCGCGGGCGCCCTGATGCTGGCGCATGTCGCTGCCGGTCAGATCCATGGCTATTATGAAGCGCATATGAACAGCTGGGACGCGCTGGCGGGTATGCTGTTGATTGAGGAGGCGGGGGGAACGTGCAATGCCTTTCTCGCCAATGAAGGGCTGCGGCAAGGCAACCTCGTCCTCGCCGGCTGTGCAAGCGTCCAGCCGCGAATGGCCGCCCTGCTGGTCAAATAACATCGCGCCGCCGGTAGCCGACCGGCGGCTTTCTCGGGCTAACGCCAGGGTTCACCGCGGGGAATATTATTCGGGCAGCGCTTAATTGCGCAAAAGGACTGGAAAAAACAGGAGTCAGACTGCTTGCCGCCAGCCTGATACGGGCATGATGGCCGTTCGCGTAATTTCTCCCACTGCGCCTCGTCATACACCGCAATATTGTAGATTTTTAATGAATGATACTGGTCATTAATTAAAACTCTCGAGGAATAGAGCTTCATCGACTCGCCGGGCAGCAGTATCACATCGGCCTCGTACCACATAATAAATTTTAAGAAACGCAGGCTGGATATTGCCGAAAAGGCGATGCCGGATTGCGGGCAGATGAGAGTATTAAGAATAGTCCATTTCATATTCCTTCCTTATAAAAGATGCTACAAATTATTACCTTATATAGTGATAGCATCCATTATTATAAACTGCAAGAACACTTGACAATTATGTGACTTAAGACAATTCCTAACAACATAACCCATTATCGGTAACCTTAATTTTTCATCAAGAGATTAATGGTTAACCTCTATAAAAAAAGAAATAAATTAACCACAGAAAAGAAAATATAATAAAAAATAAGATAATATAAACATAATTGACAAAACGTCTTAGTCCTTGTGGATGAGCCCTCAGCCATAGGCATCAGGTAATGTCGCGCACAGCGTCGCCAGCGCCTCGGCAGGCATGGTCAGCAGAGTAATTAATGCCCGGGCAGCGGCTGACTGGCTTTTATGCGGCGGGTAAAGCACCGAGAAAGGCCGTGAACGTCCGGCGAACGCCGGAAGAACAGGAACCAGCTCCCCGCGCGCGATCGCCTCCTGCACAATAAACGCATAGCTCTGACAGATCCCCGCCCCCTGCAGGGCCAGCGAGACCACCCCGAGCACATCATCGGAGACATGCAGAGATGACGTCGGCAGCCAGCTGATATCCCGGCCATCCTCACGAAATACCCATTCGGCGACTTTTCCCGTTGCCGGCATAATAAATGTCAGGCATGAATGATGGCGCAAATCGGCTATTTTACTCAGCGGTCTCGCTGTCGAGCGTAAATAGGCCGGCGAGGCCACCAGACATAGCGCCGCATCTTCCAGCTTTTTTGCCACCAGGCCGCTGTCGGGTAAATGTCCCTGGCGCACCACCAGATCGAAGCCCTCAGCGATAATATCGACATTACGGTTGGTAATATTCAGCTCAATCTGTACGTCGGGGTGCAACTGACGGTACAACGCCAGCCGGGCGGGCAAACGATAGTGTCCCCAGGTGGTGGGGGCGCTCAATTTAACGCGCCCGGATAACGCCCCTTTTTGCCCCTGCGTCTCCCGTTCGGCATTATCCAGCACCTCAAACGCCTGGCGGACCTGACTCAGATAGGCGCTTCCGGCCTCGGTCAGGCTGATCCGCCGGGTGGAGCGGCGCAGCAGCTGGCACCCCAGACGCGTTTCAAGACGGGTGACGGCCCGGCTTAACACCGACGGCGTCGACGACAGCGCCACCGCGCCGGCGGTAAACGACCCGCGCTCGGCCACCGCCAGAAAGACTTCTACATCCGCAAGATAATCAAACCGCCGGGCCATTTGGTTCTCCAGAGAACAAATGATTGTCATTCCAGGCATCTTATCTTCCCGAAGGGATTTAATAAAATCGTTTACCGAGGCTTAACCGGGCCATCTGCCCCTCTTTTTTACTGCTTTCTGGAGACCATGATGCATCGTTTTTCACTCTTCGTTCTCGGCCTGCTGTCCCTGGGGCAGACCGCACTGGCGGCCGGGCCTGACGCCCCTGCCCATCTGGCGCTATGGCGCAGTTATACCGGGGTCACCTGGCAGCAGCGCGTCGATGCGCATTCCGTCAATGCGCCCATCGCAGGATTGCACTTTGACGCCGCCGGTCGGGCATTTGTTAGCACCCCACGTCTGATTTCGACCCAGGCGCCCGCCACGCTCAGCCTGCTCGATACCAAGTCCCTGAGCGGCCCGGCACGACTCACCGCCTTTCCGTCCACCGCGGCCAACAGCATCAGCGCCGATCCCCGCACGCACCTGCGCAATGTGCTGGGCTTTTACGTCGATAACCGCAACGGCTGGCTATGGGCGTTAGATCAGGGCTTTGTCGCAGGGGAAAAGACGGCGCCGCCGGGGGCGCAAAAAATCATGATCTATGCGCTCAGCGACGGTCATCTGGTGCAGCGCATTCCGCTCGACAGCGTCGCCGACCGGGAAGGAAGCTTCCTCAACGATATTGTGGTCGATGAGGCGCGCCGGGTGGCATATATCGCCGACAGCGGCCTGCGCAGCGCGCCGGACAATCAGGCCGGACTGATCGTCGTGGATGCTAACCGCGGGACGGTCCGCCGGGTACTGAACCAGCACCCGGCGCTGATGCCGGTTGCCAGCCTGCAGGTGGTTTCACATGGGGAAACGGTCTGGCCGGGCAACCCCATTATGCTTGGTATCAATGGTATTGCGCTGTCACCGGACCAGGAAACCCTCTACTGGACGGTCACCACCGGTACCACGGCGCGGACCATCGCCACCGCCGCGCTGCGCGATCCCGCGATGAACGAACGCCAGCTCGCCGCGGCCATCCGTACCGCGGGTGAGGTCGGCGGGAATAGCGATGGGATCGTGGTCGATAAGCATGGCGCACTCTATATCACCGATGTGACCCATAACGGTATTGTCCGTTATCGCCCGCAGAGCGGGCGGTTCACCCTGCTGGCCGCTGACGACCGCGTGTACTGGCCCGATACGCCGACTATCGGCCCGGATGGCGCGGTAATGTTCACCGCCAGCCATTTAAACCAACACTTCGCTCAGGCGGTTAAACCGGGAGAAGAGAAATATACCATCTGGAAAGTGGTGCAACCCTGATCCACACGGCAGGCAGGCCCGTTGGACCTGCCTGCGTTTTTACCAGGTTTTGCCAATATTAAACTGAAACTGTTCTGCTTTATCGCCATCATACTTTTTAAACGGCTCTGCCCAGGAGAAGACCAGTGGACCGAGGGGAGACATCCACTGCACGGCAATCCCCGCGGAGAGACGAATATGACCCGGATCGCCGTAATCAGGGATCCCTGCCGCCAGCGTCTGCGCGGTGTTCTGCCAGGATGTGCTCCAGACCGTCCCGGCATCAACAAACAGCGAGGTTCGCAAGCTATCGGCGTACTTATCATTCACAAAGGGGGTTGGAATGATAAATTCGCTGTTCAGCACCGCCATGGCATTCCCGCCGACCGCATCAGATGAGGCGTCCAGCGGGCAGGCGCTATAGCTGCTTTCGCTACCATTGCAGCGGTAATAGGCCGCTTTAGGCCCAATGGTGTTAGAAGAGAAGCCGCGCACTGACGACGAGCCGCCGGCGTAAAAGTTATCGTAGAACGGTACACTTTTGCCGTCTAACCCACCGGCATAGCCTGCACGCAAACGTTCCATCCAGACCCAGCGCTTATTCTCGCTCAGCGGCAGATACTGGGCGGTGTCAAATGAGAGCTTGTAGTAGCTATTATCCGAACCGGGGAGGGTCACTTTACCGCTAAGACTGCTCTTGTTTCCCGCACGCGGGAAGAAGCCGCGATCGAGATCGTTATATCCCCATCCAAGACTCACAAAATAATCGTTGGCGCTATATTTCGCACCGCTGTCGCCATCTTTCGTCACCACGCTGGGCTCGATTCCCCGGGAGCTGAGGTAGCGCCAGGTCGTCAGCTCCGGATCCATATTGGTCAGGCGATTATGAACATAATCCAGTCCCAGGTTCAGGGAGTTATTTTCGCTAATAGGAAACCCCAGCGTACTGCCTAAGCCATAGCTCTGCTGGTTATAGCTCCCGGCATCCGCATCGGAAGCATCATAGCTGTTATAAAAAATCTTTCCGCCCAGGCTGATGCCATCGACGGTAAACCACGGGTTCGTCGCCCCCAGTTCAAGATAAGACTGGTAGCTGTTGCGCGTCCCGTTGAAGCTAACGCTATTACCCGTTCCCAGCCAGTTATCCTGAGTCACGCCAAGCTGATAGCTCACGCCGCTGTCCGTACCAAATCCCAGGCCCACGTTAAATGAGCCGGTGTTGCGCTCCTTCACCTTGTAGACCACATCGACCTGATCTGCCGTCCCACTGACCGGAACGATCTGCTGTTCAACGTTCTCAAAAAAACCCGTTCGGTCAAGACGTACTTTCCCTTGTTCGACTTTTTCGTTGTTGAGCCACGCCCCTTCCATTTGGCGCATTTCACGACGCAGCACCGCGTCCCGGGAGGTGTCGTTACCGGAAAAGCGGATCTGGTGTACCGAGTAGCGGCGGCCTGCGTTGACCTGAATATGCAGCGTCACGCGGTGATGCGCATCATCGATTTCCGGCGTGGTCGTCACCTGCGGCCAGGCATAACCATACTTACCGAAACGCTTTTTGATCTCATTTTCAACCGTGGTGACTTGCGCCCCGCTATACCATGCTCCCGCCAGCGGCTGGGCAAGGGCCTCGATCTCCGGTCCATGCTGCGCCAGGTCGCCTGTCACCTGAGTTCGGTCGACCCGATAACGTTCGCCTTCATTGAGGGCGATAGTGATATACAGGGATTTTTTATCTGGCGTCATACTGACCTGCGTGGACTCGATAGCAAAGCGCGCATAGCCGCGATCGAGATAAAAACTGCGCAGCGTTTCCAGATCGGCTTCCAGCTTCTGCTTCTGGTATTTTTTATCGGCTACCACGTTCCACCACGGCACATTATCGCGTAGCTGAAGCTGGTCCAGGAGCGTCTCTTCCCGAAACGCCTGATTACCGATAATGTTTATTTGTGCGATTTTCGCCGAGATGCCTTCCTGAAAGACGAACGTTAAGTCAACGCGATTACGCGGTAACGGGGTCACCACCGCGTGAACCTGCGCACTGTATTTCCCCGCACTGTAATAGAAATCCTGTAACCCTTTTTCTATTTCGCTAAGCGAATTTCTGTCCAGTGCGCTACCTGCAGAAATACCGGACGCGGTGAGATTTTCCTTTAGCGCATCATCCTTCACTGACTTATTGCCGGAAAAACTGACGCTGGCAATAGTGGGCCGTTCCTTAACCTGCACCACCAGCGTTTTCCCATCGCGCAGGATCTGCACATTCTCGAAGTTGCCGCTCGCATACAGTGCCCGCACTGCCTCGCTGACATCTTCTGGCGTCACCGCATCTCCTGCGTGCAACGGCATACTTAATAGCGCCGCCCCGACGGTCACGCGCTGCAGCCCTTCAAAACGGATATCATCAACTTGATATGATGTTGCGGCATATAACGTTAAAGGGGCGATCAATAATCCGCTGATGATATGAGTCTTTTTTAACATGAATGTGTCGTCTACGAGATAATGAGCAATAGCAGTGTTCTGCTGGCGTTGAGCTTATTTGTTCAGGATGCATCTCTAAAATATGCGACAGAAAATAACCTGAGCGAGGCGCAGAATTACATGCAATTATGGCGACAAAATGGAGAAAAAAAGGATGTTAAATCATCTTTAAAAATATATTTAATGATGGAACTTTTCCTGAACGCCGTGGTTCTAATGGCCAACACCAGAGCTATATTTAGATTTACCTGAACGTTTTTATTAAAAAAGCCCCCTTTCTTGTTAATGGAAAGGGGGAAAATTCTCGTTAGGAATGATGCTCTCTGGGATCACCAGGAACAGGGAGGAAAATATCCTGAAACCCAGCAGATATAATGAAGAGAAATTGAATAAATTATGCAACTGATATCACAACATTCTACCCCGTATACACCGCCAGATGCCGTTAACGAACATCTCCATATTTTCCTCAAAATAGCAGAATACAGTAGGGTCGCCTTATCAAGGCATCAAGGAAAGTCTATCGTTATCTACAATAGCCAAGCAGTGGCGCCTCGCCAGGGAAGGTGAGGCATAGGCTTCGCCATCCTGCCGCCTCCCATCATTAGCAACAGGGAACTGCGTATGACACGCTTACTCAAGACGATCTTACCCGTCATCCTCTGCACCCTCTTTGGGTTATCGTTCGCTTCACCCACGCAGGCTGCCGCCAGTCTGCCGATGGTTCTCCCCGCGCTAACATGCGATGCGCTGAGCGCGACCGACTTCAGCGCCGCCGTTGGCGCAAAGGTCACTATCAACCACACTGAAATGCAGACCTCCGCGCAGGGAAGCTGGTGCAAGGTGAGCGCCACTATCGCCCCCCAGATTGGCGTGGAGATTGCCCTGCCGACCCAACGCTGGAGTCAACGTTTCTTGCAGGTCGGCTGCGGCGGACTGTGCGGGAGTATTAACCTGAGTCTGTCGAATGCCAGCGGCTGCCTGCCGGCAATGAACGGCGAGTTTGTGGTGGCAGCAACCGATATGGGGCACCATGGCAGTATGATGGATGCTTCATGGGCCGAGGATCCGCAAAAGCGCATCGATTTTGCCTGGCGCGCCAACCACCTGACCGCCGTGCTGACCAAAGCGGTGATTCAGACGCTTTACCGCCAGCAACCAAAGTACGCGTACTTTATGGGCTGCTCGGACGGCGGTCGCGAAGCATTGATGGAAGCACAGCGCTTTCCGCAAGATTTTGACGGTATCAGCGCTGGCGCGCCTGCGGCCTTTTTCCAGTTTCAGAATTCCTTCTTCCACGGCTGGAATGTGGCCGCCAATCAGCGTCCGGACGGTACCGCTATCCTGCTGAAAGATCGCCTTCCTCTGATTCACCAGGCCGTGCTGGCTCACTGCCCGACGCTTTCCGGCGTGCAGGATGGTATCCTGCAAAATCCGTATGCCTGTCAGTTCGCTGAGTCATGGCTCCCCCGCTGTCCTGCCGATGCTCAGGACCGTTCTACCTGCCTGACGCAGGAAGAGATCGAGGTGGTGAAAAAGCTCTACCGCGGCGCTTACGACCGCCACGGCGCCCAGTTTGTCGCTGGCGGTCTGCCGCTGGGCTCCGAGCTACGCTGGCCGGTGCCCGAGACGCCGACCGGCCACTCGATGTCGGAAATGATGGTACTGCCGGCTCTGCAATCCGTGCTCCTGCCGGGAGGAAAACAGAAGATCCAATCGATGCGGGATTTCCCACTGAACCAGCAGAATTTTGACGCCGTCGCTCAACTGGCACCGCTCTATAACGCGGCAAATACCAATCTTCATGCCTATCAACAGCGCGGCGGCAAGCTTATCCTGTGGCACGGTCTGGCCGATGACTCCGTCAGCCCAGCCTTTTCTATCGCCTATTACCGCGGCGTAGAAGCAGAGATGGGCCATGCCGCAACGGATACCTTCCTGCGGTTATTCCTGCTGCCTGGGGTAGCCCATTGCGGTAATGGCGAAGGTTACGATCAAATTGATCTCCTTACCCCGCTGATGCGCTGGACCGAGGAAGGCATCGCGCCGCAAGAGATCATGGCCGGAAAACGGGCGCCAGCCGCCACCAGCCTGCCGCCGATGACAGAAAAACCAGATGCCCAAACGCAGTTTCATGGCGTGCAGAAAGTCAGTCAGCCTTACGCTGACGCCGCCCCAGCCGTTATCGCGACTCGCCCGGCGTACCCCTTTCCGGCCATTGCCCGTTATAACGGGCACGGCGACGTGAATGACAGCGAAAATTATCATGCAGAGCAATCAACCGCGTTTGATCATCTGCAGCTGGCAAAACCCGTCAGCGACTATATTGGCCCTGATAATCAAAAAAATTATCAGGTTCGCCACGGCGAACTCACTGTTCAATAAACCCCAAGGCTCCTCGCTGAGGAGCCATTCGTTATGGGATTAGCCGCAATCATGCGTAGCAAAACGCTCCAGCAATCGGTATTAAACGACCTGCTCCTGTGGATCGATAATAATCTGGATAAGAAACTGACCGTCGACGACCTGAGCGATATCTCTGGTTATTCCCCCTGGCATTTATTTCGACTCTTCCGCCATTATTTTGATCGTTCGCCAATGGAATATATCCGCCAGCAGCGCATGTCGCTGTGTTGCCGTTTATTGCTGACGACGCCAGGTTACCGAATCGTCGATATTTGTATGATGGTCGGTTATGACGATCTCAGTGCGTTTAATCGTACCTTCAAAAAATATCATGCGCTCACACCCACTCAGTATCGCTATCAGGTCACGCGGCAAAAATAAGGAGGTCCCCCTCCTCCGCATCGCTGCGGTTGGGAATGGAAGGGGGACAGGGGATATTACAGAAGGGAAATAGCAGGATGCTATTATCGAACCCGGTCGGGATCAACGACCTTGCGCGACGGAAATCAGTATAAAAGGATATTTTGAGCTAATAATGTAGAGGGCGTGAAGATTTTGTCACGATTTATAACCGCCTCCTCAGCTCTCATCTGAAATAAAAAAACCGGGTCGCGCTGCACCCGGTTTACTCCTCATCAGGATCATCAGAAATGAGTATTAACGCTCATAAAGAAGGTCCGCCCCGACTCGTTATAGGTCTCCGCACCCGCGCCATACAGATAAGCCCCCGTCGTCGCGTTGCCGGTCGTTTGCGCATTCCCTGCCCGGTAGTGACGGATATCAAACAGGTTATCTATCCCGCTGGTGAAGCTCAGGTTTTTGTTCACATCCCAGGTCGCACTGAGACCGACAATACTGTATGGGCTGACTTCGTTTAATTCGCTGCCGCTGACCGCCTCGCCCTTATAATTAAAGCGTTTTGGTTTCTGTCGGCCATACCAGGTAAAGGTGCTCTGCAGAGAGAGATCTTCACGGACCTGCCAGCTCAAAGTCGAGTTCAGGGTAAACTGCGGGATCACTGACAGCCGGTCGCCTGTCGTCTTATTCTTGCTCTGCAGCATCCATGTCAGGTTATTGCTCCAGTTAACCGTCTCCCCCACCGGAAGATTCAGCGTTCCTTCCAGGCCTTCCACTAACGCCTTTGGTACGTTTTCCCACTGATAGATATTGGTGGTGCCGTTGCTGGCGGTGCCCACCGCCGCGTACCCTGACTCAATCTTGTTGTGATAGTCGTTACGGAACCAGGTGATTCCCGCCTGATAGCCATCATGCTTGTACTCAAGACCAATCTCTTTATTAACGCTGGTCTCCGCTTTCAGGTCGCTATTCCCCATCAGATAGCAGGCGGAACTACTGGCGTAACAGCCCTGGCCGTTGCTGTAGAGAATATAGTTCGGGTTCAACTGGTAGAGGTTAGGTGCCTTGTAAGCGCGGGCAATGCCCAGCTTCAGCGTCCAGTCATCCGTCAACGCCTGGGAGAGGTTCAGTGAGGGGCTCCAGTTATTGCCGACGATGCTGTGGTGATCGAAGCGCAGAGCGGGTGTCAGCATGGTACTGTCCGTTAGCGCCATGTTATCTTCGGTAAACAGCGAGAAGATCTCGGCGCTGGAGTACGGGCTACGACCGGTAGCCGACACACCGTCGATAGTCCCGTATGAGAGCGCCTGGGTTGTCGATACGCCATCTTTCATCCGCTGCTGATTCCATTCGGTGCCCAGCGTCAGATTCTGATCGACCCCCAGCGTAAACGGAATATTCACTTCGCTATGTAGCAGGACATCGGCCAGATCGATATCTGAAAACTCGCTACTGGAGAAGATCCCTTCCGTACCGCCCGCCAGCCCTTCATTCATTCGCGAGTTACGGGTGTGTTCGTACTGGGCATAGCTGTTGCTGGTCACGCCATTATCCCAGCCGCCGGTCCATGTCACGCCATAAGTTTGCCGGTAGAGACGGTTGGTCTCTTTCCCGTACATACTCTTCACCAGCGTACTGGTATTGGTGTTTTGCGTGTCGCCGGCATAGAGGTTGCCCTGGCGGCTGTAGCCGGCCTCAAACTCCAGGGCCTGCATCGGGGCGAACTCCCAGCGCAGCTTACTGTGAATATCTTTGTTCACCACCCCTTCACGTCCGGCGGGATAAGAACCGGCGTAGGAACCGGTACGTTCAGCTTCATGCCCGGCGTTAATGTCCTGAGCATCGGCCTGGGTTTTACTCAGATTACCCCAGAGATTGAAGCTGACACTGTCCGACAGCGGACCATTGAGGCTAAAGTTGGTACGCTTCGTCGACCCTTCTTTACGGTGCTGCGGAGCATTCATATAGGTATTCCACGACCCGTGCCATTCAGGCGTGGTCGGTTTGGTCACGATGTTGACGACCCCGCCCATCGCGCCATTACCATAGCGCGCCGCCGCCGGGCCGCGGATCACATCGATATGATCGATCATCTCCGCTGGTACCCAACTGGTATCGCCGCGGGAGTCACGATCGCCGCGCCAGCCATACCGCACCGAGTTACGGCTGGTCACTGGTTTACCATCGACCAGCACCAGCGTATTCTCGGGCCCCATACCACGGATATCAATTTGCCGGTTGTTGCCGCGTTGACCACTGGTGGAGTTGCCGGTCAGGTTTACCCCAGGTTGCGTACGAATTAACTCCGATACATCGCGGGCGGGGGGATGTTTGCGAATCTCCTCTGCGGTAATGGTCGACACGCCCGGCGCCTGCAGATTCTGCCTGGCGGCGGTTATGACCATCGTCTCCTCGTGGTTTTCGGCAGTGCCGGCGCTCTCTTCAGGCGTCGATTGTTCGGTCACGTTCTCCGCCGCCTGCAGCGGCACGCTACAGGCGAGCAAAGGAATGACGATCCCCAGCGGGAAGTGAGACGTGTATTTCATAGAATATGCCCTGTTTTCTGTTGCTGTCGGGCATAACGCCTTCCCCAATTGAAAAAACAATGGGATAAAATACTCGCCTCTGCGCCTCACCAGATTTTGGCGTAGGTCAGCCCCTTCCCGATAGTCATGGGAATAAGAAAACAGCATGAGGCATAATAAAATTAAGTGCCCTGTTTCATCATTAGAGAAAAAGCGCTGCGCGCTATTCTTTGATAGCGTAATCCAGACAGCGAATAATAAGAGTAATGTGCTGTGCTACGGTAATAAAAATGAGATTCATTATCAAGATGATAATAATCAATATCGGATAAAAATAAAATAAATACAAATAATCAAAAGGTTACAACAAAACAAATGGAGAAGAATAAAATAAAAATATCATCATCATTTTCTATTTATCATTAAAAACACACATTTCCGCCATATTATCTCCATAGTTAAAGTAAAGATAAAAGCACATTAATAGCAAGCGATAAAATGGGAGAAGACTATTTGTCGGCATCGTTATGTTTTTTACGCCCTTGTCGTGCCCGGCTAACGACAGCCGTTCTGCTAAAATAATCACATCCCCCTGCGGAGTGTTCCTCCATGAACGCCAACTTGCTATCACGCCTGTTTATCGCCTGGCTCTCCTGCCTCGCGACGCTGTTATTCGCCCCTTTCCTGCTTGCGGCGGAGGCGGAAAAAGCGCCGCCAGTCGCAAGCGAAGACAATACGCTGTCGATCCACATCGACGATATGCTGCAGCCGTGGAAAGGCGATCTGCCCGGCATGACCGACCGGCGCACCATTCGGGTATTAACCACCTACAGCAAAACCTTCTTTTTTATTGATAAAGGCACCCAGCGTGGCGCAACGCACGATATCTTTATGGCGCTGGAAAACGATCTGAATAAACAGCTGGCGAAGGATAAAAAGCTCAAACAGCGCCACCTGAAGCTGCATATCGTTTTTGTGCCGGTCAGTCGGGATAATCTCTTCACCGCGCTTAATGAAGGTAAAGGCGATATTGCGGCTGCCAATCTGACCATCACGCCCTCGCGGGAAGCCCAGGTCGATTTCGCCCAACCGCTCTACAGCAACGTGAAAGAATTACTGATCTCCGGCCCGGCATCGCCGAAGGTCGACAGCCTGGAGCAGCTCTCTGGTCAAACCGTCTTTGTTCGCCGCTCCTCCAGCTATTACGAGAGTCTGCAGGCGCTGAATGCCCGATTTGCCAGTGAGTCGCGGCCGCCGGTTACCCTGGAGGCAGCGCCGGAGGCGCTGGAGGATGAAGATCTGCTGGAAATGCTCAACGCCGGGCTGATTCCGCTGATCGTCGTCGATCAACACAAAGCCGTTTTCTGGAAACAAGTGTTTCCGAAAATTCAGGTCCATGACAACGTGGTGCTGCGTGACGGCGGCAACATTGCGTGGGCGGTACGCAAAGACAGCCCGCAACTGCTGGCGGTGCTGAACAACTTCGTCAAAAAGAATCGTCAGGGCACCACGCTGGGTAATACCCTCCTGCTGCGTTACCTGAAAAATGCCAAATATGTCAAAAATGCCGCCGCGAGTAAGGAACGGCGCAAGTTCCTCGCCATGGTGGAAGTCTTCCGCAAATATGGCGATCGCTACGATGTCGACTGGCTGCTGATGGCGGCCCAGGGGTACCAGGAATCGCGACTGAACCAGTCGGTGCGAAGCCACGTCGGCGCCGTCGGGGTGATGCAGGTGATGCCCAGCACCGGAAAAGAGCTGAAAGTGGGCGATATTAAACAGCTGGATCCCAACATCCATGCTGGCGTGAAATACATGCGCTGGATGATAGATCGCTACTATGCTGATGAGCCCATGACCCGGCTCGATAAGGCGCTGTTTGCCTTTGCCTCCTATAACGCGGGTCCGGCGCGTATCGCCCGCCTGCGCACCATGACCAAACAGCGCGGGTTTGACCCGAACATCTGGTTCGGTAACGTCGAAAATCTGGCAGCAGAAAAAATTGGCGCCGAGACGGTCACCTACGTCAGTAATATCTATAAGTATTACATTGCCTATCGGCTGATCGTCGATGACATGGCCCGCAAACAGAAAGCGACGGCCGCGCCGCGACAGGAGCCAGCGGCAGAGCCAACCAAACCGCAGCCCAGCGTGGCGACGCCGGAGACCGCTCAGGCGCCCTCTGCCTGAAACGCTCGTCGCCACAGGTTAAAAACCGGTTCTGAGACGGTGGTGCAGAAATGATGCTGAAAGGATGAGGCTGAAAGGATAAAGAAAAAGCCCCGGCGAAACCGGGGCTTTCTGTTTTTTTACTGCGCAGGCAACGCGTTTAAGGCAAGCCTTAGAACGGGATGTCGTCGTCGAAGTCCATCGGCGGTTCGTTAGAAGAAGGCGCTGCCGGGGCCTGCTGCTGCGGACGGGACTGTGCGCCGCCGCTGAACTGGTTGCCGCCCTGCGGCTGCTGAGGCTGACCCCAACCGCCCTGCTGCTGGCCGCCGCCTGCCGGTGCGCCGCCACCCTGACGGCCACCCAGCATCTGCATGGTGCCGCCAACGTTAACCACGACTTCGGTGGTGTATTTCTCCTGACCGGATTGATCGGTCCACTTGCGGGTACGCAGCTGGCCTTCGATATACACCTGCGAACCTTTGCGCAGATACTCGCCAGCGACTTCCGCCAGTTTGCCGAACAGCACAACGCGGTGCCACTCGGTCTGCTCTTTCATTTCGCCGGTCTGCTTGTCACGCCAGGATTCGGAAGTTGCCAGCGTGAAGTTGGCGACAGCGCCGCCACTTGGCATGTAGCGTACTTCCGGGTCCTGCCCCAGATTACCGACGAGAATCACCTTGTTTACGCCTCTGCTGGCCATGTTCGTGTCTCCTGAATACGTTTCTTAATAGTGTAAACGCGCGAGTGTACCATTTCCACGTAGCATTTTGATAGCTGCGAGGCTGATTCCAGAGATAGCACTCGTACAAGACATTGTTGCACACTCCCCCTGAATTTGCATTCCGATACTGTATATTCATTCAGGTTAAATTGTGTCATAATTAGCCGTTTCTGCCGTTTGTCCTTCAAGCAAACCAGGCAATCCGTGTATCTACCTACCGGGAAAGGTGAATGGATAAGATCGAAGTTCGGGGCGCCCGCACCCATAATCTCAAAAACATCAACCTCGTTATCCCGCGCGACAAACTCATTGTCGTCACCGGGCTTTCCGGGTCTGGCAAATCTTCACTCGCTTTCGACACCCTGTATGCCGAAGGCCAGCGTCGCTACGTCGAATCGCTCTCCGCCTATGCGCGACAGTTCCTGTCGCTGATGGAGAAGCCGGACGTCGACCATATCGAAGGGCTGTCGCCGGCGATTTCCATCGAACAGAAATCAACCTCTCACAACCCCCGCTCGACGGTGGGTACCATTACCGAAATTCACGACTACCTGCGCCTGCTGTACGCCCGCGTCGGTGAACCGCGCTGTCCGGATCATGATGTGCCGCTGGCGGCGCAAACCGTCAGCCAGATGGTCGATAACGTCCTCGCGCAGCCGGAAGGCCTGCGCCTGATGCTGCTGGCGCCCATTATTAAAGAGCGCAAAGGCGAGCACACCAAAACCCTGGAAAACCTCGCCAGCCAGGGCTACATCCGCGCACGGATCGACGGCGAAGTCTGCGATCTCTCGGATCCGCCGAAGCTGGAGCTGCAGAAGAAGCACACTATCGAGGTGGTCATCGACCGCTTTAAGGTGCGCGACGATCTGGCGCAGCGCCTGGCCGAGTCGTTCGAAACCGCGCTGGAGCTCTCCGGCGGTACCGCCATTGTGGCCAATATGGATGATGAAAAAGCGGAAGAACTGCTGTTTTCCGCTAACTTCGCCTGCCCGATCTGCGGCTATAGCATGCGCGAGCTGGAGCCGCGCCTGTTCTCCTTCAACAACCCGGCGGGCGCCTGCCCGACCTGCGACGGCCTCGGCGTTCAGCAATATTTCGATCCCGACCGCGTGGTGCAGAATCCGGAGCTGTCGCTGGCGGGCGGCGCCATCCGCGGCTGGGATCGCCGCAACTTCTACTACTTCCAGATGCTGAAGTCGCTGGCGGAGCACTATAAATTCGACGTCGAAGCGCCGTGGGGCACCCTCAGCGCCAGCGTGCAGAAAGTGGTCCTGTACGGTTCCGGTAAAGAGAATATTGAATTCAAATACATGAACGATCGCGGCGACACCTCGGTACGTCGTCACCCGTTCGAAGGCGTGCTGCACAATATGGAGCGCCGTTACAAAGAGACGGAATCCAGCGCCGTGCGCGAAGAGCTGGCGAAATTCATCAGCAACCGTCCGTGCGCCAGCTGCGACGGTACGCGTCTGCGCCGCGAAGCGCGCCATGTGTTTGTAGAGAACACGCCGCTACCGACCATTTCCGATATGAGCATCGGCCACGCGATGGACTTCTTCAACAACCTGAAGCTCTCCGGCCAGCGTGCGCAAATCGCTGAAAAAGTGCTGAAAGAGATCGGCGATCGCCTGAAGTTCCTCGTCAACGTCGGCCTGAACTACCTCACGCTTTCCCGCTCGGCAGAAACCCTCTCCGGCGGTGAAGCCCAGCGTATCCGTCTGGCGAGCCAGATTGGCGCCGGGCTGGTTGGCGTGATGTACGTGCTGGATGAGCCCTCCATCGGCCTGCACCAGCGCGATAACGAACGCCTGCTGGGTACCCTGATCCATCTGCGTAATTTAGGCAACACGGTGATCGTCGTTGAGCATGACGAAGACGCGATTCGCGCCGCCGACCATGTGATCGATATCGGTCCTGGCGCCGGGGTTCACGGCGGCCAGGTGGTGGCCGAAGGGCCACTGGACGCCATTATGGCGGTACCAGAATCCCTCACCGGGCAGTTCATGAGTGGTAAGCGCAAAATCGAAGTGCCGAAACAGCGCGTGCCCGCCAATCCGGAAAAAGTGCTGAAGCTGACCGGCGCGCGCGGCAACAACCTGAAGGATGTAACGCTGACCCTGCCGGTCGGTCTGTTTACCTGCATTACTGGCGTTTCCGGCTCGGGTAAATCGACGCTGATTAACGACACCCTGTTCCCGATTGCTCAGCGCCAGCTTAACGGCGCGACCATCGCCGAACCGGCGCCGTATCGCGATATCCAGGGGCTGGAGCACTTCGATAAAGTGATCGATATCGACCAGAGCCCGATCGGCCGTACGCCGCGCTCCAACCCGGCGACCTATACCGGGGTGTTTACGCCGGTGCGCGAGCTGTTCGCCGGGGTGCCGGAATCACGTTCACGCGGCTATACGCCGGGGCGCTTTAGTTTTAACGTCCGCGGCGGTCGTTGTGAAGCCTGCCAGGGCGACGGGGTGATCAAGGTCGAAATGCACTTCCTGCCGGATATCTACGTACCGTGCGACCAGTGCAAAGGCAAACGCTATAACCGCGAAACGCTGGAGATTAAGTACAAGGGTAAGACCATCCACGAAGTGCTGGATATGACCATTGAAGAGGCGCGTGAATTCTTTGATGCCGTACCGGCGCTGGCGCGCAAGCTGCAAACCCTGATGGACGTCGGCCTGACCTATATCCGTCTCGGCCAGTCGGCGACGACGCTGTCCGGCGGCGAGGCGCAGCGCGTGAAGCTGGCGCGCGAACTCTCCAAACGCGGTACCGGCCAGACGCTGTATATCCTCGATGAGCCGACCACGGGTCTGCACTTCGCCGATATTCAGCAGTTGCTGGAAGTGCTGCATCAGCTGCGCGATCAGGGCAATACCATCGTGGTGATTGAGCATAACCTCGATGTGATTAAAACTGCTGACTGGATTGTCGATCTGGGTCCGGAAGGCGGCAGCGGCGGCGGCGAAATACTGGTCTCCGGTACGCCTGAGACCGTCGCCGAGTGCGAAGCCTCGCACACCGCGCGCTTCCTGAAACCGATGCTGAAATAATTAGCGGGATAGCTGCTGCCGGACCGGCTCCGGCAGCATTTTCACCGCCTGCTGGTAAGATGCATCGACCAGGTAGTAGATTTGCGAATCCGGCAGCGAGCCATCCAGAAAGACGGTGCTCCAGTGCGCTTTATTGAGATGCTTGCTGGGCCGGACATCGCGATGCTGCTCTCGCAGCAGCTCCGCCAGTTCCGGGCTCGCTTTCAGCGCGACCGCTGGCCGCTGGTCCTCTACTTCCTTCACCATGGCAAACAGCACGTCCGAGACTTTGATCTGCGTGGCTTTCCAGTCGCTATGGACGCTCTGCTCCGCTCCCGGTTTCGCCATGCAGTACTGCAATAACTCCGAAATGGTCATCTTTTATTCCCCCATGAGCGTCGCAACGATGTGCCGCGAACCGCCGTGTATCCGATGCTCCCCCAGCCAGATGCCCTGCCAGGTTCCCAGCCTGACGCGCCCGTCCTCGACCGGCAGCATCAGCGACACGCCAAGCATCGATGATTTGATGTGCGAAGGCATATCGTCAGGACCTTCATAATCATGTTCGTACGGCGCATTGTCCGGCACGGCGTTGAGAAAATACTGCTCCATGTCATAGCGGACGGTGGGATCGCAGTTTTCGTTGAGCGTCAGGGAAGCGGAAGTATGCTGGAGCAGGAGGTGCAGCAGGCCAACCTTCACCCCGGACAGCCCGCGGATCTGGCCGAGGACCTCATCGGTGACCAGATGAAAACCGCGGGATTTTGGCCCAAGCGTCAGGGTTTGCTGATACCACATCATCGACTCCTTTTGCGAATGAATCCTTCTAAGTGTGCAGCAATACGTGAAAAGGTAAAACCTTCCACCCCTGATTTTGCATAAAAAAACGGCAGCGCTGCCGCTGCCGTTTATCGCGTTCAGGCGATCATCAGTATTCGGAATTGACGATCACTTCTTCGCCCAGTGCCCCGGCCATCGGCAGCGGCTTATAGGAGGAGTTGGCGGCCCGCAGCACGCGGATCCCACGGGCGCCGGCCTCACGAGCGGCGGTGATATCGTTATCCGAATCGCCGTAGAAAACCTTTATCTGCTTCGCCTGCAGCCACTGGGTCTTGGTGTTCTGGCCAGGCTTATCACCGGCGAAAATCACCGGATTCATACTGGCGGCCGGAATGAGAAAATCATCCTGCAGGGTTTTAGAAACGGTTTCTGTTTTGGTCTGGCTGCGGCCGGTGACGAACCAGATGCTGTCCCCACGCTTCACATGCATCGCGATCAGCTGGCGCGCTACCTCTTTCGGCATACTGAATTCATCCCAGCCGTTGTTCATTTTTTCCCAGAACTGCGGGTTTTTCAGGTAATCCTCACTGCCGGGAGAGAAGGTTTTTTGCCCGCGCCAGAAGCCCGGACTGGAGAAGAGGACGGTGTCATCGATATCAAAGCCGACGGCCATCGGCGGCCGCCCCAGCAGGCTGTTCTCGATTTGCGCCACCGAAACCCAGTGGATCGGCGCCTGCTCGGCCAGCTGGGCCACATTGGTGCCCACCCACAGCGGCTGTGGCGTGGAGGCGCGCGCCACAACGGCGCTGTTCAGCGTGAACAAGAGAGAAGCCGCCGCAAAGGCGAGAGTAAGTTTGCGCATATTTATCCCTAAATCTATCAATCATTATTATTTTTAATAATGTGCATGCTTAGCAACGCCCCGACCTTACCCGCCGATCGCGTGGATGAAAAGCCTTTTTCGCGTAGATGTCATAGAAAAAGAGGATGATCACAATCAGAGAGGAGGTTGCCGCTGCCCGTTGACCGGCAGCGGCAACCCACTGGGGAGCGGCTTACATCACCGCAGCAAAGGCTTTCGCCACCTGCTGAACATTACGTGAGTTTAACCCTGCCACGCACATACGACCGCTGGCAATCAGGTAGACGCCAAACTCGTCGCGCAGACGATCGACCTGCGCCGCGCTGAAGCCGGTGTAGCTGAACATCCCGCGCTGCTTAAGCAGGTAATCCACCTTGCTGCCCGGGGCAACCTGCTGCAGCGCGTCGACCAGCGCCTGACGCATGGTCAGGATGTGCGCGCGCATGGCGTCCACTTCCGCCTGCCAGGTGGCTTTCAGAGCTGCATCGTTCAGCACCGTCGCCACCACCTGCGCGCCAAAGCTTGGCGGGCTGGAGTAGTTGCGGCGCACGGTGGCCTTCAGTTGACCCAGCACGCGGCCTGCAGTTTCGCTGTCGTCACAGACCACTGACAGGCCGCCGACGCGCTCCCCGTACAGGGAGAAAATCTTGGAGAACGAGTTGCTGACCAGCATCGGCATCCCGGCGCTGGCGATGGCGCGAATGGCGTAAGCATCCTCTTCCAGCCCCCCGCCAAAGCCCTGGTAGGCGATGTCGAGGAAGGGGATCAGCTGACGCGCTTGTAATACCTCAACCACGCGGTCCCACTGGGCTGGCGTCAGGTCGGCGCCGGTCGGGTTGTGGCAGCAAGGGTGCAGCAGCACAATATCGCGCGCCGGCAGCGTTTGCAGCGTCGCCAGCAGGTCCTCAAAGCGCACGCCGTTGGTGGCTTTGTCAAACCAGGGGTAAGTACTTACTTCGAAGCCAGCCCCTTCAAAAATGGCGATGTGGTTTTCCCAGGTCGGATCGCTGACCCAGACATGAGACTCCGGAAAGTAGCGTTTGAGGAAGTCGGCCCCGACCTTCAGCGCGCCCGAACCGCCGACCGTCTGAATGGAGGCAATGCGGTTTTGCTTAAGCGCGGTATGCTCTGCGCCAAACAGCAGCGGCGCAATCGCCTGACGGTAGCCGCTCAACCCTTCCATCGGCAGATACAGCGAGGCGCCATGCGGCTCGGCGTTCAGGCGCGCTTCCGCTTCCGCCACCGCCTGCAGCTGCGGAATGATACCGTCATCGTTGTAGTACAGCCCGATACTCAGGTTGACTTTGTCGCTTCGCGGATCTTCTTTGAAGCGTTCCATCAGAGAAAGAATAGGGTCGCCGGCGTAGGCGTCAACTTTTTGAAACACGCGATGTATCTCCAGGTTTACATAGGGCAGGTTCTTACACAATAAACCGGATATGACGGCAGGTCGAGAGGATGTTGAGGGGAAAATGACCGCGAGGTGGCATAAACCGCTTTTTCGCTCGCGGCTGTGCCGATGGCGTACCGGATAAACGTCGGGTTTACCCGGTACGGCTGGTGCTTAGTCGAGGTATTTCATGGCGACGCGGGAGGTCAGTCGCGTAATAAGTTCGTAAGCACTCACTTTCGTTATCTCGGCGATGCGCTCTACCGGGAGCCCCTCTCCCCATAGCACCACCGCGTCGCCGGCTTTATCCTGGGCCTGCGGTCCGAGGTCAACGCAGATCATATCCATCGCCACCCGGCCGACAATCGGCACTTCGCGGCCATTGACCAGCACCGGCGTGCCCGACGGCGCGGCGCGCGGATAACCGTCGCCATAGCCCATCGCCACCACGCCGAGACGGGTATCGCGTTCGCTGACCCAGGTGCCGCCGTAGCCGACGGGCTCCCCTGCTTTATGCTCGCGCACCGCAATCAGGCTGGACGTCAGGGTCATCACCGGCTGGCAGCCAAAATCTTTCCCGGTGGAGCGATCGTCCAGCGGCGAAACGCCATACAGGATAATCCCGGGACGCACCCAGTCGTAATGCGATTGCGGCCACAGCAGAATGCCGCCCGAGGCGGCGATAGAGCGCAGCCCCGGCTTGCCTTCGGTAAAGGTGGTAAAGATGTCCAGCTGGCGTTCGGTGGCGCCGCAGGTCGGCTCATCGGCGCGGGCGAAATGGCTCACCACGTTCACCGGCTGGCGGACGTTTTTACACTGGCTCAGACGCTGATAAAACGCCTCGGCTTCCTCCGGGCGCACCCCTAAGCGATGCATGCCGGTGTCCAGCTTCATCCACACGGTTACCGGCTCGGGGAGATCGGCTTGCTCCAGCGCCGCCAGCTGTTCGGGGCTATGCACCGCCGTATGCAGGCGCTGGGCGGCGATCACCGCCAGGTCTTCCGCAGCAAAAAAGCCTTCCAGCAGGAGGATCGGCTGGGCGATGCCTCCTGCTCGCAGGCGCAGCGCCTCTTCCAGGCGGGCGACGCCAAAGGCGTCGGCGTCGGTCAGCGTTCGCGCGGTCTCGAGAAGACCGTGTCCGTAGGCGTTCGCTTTCACCACCGCAACCAGTTTGCTGGCAGGCGCCAGGTCACGTAGACGTTGCAGGTTGTGTCGCAGAGCGCGGCGGTTGATGACTACAGTTGCCGCTTGCATTTGAATTCCTTAAAAAAAGACTGACGGAGGTTTACTCATCGTCATACTGAGGGCCGGCATAATTATCGAAACGCGACCACTGGCCGTTAAAGGTCAGTCGCACGGTGCCGATCGGGCCGTTACGTTGTTTACCAATGATAATTTCCGCGATGCCTTTAAGATCGCTGTTCTCGTGATAAACCTCATCACGGTAAATGAACATGATTAAGTCGGCATCCTGTTCGATAGAGCCGGACTCACGCAGGTCGGAGTTGACCGGGCGTTTATCGGCGCGCTGTTCCAGGGAGCGGTTCAACTGCGACAGCGCCACCACCGGCACCTGCAACTCTTTCGCCAGCGCCTTCAGCGAGCGGGAGATTTCGGCGATCTCAAGCGTACGATTGTCGGAGAGCGACGGCACGCGCATCAGCTGCAGGTAGTCGATCATGATAAGCCCGATGCCGCCGTGCTCGCGGGCGATACGCCGCGCGCGGGAGCGCACTTCCGTCGGCGTCAGGCCGGAGGAGTCATCGATGTAGATGTTACGTTTTTCCAGCAGGATGCCCATGGTGCCGGAGATCCGCGCCCAGTCTTCATCGTCCAGCTGACCGGTACGAATGCGGGTCTGATCGACGCGCGACAGCGAGGCCAGAGAACGCATCATGATCTGTTCCGAGGGCATCTCGAGACTGAAGATTAATACCGGCTTATCCTGCAGCATTGCCGCGTTTTCCACGAGGTTCATCGCGAAGGTCGTTTTACCCATCGACGGACGGGCGGCGACAATAATCAGATCCGACGGCTGCAGGCCAGCGGTCTTTTTGTTGAGGTCGTCGTAGCCGGTATTCACCCCGGTGACGCCGTCATGCGGCTGCTGGAACAGCTGTTCGATACGGGCGACAGTGGCATCGAGCACATCGGCGATGTTTTTCGGCCCTTCGTCTTTGTTGGCCCGGCTTTCGGCGATTTTGAAAACCCGGGACTCGGCGAGATCGAGCAGATCTTCGCTGGTTCGCCCCTGCGGGTCGAAGCCGGCTTCGGCGATCTCGTTGGCCACCGAAATCATCTCGCGCACGACCGCGCGTTCGCGCACGATGTCGGCATAGGCGCTGATGTTCGCCGCGCTGGGCGTGTTTTTAGACAGTTCAGCCAGATAGGCGAAGCCGCCCACGCTGTCCAGCTGCCCCTGACGCTCCAGCGACTCCGCAAGGGTAATCAGATCAATCGGGCTACCTGACTCCTGCAGACGCGCCATCTCGGTAAAGATATGACGATGCGGACGAGTATAGAAATCTTCCGACACCACGCGTTCGGCGACGTCGTCCCAGCGCTCGTTATCCAGCATTAAACCGCCCAACACCGACTGCTCCGCTTCAATCGAGTGCGGCGGGACTTTCAGCCCGGCGAGCTGCGGATCGCGTTCGCGGGTTTCTGTCTGTGGTTTGTTGAAGGGTTTATTTCCTGCCATAGCCTAACATTTCACCGATACGGAAAAGAGCGTGACAGTATAGCGAGAAAGCCATTGCCGCTAAAGAACCCATTAAGCGTGGCAGGCCTGAGGCGGATAAGAAAATCCGTCACCGCCGCCGCAGGCTGTTAAGCTTACTGGATAATCTCAGAACAACACAGGAGCGAACATGGCAACACGCATCGAATTTTCAAAACACGGCGGGCCGGAGGTGCTTCAGGCGGTTGAGTTCACGCCCTGCGATCCCGCAGAGCATGAAATTCAGGTCGAAAACAAAGCCATCGGTATCAACTATATCGACACCTATGTTCGTAGCGGCCTCTATCCGCCACCATCGCTGCCGAGCGGTCTGGGCACCGAGGCAGCCGGCGTCGTCAGTAAAGTTGGCCATGGGGTAACGCACATTAAGGTAGGCGATCGGGTGGTGTACGCCCAGTCGGCGCTCGGCGCCTACAGCACGGTACACAATGTGCTGGCCGACAAAGCCGCGGTCCTGCCGGACGCCATCTCTTTCGAACAGGCCGCGGCATCGTTCCTGAAAGGATTGACGGTCTGGTATCTGCTGCGCAAAACCTATGAAATTAAGCCTAATGAAGTGTTCCTGTTTCACGCGGCCGCTGGCGGCGTGGGGCTGATTGCCTGTCAGTGGGCGAAAGCGCTGGGCGCGAAACTTATCGGCACCGTCGGCAGCGCGCAGAAAGCGCAGCGTGCCAAAGAGGCTGGTGCCTGGCAGGTGATTAACTATCGCGAAGAGCAAATCGTGGAGCGACTCAAGGCGCTTACCGACGGTAAGAAAGTGGCCGTGGTCTACGACTCGGTGGGGAAAGATACCTGGGAAGCCTCTCTGGACTGCCTGCAGCGACACGGTCTGATGGTCAGCTTTGGCAACTCCTCCGGCCCGGTGACCGGCGTCAATCTGGGGATCCTGAATCAGAAAGGTTCTCTGTATGTCACCCGACCATCTCTGCAGGGCTATATCACCAACCGGGAAGAGCTGGAGGAAGCCTGCAGTGAACTGTTTTCACTGATCGCCAGTGGGGTAATCAAAGTGGACGTGCCCGAGAGTCAGACCTATCCGCTGACCGAGGCCCGTCGGGCGCATGAAGTTCTGGAAAGCCGGGTAACTCAGGGGTCGAGTCTGCTGCTGCCGTAAGCGGACAAAGGGACAAAAGTTTAGGGCTTCCACCTGGGAAGCCCTTACTTTTTTTTAGTTCGGCTGTATGTAGGGTACAGCGCGATGAATTCGTTAACGCGCTAATAGTGACAGATTTGCTCAGTAATGCCTACGCGGTTGTCTGCAAAATTGTTCAGGTTGTGACAGACCCCTCAATACCTTAGTAACGCCAACGGTTATTGTCGCGAAAAGCGTTTCCGTTCGGGGATTTCAGCGCCCGAATAATCCACACCACCACCACGGCCAGCAGCAACCACGGCAGTAATTTGATCATCAAGGCAAACAACCCGCCGACGAACATCAGCGCGGTAGCGACCACGATAGCCGCGATAATCCCCAGCAGCGATACGCCGGTCACCAACAGCATGACAAAAAATCCAATGACAAATAGCAGTTCCAGCATGGTTCTCTCCCCAACGAATGAATACTTCACTCTGCAGGTATTACAAAAAGCATGCCAAACATAAGCATTTGACTTTAAAAGAAAACGCCCCGCGTCAGTGCGCGAGGCGTGGTCAATTTCACCAAGTTTTCGTCAGAAATTAACGTTTATCGGCCACCAGCTGCAGAGCATGCTCCAGCACCGCAATATCGGCGCCGGCTTTATGCGCGTTCTCGCTCAGATAGCGACGCCACTGGCGAGCGCCGGGGATCCCCTGAAACAGCCCCAGCATATGGCGGGTGATATGGCCCAGATAGGTGCCATTGCTGAGCTCGCGCTCAATATACGGGTACATGGCTCGCACCACCGCCACCGGATCGGCATCCGCGCCTGCGATGCCGAAAATTTCGCGGTCGACCGAGGCCAGAATGCCCGGGTTCTGATAGGCCTCACGCCCGACCATTACCCCATCCATATGTTCAAGCTGCAGTCTGGCTTCGTCCAGCGATTTGATTCCGCCGTTGATCGCCATCGTCAGATGGGGGAAGTCGCGCTTCAGCTGCCAGACGCGGGGGTAATCCAGCGGCGGGATCTCGCGGTTCTCTTTTGGGCTCAGGCCGGAGAGCCAGGCTTTGCGGGCGTGAATAATAAACATCTCACACTCGCCCTTGCCGGAGACCGTCTCAATGAAATCGCACAGAAACTCATAGCTATCCTGATCGTCGATCCCGATACGGGTTTTCACCGTGACCGGAATCGACACCACATCGCGCATCGCCTTAATACAGTCGGCCACCAGTGGCGCATTGCCCATCAGGCAGGCGCCAAACATCCCGTTCTGCACGCGATCGGAGGGGCAACCGACGTTGAGATTGATCTCATCATAGCCGCGCGCTTCAGCCAGCTTCGCGCACTGCGCCAGGGCCTGCGGATCGCTGCCGCCGAGCTGCAGAGCAACCGGGTGCTCTTCTTCGCTATAGGCCAGATAGTCACCTTTGCCGTGAATAATCGCCCCGGTGGTCACCATTTCGGTATACAGCAGCGTATGCCGCGACAGCAGCCGCAGGAAATAGCGGCAGTGTCGGTCAGTCCAGTCGAGCATCGGCGCGATGGAGAAGCGGTGAGCAGGGAAAGCAGGTGACGTTGATTCAGGCATCATGGCGAATAAATAAGCATCCGGGTAAAAAGGGGCGCTACTATAGCATAAAGATAAACCACTGGCGCATAGTGCGGCGAGCGTCCCCCCTCCCCCAGGTCGATTACTTTTTCCGCGGTTTGCCGTCGTGTGGACCAAAGAACTGCGGCGGATGGTCAACCCAGCGATCCTGGCGCGTCGCGGCATAGCCGGGATTAAGCGGGTAATAGATGCGGTTGTATTTTTTGTTGGACTCACCCACCACCAGCAGACGAACCTCCTGCTCGGTGTTATTGAGAAAAGTGTGGCAGATGCCGGTACCCGCGGGAAAACCCACGCTGTCGCCCGGCTCCAGCTTCCAGAGATAGCCGTTTATCCATACCTCCGGATAGCCCTCCAGCACATAGATGAACTCTTCCTCATCGCTCTCGGCGTGCGGGTAAGAGGTGCGCCGTCCCGGAGGCAGTCGCTCGTGATGTATCCCCAGCCGGTTGAGCCGTAAACCGCGCCCCAGCGGCGCGCCAATCGAAAAACGCTCCGGGCTGTCGGGATAAGTGGCATCGTCGGGCCCTTCCAGTTCGCGCCAGTGGCGAATGCAATCAGGTCGTTTCATCGTTTTCTCCCGAAAATGAGACACTTCAGATATAGCATACCCTGGGTCAGGCGTATTGCGATTAAATCGGGCAGGACAGTTTTAGCGATCGACTAAGGCGTGGTCTGTTCGAAAGTCAGCGGCCAGCGCCCGGAGCTGGCGCAGGTACCGACAATCTGAAGTATGACCCGTATCACCCGCCGGCTCTCGGTGTTTTCTGAGGAACGTGATAAAGTAACAGATTCAAATTCACGCAACCCGAGGATGCTCATGGATAAGACCCCTTCGCAAGAGATGTTAGCGCATGCTGAAAAGCTATGTGCGCAGCGCGGCGTACGCCTGACCCCACAGCGTCTGGAGGTGTTGCGACTGATGAGCCTGCAACAAGGGGCGATCAGCGCCTACGACCTGCTGGATCTCCTGCGTGACAAAGAGCCGCAGGCTAAACCACCGACGGTTTACCGTGCGCTGGAGTTTTTACTCGAGCAGGGTTTTGTTCACAAGGTGGAGTCAACCAACAGCTATGTGCTGTGCCATCTCTTTGACCAGCCGACCCATAGCTCAGCCATGTTTATCTGTGACCGCTGTGGCGTGGTGAAGGAAGAAGCGGCGGAAGGGGTGGAAGATATCATGCATACGTTAGCGGCCAGAATGGGCTTTGCCCTGCGCCATAACGTGATTGAAGCCCACGGCCTTTGTGCAGACTGCGTTGAAGTCGAAGCCTGCAGCACACCGGGACACTGCCAGCACGACCATACGATTCAGCTGAAAAAGAAAGCCCGCTGAGCGTCAGCCGCAGCGGGAAACAGGGTTAACGGCGCGTCCTTACGCCATTCAGACAGGCACTAACACAAATGTTTTATTCTTTGAGCCACGGAACGCTACCAGCGGTAGTCGTTCTTATGCTCCCAGTCTGAGACTTCTTTCTCAGCCTGATCCTTCGCATAGCCGTACCGTTCCTGAATTTTACCGACCAGCTGATCGCGCTTACCTTCGATCACGGTCATATCATCATCGGTAAGTTTGCCCCACTGTTCCTTGGCTTTACCTTTCAACTGTTTCCAGTTACCGCCGATTTCGTCTTTATTCATGATAACGTCCTCATCATTCGGTGGGTTTACAGCCCGTTTTGTACCGGACATGGTATTAACTATAGATGAGAATGCTGGCACCGATTCGTTATTCGGAATTTTTAACCATCATACCGATGGGTAAGGCTGAGGCGATTTTCCCGGCTTGCGCTGCGCTGAGCCGGGCTACTGAGCTGCCCCGGTAAGCGGTGCGCAACCGTGGGAATTCATGGATGGCCGTGATGAACGGCAATGACTAGCTAAACCAGGTGCCGTGTCGCCAGTGGCGACGCCAGATCAGCGCCAGCGACAGGCCGCGCAGGGCGAGGAACACCGCCAGCGCCAGCCACAGTCCGTGGTTGCCGAGCAGCGGGACCGAAAGCAGCGTCACGGCAAACCCCGCCGCGGCGACCGCCATGCTGTTACGCATCTCCGCGCCGCGCGTCGCGCCGATGAACATGCCGTCCAGCAGGTAGCACCAGACGCCCACCACCGGCAGGATGGTCTGCCAGATCAGATAGCGATCGGCCAGCTGCTGCAGGGAAGGCAGCGAGGTTAACAACGCGATGATGTACTCCCCCGCCAGGCTGTAAATCAGGGCAAATGCCAGCGCCACCATGCCAGACTGGCGGCAGGCCGCCCGCCAGATTTCAAGAAGCTGGCTGCCGTCGCGCGCGCCGTAGGCCTGGCCGGAGTGGGCCTCCACGGCATAGGCAAAGCCATCCAGCGCGTAGGCGGTAAAGGTCAGCATAGTCATCAGTACCGCATTGACCGCCACAATGTCGCTGCCCAGACGCGCGCCGTACACGGTCAGCGCGCCAAAGCACAGCTGCAGCAGCAGGGAACGCAGCATGATGTCCCGATTCAACGCCAGCAGACGGCGCAGATCCCCGCGCCAGGCGTTTTTCAACATGCTCAGCGACACGCCGCGCAGCGTCAGCACCCGCTTCGCCATCATCAGGCCGATAATCAAGGTTGCGTACTCCGCGGTAACCGTGGCCAGCGCCGCCCCCTGGACGTTCATCCGCAGGCCCATCACCAGCCACAGGTCGAGCACAATATTGAGCAGATTGCCGACCACCAGCAGAATCACCGGCGCCCGGGCGTACTGAACCCCCAGCAACCAGCCGAGCAGCACCAGGTTGGCCAGCGAAGCGGGAGCGCTGAGCCAGCGAATTTCAAGGAACCGCCGTGCCTGCTCAAGCACCGCCTCACTGCCGCCGACAATATGCAGAGCGAGGTTAATCAGCGGCAGGCGAAACAGGATGATGAGAACCCCGGCGCCCAGCGCCAGGGCCAGCGGCTGCACCAGCGCGCGCGCAAGACGCAGCGGATCTTTGGCACCCCAGGCCTGAGCGGTGAGCCCGGTGGTGCTCATGCGCAAAAACAGCAGCAACATGAAAAGAAAACTGGTGGCCGTCGCCCCGACCGCGACGCCGCCGAGGTATACCGGGCTGTCAAGGTGGCCGATCACCGCCGTATCTACCAGCCCCAGCAGCGGGACGGTGATGTTGGAGAAGATCATCGGGATAGCAAGGCGCCACAGCGCTTTATCGGCAGCGTTGAGCAGCATGATGGGGGACCTGATTGAGGAAAAACGTCGCAGCGTCATGCATCCGATGACGCTGCGCAGGGGCAGGCGCTACAGCCATTCTCCGTTACGGATCACGCCAACGGCCAGACCCTCAATGGTAAAACTCTGCTGGCGCAGATCGACAACGATAGGGGAAAACTCGCTGTTTTCCGGCAACAGCTCGACGACGTTGCCCTGCTTTTTCAGGCGCTTCACCGTCACTTCGTCGTCAATGCGCGCCACGACCACCTGGCCGTTACGCACGTCCTGGGTTTTGTGTACCGCCAGCAGATCGCCATCAAGGATACCGATGTCTTTCATCGACATGCCGCTGACGCGCAGCAGGAAATCCGCGTTGGGTTTAAACATCGACGGGTCGACCTGATAGTGGCCCTCAATGTGCTGCTGCGCCAGCAGCGGCTCGCCAGCGGCGACGCGGCCGATCAGCGGCAGGCCGTGTTCTTCTTCCGTCAGCAGGCGGATACCGCGAGATGCGCCGGAGACGATCTCGATCGCGCCTTTACGCGCCAGCGCTTTCAGGTGTTCTTCCGCCGCGTTTGGGGAACGGAACCCCAAGCGCTGAGCAATTTCCGCACGCGTCGGCGGCATGCCCGTCTGGCTGATATGATCCCGAATGAGATCAAACACCTCTTGCTGCCTGGTCGTTAACGCTTTCATTCCGCCCCCTGGGTGTATATACAGTTATGCTGTGAGTATATACAGCTAACGGTGATTTTGGAACCACATGGCACACAAAAATCGGTAGATTGTTTATATTTTGCGAGGCTTAGCGAAGAACGTTAGTGATAATGGCTCCACAGCAGCGTTCCCCAGGTGATCAGCGCGATGATAATCGCCAGCAGGACCGCTGCCGACCCCATGTCTTTGGCGCGCCCTGAAAGCTCATGATAATCCGAGCCTATACGGTCCACGACCGCCTCAATCGCGCTGTTGAGAATTTCGACTATCATCACTAGCAGGACCGACCCGATCAGCAATACGCGGGTGATGGCGTCGACGTCCAGCCAGCAGGCTATCGCGACGGCCACGATGGCGGCGACGCCTTCCTGACGAAACGCGGCCTCGTTGATCCACGCCGCGCGAAATCCTTTCCAGGAGTAACCTGCCGCCTTAATGATTCGGGTTAACCCGGTGGTATTATTGGCCATCACAAAACCTTTTTACGTAAATGACGTCGATGAGTGTACGCGTTTGCCGCGTGGTAACGGAAATTTTGCCCACTTTCTGTTATTCTTGCCGCGCATTTGCATGATTAACCAGAGGCTTCACATCGTTTATGTCCGGCTGGCAACGAATTTACTATAAATTACTGAATTTACCATTACGGGTGCTGGTAAAAAGCAAGTCTATTCCGGCAGAGCCTGCTCAGGAATTAGGACTCGATACCTCGCGTCCGGTCATGTACGTCCTGCCCTATAACTCCAAGGCGGACCTGCTGACGCTGCGCGCCCAATGCCTGGCGCATGATTTACCCGATCCGCTTGAACCGCTGGAGATCGACGGCGCGCTGCTGCCGCGTTACGTATTCATCCACGGTGGGCCGCGCGTATTTACCTATTACACGCCAAAAGAAGAGTCCATCAAGCTGTTCCACGACTACCTCGATCTGCACCGCAACCATCCGGATCTCGATGTGCAAATGGTGCCGGTCTCGGTGATGTTCGGCCGCTCGCCGGGCCGTGAGAAAGGGGAAGTCAATCCACCGCTGCGGATGCTTAACGGTATCCAGAAATTTTTCGCCGTCTCCTGGCTCGGCCGCGACAGCTTTGTGCGCTTTTCGCCTTCCGTGTCGCTGCGCCGCATGGCGGATGAACACGGCACCGATAAGATCATCGCGCAGAAGCTGGCTCGCGTCGCCCGGATGCACTTTGCCCGCCAGCGCCTGGCCGCCGTCGGCCCGCGTCTGCCGGCCCGTCAGGATCTGTTTAATAAACTGCTGGCCTCGAAAGCGATTGCCCGCGCGGTGGAAGACGAAGCGCGCAGCAAGAAAATTTCTCACGAGAAGGCTCAGCAGAACGCTATCGCGCTGATGGAAGAGATTGCCGCGAACTTCTCGTACGAGATGATCCGCCTGACCGACCGCATTCTCGGCTTCACCTGGAACCGCCTGTACCAGGGGATCAACGTGCATAACGCCGAGCGCGTGCGTCAGCTGGCTCACGACGGCCATGAGATTGTCTATGTCCCCTGCCACCGCAGCCACATGGACTATCTGCTGCTCTCCTACGTTCTGTATCATCAGGGCCTGGTGCCACCGCATATCGCGGCGGGCATCAACCTCAACTTCTGGCCAGCCGGGCCAATCTTCCGCCGCCTGGGCGCGTTCTTTATTCGCCGCACCTTTAAGGGCAACAAGCTCTATTCCACGGTGTTCCGCGAATATCTTGGCGAACTGTTCAGCCGCGGCTATTCCGTCGAGTATTTCGTCGAAGGCGGCCGCTCCCGTACCGGCCGTCTGCTCGATCCGAAGACCGGTACGCTGTCGATGACCATCCAGGCGATGCTGCGTGGCGGTACCCGGCCTATCACTCTGGTGCCTATCTACATCGGCTATGAGCACGTGATGGAAGTAGGAACCTACGCCAAAGAGCTGCGCGGCGCCACCAAAGAGAAAGAGAGCCTGCCGCAGATGGTGCGCGGCTTGAGTAAGCTGCGCAACCTTGGCCAGGGCTATGTCAACTTCGGCGAACCATTGCCGCTGATGACCTACCTTAACCACCATGTGCCAGAGTGGCGGGAAGCCATCGACCCAATCGAAGCCATCCGCCCTTCCTGGCTGACGCCAACGGTGAATAACATCGCCGTAGACCTGATGGTGCGCATCAACAACGCCGGCGCGGCCAACGCCATGAACCTGTGCTGCACGGCGCTGCTGGCCTCGCGCCAGCGTTCGCTCACCCGTGAGCAGCTGACCCAACAGCTGGAGTGCTACCTCGCGCTGCTGCGCAATGTGCCCTATTCGCCAGATGCGACCGCCCCCTCCGCTTCGGCCAGCGAGCTTATCGACCACGCGCTGCAGATGAACAAGTTCGAAGTAGAGAAGGACACCATCGGCGATATCATCATCCTGCCGCGCGAGCAGGCGGTGCTGATGACCTACTATCGCAACAACATCGCCCATATGCTGGTGATTCCGTCGCTGTTAGCCGCCCTGGTGACTCAGCATCGTCAACTCAGCCGCACCGAAGTGCTGCGCCATGTCGAAACGCTGTATCCGTTCCTCAAGGCCGAGCTGTTCCTGCGCTGGGAGAAAGCAGAGCTGGCCGGGGTGGTGGATGCGTTGATTGCCGAGATGCTGCGTCAGGAGCTGATCGTCGTTGATGGCGATGTGATGAGCCTCAATCCGTCGCACTCTCGCTCCCTGCAACTGCTGGCCGCTGGCGCGCGCGAGACGCTGCAGCGCTATGCCATTACCTTCTGGCTGCTGAGCGCCAACCCGTCGATCAACCGCAGTTCGCTGGAAAAAGAGAGTCGTACCGTGGCCCAGCGTCTGTCGGTGCTGCATGGCATTAACGCGCCGGAGTTCTTCGACAAAGCGGTGTTCAGTACCCTGGTGCTGACCCTGCGCGACGAAGGCTACATTAGCGATACCGGCGATGCCGAGCCGGAAGAGACGCTGAAGGTTTATCGGATGCTGGCGGAATTGATTACGTCGGATGTGCGGCTGACGATTGAAAGCGTCACGCAGGACGACGCGTAACGCGGTGTTTTCTGCCCTCACTTCCCCCCGGTATGCCGGGGGGAAGCGGACAGGGGTTACAGGTAGCTCATCGCCAGGCCCAGGAACAGCACCAGCCCGACGTAGTTATTGTTCATAAACGCTTTGAAGCAGTTATCGCGGTCGCGATTGAAGATAAGCTTCTGCTGCCAGCCAAACAGACCCGCCGCGACAAATAACGACCAGTAGTATTCCCAGCCCAGCCCATTCAGCCAGCCCACCGCGCCCATCAGCACCAGTACGGCCACCTGCAGAATACCGATAATCAGACGATCGTTTTCGCCGAACAGGATCGCCGTCGACTTGATGCCGATCTTAACGTCGTCATCACGATCCACCATCGCATACTGCGTATCGTAGGCTACGGCCCACAGAATGTTGGCGAGGAACATCAGCCAGCAGCTCAGCGGCAGCGATTCACTGACGGCCGAGAAGGCCATCGGGATTGACCAGCCAAAGGCCGCCCCCAGCACCACCTGCGGCAGATGAGTGTAGCGCTTCATAAACGGATAGACCCATGCCAGGGCCAGCGCCGCGACCGACAGCAGAATGGTCATGGTGTTGAGGGTGAGCACCAGCAGGAAGGAGAGCAGCACCAGAACGATAAACAGCGTTCGCGCCTCTTTCTCGGTGACATCGCCGCTCGGTAGCGGACGACGGGCGGTACGCTTAACGTGACCATCAAATTTTCGATCGGCATAGTCATTCACCACGCAGCCGGCGGCGCGCATCAGCCAGACGCCGGCGACGAATACCGCCAGGATCCACAGCGGTGGTACGCCCGGCGAGGCTACCCACAGCGCCCACAACGTCGGCCACAGCAGCAGCAAGGCGCCGATCGGTTTGTCAGTGCGCATCAGGCGATGAAACGCCAACAGCTTATTCTGCGACAGACTCCACTCCATTTTTTCTTCCTCTTAGTACAACGGCGACGCAGGCAAAAACAGCTCGGTCAGCAGCAAGGGTTTGCCGCTCAGCCGCAGACGGGAACGACGCCCCCACAGCGCTGCATCGCGACCAATTTCAATAAAATCGCGGGTTAATGTCGACGACGTGAACAGGTATCGGCCCAGCGGGATCTGCCCGAGCTGCTGTAGCGCCAGCTCCGGACCACACAGCGTCGACTCCGGCACCACCGTGCGCCCGGCCAGCCAGGGCTCGCCATCGGCGTTGAGTATAATCTCCCGCAGCCAGTAGCGCGGCTCGTCAGGTAGCAGCGCCGCTTCGTCAGTCAGCGCCTCACGCTCAATATACCCTTCGTTAATCAGGGTCACGGTGACCTGCTTTCCTTGTTGCTCAAAGCGCTGGGTCATTGAGTCCTCCAGCAGCAGCCAGTCACTCAGGGGCGGCGCCAGGGATGGCATAACGGCAAAATAGCGCAGCGCACGCAGTCGCGTAAGCGCAGGATGGGACATGCCTGATTCTCCGGTACATAACGTGAGAGCATTGTATCGCAGAATAGGCGGTTGGTGGCGGGCAAACGTCAATATACGATCATTCACGCAACAGCCATGCAACAGGCTGCCGCGCGTGCAAAAAAAGGTGCATCCCGGAGGATGCACCTAAAGGCTGTGCCTAAACATCAGCATTGTGGGGAGACGATTACCCCTTGCCTTTTACACTGCTGATAAAGGTGGAACGAGCGGATTTCGAGCCGAGGCGCTCAGCTTCGTTCATCAATTTCAGGGCTTTGTCGATGTCACCTTGTTTCACCGCCTGCTTAATACCGTTGTTGAAGTAGGTTTCGGTATCGCTGAGCATCGGTTCGCTTTTGGCTGCCGGCGCCGCAGCGGCTGCGGCGGCTGGCGCGGCTACCGGCGCGGCGGTATTGCCGACGGTCACCGGTCCCGGGCCGGAAGAGCCGAACAGCGGGCCCACCAGCACGCTGGAGGTGCTATTGGTTTTCACTTTCAGCTTCAGCACGCCATCGGTGGTATGTTTAGCGATCGGATCCGGGATATCCGGGGCCGCATTTCCGGCGCCTTTGGCATAGGCTTTCGCCGGATCCAGCAGGGTCGTGGTCTGCTGAAGATCTTTTTCAGTGGTAAATACCAGCACATAGAGCTTCTGCTGGCCCAACGCCGGAGTCAGGCGCATCACGCCGCCCAGGCGATCGGCGGTCATCACGCCCGGCTGCTGATAGGTAAAGTAGTTGCTGGGGAAGAACGCCGCTGGCGTCATATTCTGATCCAGAATCAGCACGTTCGGCGCAAAAATCTGCTTATGTTTGTTCAGTTCGCTGTCGAGCGTCAGGGTCAGCTCGCCGATATTGGCCGGTACGCTCCAGGCGGCGACCGGTCCGACGATCCCCGGGACATCCAGGCGTTGACCGCCGGTGGTTAAATCAACGCTCTGCGTCTTTGATTGATCGGCAGGCGTCCAGATCAGCTGTTGCAGCGCGCTGGCTGGAATAGACGGCGCGGCGCTGGTGTTCTGCGGTACAAAGTTAACATCGGCAAGGCTCATCCCCGGCACGCATGCCAACATCCCTGTGGATAAACACAGAGCGACGAGAGTTTTCTTCATTTTCATTCTTCTCACCTTGGATAGCATCGGTTTAGCGGTAGCCAGGCAATAGCGCGCTAACCTTGAATAGTCAGGAGGGGCCGATGCCCCTCCCAGGTTACAACCGTCTTACAGGCGGTATTACCACCACACTTCCATCTGGGCACCGAAGGTAACTTCGCTGTCGTCACCGCGGCTGGAGGTGTACATGCCGCTTCCGCTGCTGTCTTTGGTCTGCAGACCAGAGGCGTTGCTGTAACCCCAGTTTTCATCCCACTTCGCGTAGGTTGCGAAGATACGGATAGCCGGACGAGACCAGACGCTGTTGCCTGCCTGCCACTGTTGAGCCAGAGTAATTTTGTACTGGTTGTTGTTTTCGCTGGTACGCTGGGATTTCACGTTGTCGTAACCGATTTCCAGCTGGGTGCTCATGATCGGCGTCCATTTGTACATCGGACGGACACCCACGGTGTACCAGGTAGAACCGTTTTTGCTGTCCAGGTCCACGTCCTGGTACATCGCCACGTACATCAGGCCCCAATCATCGTTGAAGTCCATCGCACCGTGATCCAGAACGCGGATCATGCTGCCGTTGTTATCGATGCTGGTCCCTTGAGAGTGGCCGCTGTTCCAGGAGGTCATCGCGTCAGTCGCGTACTGAACTACGAACTTGTTGAAGCCGCCCCAGATAGACTGGGTATGTTCACCAGTCCACAACCAGCCGTCTTTCGACGCGCCGTCTTCCAGACGATAATCATCCTGCGGGTTCGCACGACCGTAATCGACACCTAACTCCAGCACGCCGCCCGGGTTAGTTTCCAGGCCCGCCAGACGGACGTCAAAGACGTCGTTTGCGGTTTTCGCTGCGTATTTTTTGGTGTCATCGCTGGAGAAAGTGTAAGAGCCGCCGCTTTCTGAGTTGCGGGTAGCGGCCAGAGAGAGCTTGCCGAAGCCAAGGTCAACGTTTTCCAGACCTGCACCCGGGCCGGAGATATCCCAGTAGTAGAAGTCGATCATGTGAACGTCATGACGCTGATAGAAGCGTTTACCTGCCCACAGCGTGGAGCCCGGCAGCCAGTCGATCAGGTTTTTACCCTGGATGTTGGCTTCACGGAACGCCGGAGAGGTGCTTTCCCAGTCATCTTCCTGATTCACGGAATAGGCAACGTTAGTATCGAAATAAAAACTCTTATCCCCTTCTTTCCACAGTTCCTGGCCCAGCTTCAGTTCCGCATAGGTTTCACATTCGTTACCAAGACGGTACTTACTTTGTGCGCCTGTCGCTTTGAAACACTGTTGCTCGCCGCCGCTGCCGGTCCAGCCAATGCCGGAACGCGCGTAACCATGGAAATCGACAGCCAGCGCCTGAGCAGACATAACGCCTGCTGCGACGGCGACCGCCAGAGGAAGTTTGCGCAGAGTAATCATCATTCTATCTCCTGAGATCATTGCTTTTCTTTGAACGCTTCGCCGGTGTACCGCCAGCCGGGTTCGCGCTTTTTTTTAATGGGAAGCCTTACACGCCCGGCTCTTTATGCAGCCGACGACAAGCGGTGCCATCCTCACGGAATAAGTGGCAACGTTCTGGCGGCAAACCGATGGCGAATGTGGCTCCCTCTTCTACCAACACCACGTCATTCTGGCGGTAAACCAGGTTCTGACGGATGGCGGGGATCTGGATATGAATTTGCGTCTCGTGGCCGAGCTGTTCGACGACCTGAACCTCACCTTCGAGGGTCACATCGGCGATATCGCTGGGCAGTAAATGCTCGGGGCGGATACCTAATGACATGTTGGCGCCAACCTGAACGTTGGCGCTGTCTACCGGCAGCCAGATTTGCTGGCGGTTCGGCAGTTCTACTTGCACCTGATCGATAGCCGTCGCGGTGACTTTCACCGGCAGGAAGTTCATCTTCGGTGAACCGATAAAGCCGGCAACGAAGCGGTCAGCCGGATAGTGATAAAGCTCCAGCGGTTTCCCGACCTGTGCCACACGGCCGGCGTCCAGAACCACAATCTTGTCCGCGAGGGTCATCGCTTCCACCTGATCGTGGGTAACATAAATCATGGTGCGGGCCAGCCGCTTATGCAGACGGGAGATCTCGATACGCATCTGGACACGCAGGGCGGCATCCAGGTTAGAGAGCGGTTCATCCAGCAGGAAGACGCTTGGCTCTGCCACCAGCGTACGGCCGATCGCTACACGCTGGCGCTGACCACCGGAAAGCGCTTTCGGTTTACGCTCCAGGAGATGCGCCAGCTGTAAGACCTCAGCCACCTGAGTCACTCGCTGGTTAATGACCTCTTTTTTCGCGCCGGCCAGCTTCAGGCCGAAAGACATATTTTCGGCAACGGAAAGATGGGGATAAAGCGCATATGACTGGAATACCATGCCGATGCCGCGCTCAGCGGGCGGCACGTCGTTCATCCGGGTATCGCCAATGAACAGATCGCCGCTGGTGACTGTTTCCAGTCCGGCAATCATACGCAGCAGAGTGGATTTGCCGCAGCCCGACGGTCCAACAAACACGACGAACTCCCCATCCTGGATCTCGAGATTGATATCTTTAGATACCACCACGTCGCCCCAGGCTTTCGTTACATTTCGTAGCTGTACGCTCGCCATGCCCTTCTCCCTTCGTTACAACCTGTCACTTAAAGACACATTCAAGATGGGTCGACTATGCGGCATTCCTTAAGCTGGCAAATCCTCCACCCCCCGGCTTTTTTATGGGGGAGGAGATGGGAGGATGAGAGATTGCCTCTCGCCGCGGGGGATGGCGGACGAAGCGTGATTTCGTGATGGGGACGACAAAATTGGGCACTTTTTTCTGTGCTCCAGGACGCAATACGGCCGTTTTTGCAATGGAGATCACACAACCAGCGGGTGGGGCGTAGACCAGGGGAGGATGGAAAGGGGTTGTTAAAAAAGGAAACTCATCATCGTTAAGCCACCGAAGTGTATCCACGAGTACATCACCAAATAGGACGGGTATATGAAAATCAAAACTGGCGCTCGCATCCTCGCGCTGTCAGCACTGACCACGATGATGTTTTCCGCCTCTGCCCTCGCGAAAATTGAAGAAGGTAAGCTGGTTATCTGGATTAATGGCGACAAAGGCTATAACGGCCTCGCTGAAGTGGGTAAAAAGTTTGAAAAAGACACCGGCATTAAAGTTTCCGTAGAACATCCGGACAAGCTGGAAGAGAAGTTCCCGCAGGTTGCGGCGACTGGCGACGGCCCGGACATCATCTTCTGGGCGCATGACCGTTTCGGCGGCTACGCACAGTCCGGCCTGCTGGCTGAAATCACCCCGGACAAAGCGTTCCAGGACAAACTCTACCCATTCACCTGGGATGCCGTGCGCTTTAACGGCAAACTGATCGCCTATCCGGTGGCGGTTGAAGCCCTGTCCCTGATTTATAACAAGGACCTGGTACCGAACCCGCCGAAAACCTGGGAAGAGATCCCGGCGCTGGATAAAGCACTGAAAGCGAAAGGTAAGAGCGCGCTGATGTTCAACCTGCAGGAACCGTACTTCACCTGGCCGCTGATCGCTGCCGACGGCGGGTACGCCTTCAAGTTTGAAAACGGCAAATATGACGTGAAAAACGTCGGCGTAGACAGCGCAGGCGCGAAAGCGGGTCTCACCTTCCTGGTTGACCTGATCAAGAACAAGCACATGAATGCCGACACGGATTACTCCATCGCGGAAGCCGCCTTCAACAAAGGCGAAACCGCCATGACCATCAACGGTCCGTGGGCGTGGTCTAACATTGATAAGAGCAAGGTTAACTACGGCGTCACCCTGCTGCCGACCTTTAAAGGCAAACCATCGAAACCGTTCGTTGGCGTACTGAGCGCGGGTATCAACGCCGCCAGCCCGAACAAAGAGCTGGCGAAAGAGTTCCTCGAAAACTACCTGATGACCGATCAGGGTCTGGAATCGGTTAACAACGACAAACCGCTGGGTGCTGTCGCGCTGAAATCCTTCCAGGAGAAACTGGAAAAAGATCCGCGCATCGCCGCCACCATGGCGAACGCCCAGAATGGCGAAATCATGCCTAACATCCCGCAGATGTCTGCCTTCTGGTATGCCGTTCGTACCGCGGTTATCAACGCCGCCAGCGGTCGCCAGACTGTCGATGCTGCACTGAAGGATGCACAGAGTCGTATCACTAAGTAAGAAAACGGCGGGTAGCGCTTGCGCTTACCCGCCCTACCACTGCGGCTCGGACCGTAGGTTAGGTAAGCGAAGCGCCACCTGACAAATAAGTTTTCACCGCTGTAGAGGATGATCCCCATGGATGCCGTTAAAAAGAAACACTGGTGGCAAAGTCCGCAACTCACATGGTCTGTGATTGGCTTACTGTGCCTGCTGGTGGGTTACCTTGTTGTTTTGATGTACGCCCAGGGGGAGTACCTGTTCGCCATCATGACGCTGATTTTAAGCTCAGTTGGCCTGTATATTTTCGCTAATCGCAAGGCTTATGCCTGGCGCTATGTCTATCCCGGCCTCGCCGGCATGGGCCTGTTCGTCCTGTTTCCGCTGGTCTGTACCATTGCCATCGCCTTCACGAACTACAGCAGCACCAACCAGCTGACCTTTGAACGTGCGCAGCAGGTGCTGATGGATCGCTCTTTCCAGGCTGGCAAAGCCTATAACTTCACGCTGATCCCGGCGGGGGACGAGTGGAAACTGGCCCTGACCGACGGCGAGAGCGGTAAAAACTACCTTTCCGACGCTTTTAAATTCGGCGGTGAGCAGAAGCTGGCGTTAAAAGAAACCGACGCCCTGCCGGAAGGCGAGCGCGTCAGCCTGCGCGTCATTACCCAGAACCGCACCGCGCTGAACCAACTGACCGCCGTGCTGCCGGATGACAGCAAAGTGATCATGAGCTCGCTGCGTCAGTTCTCCGGCACTCAACCGCTGTATACGCTTAGCGAAGATGGGGTGCTGACCAACAATCAGACCCACGTCAAATACCGCCCGAACAATGACGTAGGCTTCTACCAGGCGATTAACGCCGACGGCAGCTGGGGCACTGAAAAGCTGAGCCCGGGCTACACCGTGACGATCGGCTGGGATAACTTCACTCGCGTCTTCCAGGACGAAGGTATCCAGAAACCGTTCTTCGCTATTTTCGTCTGGACCGTGGTGTTCTCGGTGCTGACGGTGATTTTGACCGTGGCCGTGGGAATGGTGCTGGCTTGTCTGGTGCAGTGGGAAGCGCTGAAAGGCAAAGCAATTTACCGCGTCCTGTTGATTCTGCCGTATGCCGTACCGTCGTTTATTTCGATTCTGATTTTCAAAGGGCTGTTCAACCAGAGCTTTGGTGAAATCAATATGATGCTCAGCGCGCTGTTCGGCATTAAGCCGGCCTGGTTTAGCGACCCGACCACCGCGCGTACCATGATCATCATCGTCAATACCTGGCTGGGCTATCCGTACATGATGATCCTGTGCATGGGGTTGCTGAAGGCGATTCCGGACGATCTGTACGAAGCGTCGGCGATGGATGGCGCCGGTCCGTTCCAGAACTTCTTTAAAATTACGCTGCCGCTGCTGATCAAACCGCTGACACCGCTGATGATCGCCAGCTTCGCCTTTAACTTTAACAACTTCGTGCTGATTCAGCTGTTGACCAACGGTGGTCCGGACCGTCTCGGCACCACCACCCCGGCCGGTTATACCGACCTGCTGGTGAGCTACACCTATCGCATCGCCTTTGAAGGCGGCGGCGGTCAGGACTTCGGCCTGGCGGCGGCTATCGCAACGCTTATCTTCCTGCTGGTTGGCGCGTTAGCGATTGTGAATCTGAAAGCCACACGCATGAAGTTTGATTAAGGGAGATAACGATAATGGCTATGGTCCAACCCAAATCTCAGAAACTGCGTCTCTTTACGACACACCTGTTACTGCTGATTTTTATCGCCGCGATTATGTTTCCGCTGCTGATGGTTATCGCTATCTCGCTGCGCGAAGGCAACTTCGCCACCGGCAGCCTGATCCCGGATACCATCTCCTGGGAACACTGGCGTCTGGCGTTAGGCTTCAGCGTCGAACACGCCGATGGCCGCGTCACGCCGCCGCCGTTCCCGGTCCTGCTGTGGCTGTGGAACTCGATTAAGGTCGCCGGCATTACCGCGATCGGTATCGTCGCCCTTTCCACCACCTGCGCCTACGCTTTTGCCCGTATGCGCTTCCCGGGGAAAGCGACCCTGCTGAAAGGGATGCTGATTTTCCAGATGTTCCCGGCGGTGCTGTCGCTGGTGGCCCTGTATGCGTTGTTTGACCGCCTGGGCCAGTACATCCCGTTCGTCGGCCTCAACACCCACGGCGGCGTGATCTTCGCTTATATGGGCGGTATCGCGCTGCACGTCTGGACGATTAAAGGCTACTTCGAAACCATCGATGGTTCGCTGGAAGAAGCGGCGGCGCTGGATGGCGCGACCCCATGGCAGGCTTTCCGCCTCGTGCTGCTGCCGCTGTCGGTGCCGATTCTGGCGGTGGTGTTTATTCTGTCGTTCATCGCGGCCATCACCGAAGTGCCCGTCGCCTCGCTGCTGCTGCGCGATGTGAACAGCTATACCCTGGCGGTAGGTATGCAACAGTATCTCAACCCGCAGAACTATCTGTGGGGCGACTTCGCCGCTGCGGCGGTGCTCTCCGCCATCCCGATCACGGTCGTCTTCCTGCTGGCGCAGCGCTGGCTGGTTAACGGCCTGACGGCGGGTGGGGTGAAAGGTTAAGTTTTTTTGTAACACCGGCCCCAAATTTCAGATGAGGGCCGACGGTCTAGCCGCAATACACGACCCCAACCGGGTATTGTCGCCGTCGCCCTCAGCTGAAAAAGTAAGGCCAATGCCACTGCTATCCTCAACTGGACCCTACATAAATTCTATTTGTGACTGTTGGTCAGCGGCCCTGGAGGCCGCTTTTTTTTATTCGCGTTTCAGGCGATTGGAGTTACACAGCCAGAGCGTAATCACCAGGATCAGGATCGCGGCGGAGTAAATCAGCACCGCCATCGGCGACTCATGGTCGATGATAATCAGGCGTACAATCGCGGTGATGCCGATATAGACGAAATAGCGCAGCGGGAAGTGGAACCCCGACTGAAAATACTTGACGATCAGCGCGATAAACTCGAAGTAGAGGAAGTAGACCACCAGACCTTCCACCAGCCGGTACTTACTGGTCGGCTCCGGGGTAAAGAGGACATCGGCCAGATGCAGCGTCTCTTTCCCGAGGAAGACGATCAAAATAATCCCCAGGCACAGCAGCCCAAGATTCAAAACCGTTTGCATCGCGGTGGCGATAAAATTCACCAGCGGACGATAAACCGACGACATAAATACCCCTCATCATTATGCTTCTTTGAGACCTGTATAACGCAAAAATGTGATCCAGATCGACATTATTCGCTAACTTTTTGCCACCACCGGCGAAGATGTAACAATCACAGCCCAGACGGACGGGTTAAAAAGGAAACAACCATGCTGAAGATTCGTACCGCACGCGCAGAGGATGCGGCTTTACTCAATGAAATGGGCAATGCCAGCTATCGCCATCACTTTGCTCACCTCTGGCATAACGCCGACGAGCTGGCGTGCTACCTGCAACAAGAGTATTCCCTGAGCACCTTATATATTCTGGCCAAACCGATCTGAGAGGCACTATGCATACCCTTCGGGAAACGGCGATCCGCAACGTCACCAGCGGTGAGAACGTGGTGATATACCAGCCCGCCAACCTGTACGACTGTGTCCTTGGCGATAACGTCTTCGTCGGGCCGTTCGTTGAGATCCAGGGCAATACCCGCATTGGCGCGAACAGTAAAATTCAGTCCCATACTTTTATCTGCGAGTACGTCACCATTGGCCAGCGCTGCTTTATCGGTCACGGCGTGATGTTTGCCAACGACCTGTTTCGCGACGGCAAACCGAATGCCGACCGCGCCAGCTGGGGGCGGATTGAGATTGGCGATGACGTGTCGATCGGCAGCGGCGCCACGATTCTGGCCGTCAGCATCTGCGACGGCGTGGTGATTGGCGCGGGCAGCGTGGTGACGAAGTCCATTACCGAGAAAGGGGTGTGGGCGGGAAATCCAGCCCGCCTGCTGCGGCGGCTGTAAAAAAAATGCCGACCTAAAGGTCGGCATTGCGTCTTAGCTGCGCAAGATTATGCGCGCCAGGCTTTATAACGGTTAATCAGGCCGTTAGTCGAGCTGTCGTGGCTGCTAACTTCGCTGCCGTCTTTCAGCTCCGGCAGGATGCGGTTAGCCAGCTGTTTGCCCAGTTCAACGCCCCACTGGTCGAAGGTGAAGATGTTGAGGATCGCGCCCTGGGTGAAGATTTTGTGCTCGTACAGGGCAATCAGCGCCCCCAGGCTGAACGGGGTGATTTCACGCAGCAGGATGGAGTTCGTCGGACGGTTGCCTTCAAACACTTTGAACGGCACCACGTGCTCCAGGGTCGCCGGATCTTTACCCTGATCGCGATATTCCTGCTCGACCACTTCACGGGATTTACCGAAAGCCAGGGCCTCGGTCTGAGCGAAGAAGTTGGACAGCAGCTTCGGATGATGGTCGGACAGCGGGTTGTGGGTGATAGCTGGGGCGATGAAATCGCACGGTACCATTTTGGTGCCCTGGTGGATCAGCTGGTAGAACGCGTGCTGACCGTTGGTGCCCGGCTCACCCCAGATGATCGGGCCAGTCTGGTAGTCTACCGCGTGGCCGTTACGGTCAACATACTTACCGTTGGACTCCATGTTGCCCTGCTGGAAGTAGGCGGCAAAACGGTGCATATACTGGTCGTACGGCAGAATCGCTTCGGTTTCTGCTCCGAAGAAGTTGTTGTACCAGATACCGATCAGCGCCAGCAGCACCGGCAGGTTTTTCTCCGCCGGGGTGGTGGAGAAGTGTTTATCCATCGCATGCGCGCCGGACAGCAGCTCAACGAAGTTGTCGAAGCCCACGGAGAGAATGATGGACAGGCCAATCGCCGACCACAGGGAGTAACGGCCGCCAACCCAGTCCCAGAATTCAAACATGTTGGCGGTGTCGATGCCGAACTCGCCAACCGCTTTCGCGTTGGTAGAAAGCGCCGCGAAGTGTTTGGCCACGTGCTTGTCGTCGCCCGCGGTCGCCAGGAACCAGTCGCGCGCGCTGTGGGCGTTGGTCATGGTTTCCTGAGTGGTGAAGGTCTTGGACGCCACCAGGAACAGGGTCGTTTCCGGGTTGACGTTCTTCAGCACTTCAGCGATGTGGGTGCCATCGACGTTGGAGACAAAATGCATGTTGAGGTGGTTTTTGTACGGACGCAGCGCTTCGGTGACCATGAACGGACCGAGGTCGGAACCGCCGATACCAATGTTAACCACGTCGGTGATCGGTTTGCCGGTATAGCCTTTCCAGCTACCGGAGATAATCGCTTCTGAGAAGGTTTTCATCTTCTCCAGCACAGCGTTCACTTCCGGCATCACATCTTTACCATCAACCACAATCGGCGTATTGCTGCGGTTGCGCAGCGCGACGTGCAGTACCGCACGGTCTTCGGTACGGTTGATCTTTTCGCCGGAGAACATCGATTTAATGGCGCCTGCCAGATCGGTCTCTTTCGCCAGATCCTGCAGTTTAGCCAGCGTCTCTTCGGTGATGCGGTTTTTGGAGAAGTCCACCAGCATCAGATCGTCGAACGTCGCGGAAAACTTAGAAAAACGGTCGCTATCTTTGGCGAACAGCTCGCTGATAGTGACATCTTTCATTTCGTCGAAGTGTTTCTGTAATGCCTGCCAGGCAGAGGTCTGCGTTGGGTTGATGTTTTTCATTAGCAATACTCTTCTGATTTGAGATTGTGACTTCGGTCGATTGTAGCGCCGGTGACGGAAAATTGTGATGATTTTTGTGACTTGTCCCTGACGCCGGTCAGGAATCGGGTCAAAACGGAGTAAAAAGCCCCATTAGTATAGCTATCATAAGGCTTTTTTCTGTTAGCCGCAGGGGCATGAAAAATCCGCATAACCGCAGCGTTGACATAGCTGGTGTTAAGCCTTTATATATCCGCAGTGCTTACGTATTGGTAGGTATCTATTGCTCGCGCATTTCACGCTACAGCGAAAGGGTATTCGCGGGGGATATAATGTCCCTGTTCCCCCGGCCAGGTGAAAGACGTCGGTAATTGCCAGAAGAGGTGCGTTGCCCAGGTAACCGTATTGGAGGAACCAGTCCGGGGAAAATACGTGAGGGGGAGCAACGCCGAGGTGAAAGAGCGTCTGGTCACGCTCCTCACCGGCCACAGGGGCTGAATCCCCTGGGTTGTCACCAGAAACGTTCGCAGTCGGGCGTTTCATACCCGAACACCTCTGCGCCCAGAGCGGTGAGTCGGGTCTACAAGGTGGAGCACTTCTGGGTGACATCGTAGTTGTTTATCACTCTGCGCCACCCTGTTTATCGCTCTTCCCTTGTGCCATGGCTGAATAATTTGGCCTGGCTTATTAAGACATTTTGTTGCGATCCGGCGGCGTCCAGCCCCTGCCACGATCGGTGTTCAGGAATCGTTTTAATAAGTCAGGCCCCCTGACACGAGGTTGTTATGACAGATCTAGTCGTCGCCAAATTTGGCGGCACCAGCGTTGCCGATTTTGACGCTATGAACCGCAGCATCGATGTGGCGTTGCTCGATGCTAACACCCGTATTGTTGTGCTCTCCGCCTCTGCTGGCGTGACCAACATTCTGGTGGCCTTAGCGGGAGGGCTGGAACCCACCGAACGTTTTACCCAGCTGGACGCTCTGCGCCAGATCCAGTCCAATATTCTGGAGCGTTTGCGCTATCCCAATGTGATCCGCGAAGAGATTGAGCGCCTGCTGGAAAACATCACGACGCTGGCGGAAGCCGCCGCGCTCGCCTCCTCGACCGCCCTGACCGACGAACTGGTCAGCCATGGCGAACTGATGTCCACCCTGCTGTTTGTGGAAATCCTGCGTGAGCGCGGCATTCAGGCGCAGTGGTTTGACGCCCGCAAAGTGCTGCGCACTAACGATCGCTTTGGCCGCGCCGAACCGGACATCGCCGCTGTCGCCGAACTGACCCAGCAGCAGCTGGCGCCGCGTCTGGCGGAAGGCCTGGTGGTGACCCAGGGCTTTATCGGCAGCGAAGCGAAAGGCCGCACCACCACCCTCGGCCGCGGCGGCAGCGATTATACCGCCGCTCTGCTCGGCGAAGCGCTGAATGCCACCCGCGTCGATATCTGGACCGATGTCCCGGGGATTTATACTACCGATCCTCGCGTGGCGCCGGCGGCGAAACGCATCGACGTCATCGCCTTTGAAGAGGCCGCGGAAATGGCCACCTTTGGCGCCAAAGTGCTGCACCCGGCGACCCTGCTGCCTGCCGTGCGCAGCGATATTCCGGTGTTTGTCGGCTCGAGTAAAGAGCCTAAAGCGGGCGGTACGCTGGTGTGTAAAACCACCGAGAACCCACCGCTGTTCCGCGCCCTGGCCCTGCGTCGCCGTCAGACGCTGCTGACACTGCATAGCCTGAATATGCTGCACTCCCGCGGCTTCCTCGCCGAAGTGTTCGGCATTCTGGCGCGCCATAACATCTCCGTCGATTTGATCACCACCTCCGAAGTGAGTGTGGCCCTGACCATGGATACCACCGGCTCAACCTCTGCAGGCGATACCCTGCTGACCCAGGCGCTGCTGACTGAACTCTCATCGCTGTGCCGCGTGGAAGTGGAGGAAGACCTGGCGCTGGTGGCCCTGATTGGCAATGAGCTGTCGAAAGCCTGCGGCGTCGGTAAAGAGGTCTTTGGCGTCCTCGAGCCGTTTAACATCCGCATGATTTGCTATGGCGCCTCCAGTCATAACCTCTGCTTCCTGGTGCCTGGCCCCGATGCGGAGAAGGTAGTGCAGAAGCTGCATCATAATTTGTTTGAATAAAATTCCTTAGCACGATAAACAATACCTATAGCCGGGCTCGAACCCGGCTTTTTTATAACAACATCAACACAACCAGCTGACCTGCTCGCCGCCCCATCGGGATGGCGCGGCCCGGTTCGCGTATCCCAAGGAACACAACATGCTCGCAACTCTGACGCGGCTGTTCCCGTTATGGGCACTGCTGCTCTCCGTTCTGGCCTATTACACTCCCACCACCTTCACCCCGATTGGCCCGTGGGTCACCACTCTGCTGATGCTGATCATGTTCGGTATGGGCGTGCATCTGAAGCTGGAAGATTTTAAGCGCGTCCTGTCGCGCCCGGCGCCGGTCGCCGCGGGGATCTTTCTCCATTATCTGGTGATGCCGCTCGCCGCCTGGCTGCTGGCGCTGCTGTTTCATATGCCACCCGAGCTCTCCGCCGGGATGGTACTGGTCGGTAGCGTCGCCAGCGGAACCGCCTCCAACGTGATGATCTTTCTTGCCAAGGGGGATGTTGCACTGTCGGTAACCATCTCCTCGGTCTCCACTCTCGTCGGCGTCGTGGCGACACCGCTGCTCACCCGTCTGTACGTCGACGCGCACATTCAGGTCGACATCATGGGGATGTTGCTCAGCATTCTGCAGATCGTGGTCATTCCCATCACGCTGGGGTTGATTGTCCATCATCTGCTGCCGAAGGTGGTGAAAGCGGTAGAGCCGTTCTTACCTGCCTTCTCGATGGTGTGCATTCTGGCGATCATCAGCGCGGTGGTGGCGGGTTCCGCCGCCCATATCGCCTCCGTCGGCCTGGTGGTGATTATCGCGGTGATCCTGCATAACACTATTGGCCTGCTTGGCGGGTACTGGGGCGGACGTCTGTTTGGTTTTGATGAATCCACCTGTCGTACGCTGGCGATCGAGGTGGGGATGCAGAACTCCGGCCTGGCGGCCGCGCTGGGTAAAATTTACTTCGGCCCACTGGCGGCGCTGCCGGGCGCGCTGTTCTCCGTCTGGCATAACCTGTCCGGTTCGCTGCTGGCCGGGTACTGGTCAGGAAAGCCCATCGCCAAAAAAGCCGACAAACGCTGAGCGTGATACGTCCGGGCCCAGGCCCGGGCGTGTGCCTGCTTTAGTTGCCATACAGGCTATCAGTAAAATATTCATTGCCGTACACTGGGTGCTCTGGTCTGACTGAGGGCACCACCATGGCACTCCCCCGTATTACACAAAAAGAGATGACCGAGCGCGAACAGCGCGAATTGAAAACGCTGCTTGACCGCGCGCGCATTGCGCATGGCCGCCCGCTGAGCAATGCGGAAACGAACAGCGTGAAAAAGGAATATATCGATAAGCTGATGGCACAGCGTGAAGCGGATGCGAAGAAAGCCCGCCAGGTGAAAAAACAGCAGGCTTATAAAACGGATAAAGAAGCGACCTTTTCCTGGTCGGCGAATACGCCGACCCGCGGCAGGCGTTAACGACCTTTCTTTTTACGTCCCGGCTGGGTGAAACGTTTCCCGTTAGCAGCCGGGCGGCCTTTATCGTTGCTATTTTCCATCTTCACCACCGGGCGCTTGATCCCGGGGGTCGCCGCTTTGGCCTTCGGCCTGGCTTTTGGCTTCGCTTCTGAAGAGGAGTTTTCAATCAGCTTGAACAGGTCGATCAACTCGTCATCGGTTAGATCACGCCATTCACCCAAGGGGATCCCCGTCAGGCTCACGTTCATAATCCGCGTACGCTCTAGCTTCGTCACTTCATAGCCAAAGTGCTCACACATACGACGGATCTGGCGATTCAGCCCCTGCACCAGAGTGATGCGGAAAACGAACGGCGCTTCTTTCTTCACCTTACATTTTTTCGTCACGGTCCCGAGAATCGGCACACCCGCGCCCATGCCGCGAATGAACTCATCGGTCACCGGCTTATCGACCGTCACCAGATACTCTTTTTCATGGTCGTTGCCGGCGCGCAGGATCTTGTTCACCAGATCGCCATGGTTGGTGAGGAAGATCAACCCCTGAGAGTCTTTATCCAGACGGCCGATAGGGAAGATTCGCTTGCTGTGGTTGACGAAATCGACAATGTTGTCGCGCTCGCCGTCTTCCGTGGTGCTCACAATGCCGACCGGCTTATTCAGCGCAATCAGCACCAGATCATCCGCTTCACGCGGCTCAATCAACTGTCCGTTAACTTTGACTAAATCGCCAGGCTTCACCTGATCGCCAATGGTGGCGCGCTTGCCATTGATAAAGACGTTGCCTTGTTCAATAAAGCGGTCCGCTTCGCGACGCGAGCAGATGCCGCTTTCGCTGATGTATTTATTTAATCGGGTTGATGAGTCGGGCAGCATAGATTCTCCTGTAAAAGCGAAATATACCCTACCTTGTGGGCGAGAAAAAAGATGTGCCTTTGCGCCCTCCGGCGCAAGGTGTGATCGACTACGCCTTTTTTCACAAAAGTGTCCCGCTCAACGCCTGGCAACTTTGCATGATGAAATATCACAGAATCAGCGATTTAGCGTGCAATGCACAAAGGTGCCAACAACCCGCTATTGATAACGCAAATGTGCAAGATTATTCGCCAGATTAGGGTGATGAAATAAAAGAAAATCGCTTTAAACGGTGGCTCTAATAGGGTTATATCAGATCAACAGCACAAACCCGCGATTTGCACAAATGTGCAGGAGCCTGCAGATGACCATGGAAAACAGTGACGATATCCGGCTGATTGTCAAAATCGCCCAGCTCTATTACGAGCAGGATATGACTCAGGCGCAAATCGCTCGTGAGCTGGGGATCTATCGCACCACCATCAGCCGCCTGCTGAAGCGTGGCCGCGAGCAGGGCATTGTCACCATCGCCATCAACTATGACTACAACGAGAACCTGTGGCTCGAGCAACAGCTCAAGCAAAAATTTGGTCTGAAAGAGGCGGTGGTTGCCAGCAGCGATGGGCTGCTGGAAGAAGAACAGCTGAGTGCGATGGGCCAGCATGGCGCCCTGCTTGTCGACCGGTTGCTGGAGCCCGGCGATATCATCGGTTTTTCATGGGGCCGCGCCGTGCGTTCGCTGGTGGAGAACCTGCCGCAGGCCAGCCAGTCACGCCAGGTGATCTGCGTCCCCATCATCGGCGGACCTTCCGGTAAACTGGAGAGCCGCTACCATGTGAACACGTTAACCTACGGCGCGGCAGCCAGACTGAAAGCGGAATCCCACCTTGCCGATTTTCCAGCCCTGCTGGATAACCCGCTGATCCGCAACGGCATCATGCAGTCCCAGCACTTTAAAACCATCTCATCCTACTGGGACAGCCTGGATGTGGCGCTGGTGGGTATTGGTTCACCGGCCATTCGCGACGGCGCAAACTGGCACGCCTTCTACGGCAGCGAAGAGAGCGACGATCTGAACGCCCGCCACGTCGCCGGGGATATCTGTTCGCGTTTCTACGATATTAACGGTGGGTTAGTCGATACCAATATGAGCGAAAAAACCCTGTCGATCGAAATGGCGAAGCTGCGCCAGGCTCGCTATTCCATCGGCATCGCCATGGGGGAAGAGAAATACTCTGGCATTCTTGGCGCATTGCACGGACGCTATATTAATTGTCTGGTGACAAACAGAGAAACGGCTGAATTATTACTTAAATAACACACAGGATATGATTTCACGCAGCACGCGCTGCGGGGGATCCCTTTATCTAAAGAAATGGGAGTGAATAATGAATACATGGTTAAATTTAAAAGATAACGTCATTATCGTGACCGGCGGCGCCTCGGGAATTGGGCTGGCCATTGTCGATGAATTATTATCACAAGGTGCTCATGTCCAGATGATTGATATTCATGGCGGCGATCGCCATCACAATGGCGATAATTATCACTTCTGGCCGACGGATATTTCCAGCGCAACAGAGGTGCAACAGACTATCGATGCCATTATTCAGCGCTGGTCACGTATTGATGGTCTGGTCAATAACGCCGGCGTGAATTTCCCGCGTTTATTAGTCGATGAAAAAGCACCGGCCGGCCGCTATGAATTAAACGAAGCCGCTTTTGAAAAAATGGTCAATATCAACCAGAAAGGGGTGTTTTTCATGTCGCAGGCGGTGGCGCGTCAAATGGTCAAACAGCGCGCCGGTGTGATTGTCAATGTCTCTTCGGAGAGCGGTCTGGAAGGCTCTGAAGGTCAAAGCTGCTACGCCGCGACCAAGGCCGCGCTCAACAGCTTTACCCGCTCCTGGTCCAAAGAATTGGGTAAATATGGGATCCGCGTAGTCGGCGTTGCGCCGGGGATCCTCGAAAAAACCGGCCTGCGGACGCCGGAATATGAAGAGGCGCTGGCCTGGACGCGCAATATCACCGTCGAGCAACTTCGCGAGGGATATACCAAAAACGCCATTCCTATCGGGCGGGCAGGAAAGCTCTCAGAAGTCGCTGATTTTGTTTGCTATCTCTTGTCATCGCGCGCCAGCTACATCACCGGAGTCACCACTAACATTGCCGGCGGAAAAACGCGCGGTTAAGGAGGAAGTATGGTTCACGCTATCTTCTGCGCCCACGGCCAGCTGGCCGGGGCCATGCTTGATTCGGTACGCATGGTCTACGGTGAGGTTAACGTCAGCGCCGTCGCGTTTGTTCCCGGTGAAAACGCGGCGGATATCGCCATTAACCTGGAAAAGTTAGTAAGCGCCCACACCGATGAGGAGTGGGTAATCGCGGTAGATTTGCAGTGCGGAAGCCCATGGAATGCCGCCGCCGGGCTGGCAATGCATCACCCGCAGATCCGGGTGATTAGCGGCCTGTCGTTGCCGCTGGCGCTCGAGCTGGTGGATAACCAGCATACCCTGAGCGCCGATGACTTATGTCAGCATCTGCAGGCCATCGCCAGTCAGTGCTGTGTGGTCTGGCAGCAGCCAGAAACCGTTGAGGAGGAGTTCTGATGCAAATTACCCTCGCCCGTATTGATGACCGACTGATTCATGGCCAGGTCACCACCGTGTGGTCAAAAGTCGCCAACGCCCAGCGGATAATTATCTGCAATGACGATGTCTTTAACGATGAGGTTCGCCGGACCCTGTTGCGCCAGGCGGCCCCGCCAGGCATGAAGGTAAACGTTGTCAGTCTGGAAAAAGCGGTTGCGGTCTATCATAACCCGCAATATCAGGATGAGACCGTCTTTTATTTATTTACCAATCCACACGATGTTTTAACGATGGTGCGCCAGGGCGTGCAGATCGCCACGTTAAATATTGGTGGCATGGCCTGGCGCCCCGGAAAAAAACAGCTAACCAAAGCCGTTTCTTTGGATCCGCAGGATATCCAGGCATTCCGTGAACTCGATAAACTGGGAGTAAAACTCGATTTACGCGTGGTCGCATCAGATCCGTCAGTCAATATTCTCGACAAAATTAACGAAACAGCTTTCTGCGAATAAAAAATAGCGCCTGTTGTGATATGCCGTAGCAGGCAGGATGACTCACACCTTAAAGGTCATAAATTATGGAAATTAGTACCCTACAGATAATAGCCATATTTATTTTTTCCTGTATTGCCGGAATGGGCAGTGTGCTGGATGAATTTCAGACCCATCGGCCCCTTATCGCCTGTACCGTGATTGGCCTCATCCTGGGCGATTTAAAAACCGGGGTTATGCTCGGCGGTACGCTGGAGCTGATCGCCCTCGGCTGGATGAACGTGGGGGCAGCACAGTCGCCCGATTCGGCGCTGGCCAGCATTATCTCCGCCATTCTGGTGATTGTGGGCCACCAGAGCATTGCCACCGGCATTGCCATTGCCCTGCCGGTGGCCGCTGCCGGGCAGGTGCTGACCGTTTTCGCCCGTACCATTACCGTGGTGTTCCAGCACGCTGCGGACAAAGCGGCCGAGGAGGCGCGCTTTCGCACCATCGACCTGCTGCATGTCTCCGCGCTGGGGGTGCAGGCACTGCGCGTGGCAATCCCGGCGCTGGTGGTCTCACTGTTCGTTAGCGCGGACATGGTCAGCAGTATGCTCAGCGCAATCCCGGAATTCGTCACCCGCGGCCTGCAGATTGCCGGTGGTTTCATTGTCGTCGTGGGCTACGCGATGGTGCTGCGAATGATGGGCGTGAAGTACCTGATGCCCTTCTTTTTCCTCGGTTTTCTCGCCGGGGGTTATCTCGACTTCAGCCTGCTGGCCTTCGGCGGCGTGGGCGTCATCATCGCGCTGATCTACATCCAGCTCAATCCGCAGTGGCGTAAGGCTGAACCCGCCGCCTCCACCGCCCCCTCTGCACCCTCCCTTGACCAGCTTGACGACTAACGGAGCCGAAAATGGAACAGAAAAAAATCACGCAAGGCGACCTGGTGAGCATGTTTCTTCGCTCCAACCTCCAGCAGGCCTCCTTTAACTTCGAACGTATTCATGGCCTGGGATTTTGCTACGACATGATCCCGGCGATCAAACGCCTGTATCCGCTCAAAGCCGATCAGGTCGCGGCGCTGAAGCGTCATCTGGTGTTCTTTAATACCACGCCGGCGGTATGTGGCCCGGTGATCGGCGTCACCGCCGCCATGGAGGAGGCCCGGGCTAACGGTGCGGCCATTGACGATGGCGCTATCAACGGCATCAAAGTGGGTCTGATGGGCCCGCTGGCCGGCGTCGGCGACCCGCTGGTCTGGGGCACGCTGCGGCCGATTACCGCGGCCCTTGGCGCCTCGCTGGCCCTCTCCGGCAACATTCTGGGACCTTTGTTATTTTTCTTTATTTTCAATGCAGTGCGGCTGGCAATGAAGTGGTACGGCCTGCAACTGGGCTTCCGTAAAGGGGTCAATATCGTCAGCGATATGGGCGGTAACCTGCTGCAGAAGCTGACCGAAGGCGCCTCCATTCTCGGCCTGTTTGTCATGGGGGTGCTGGTGACCAAATGGACCACCATCAATGTGCCGCTGGTGGTGTCCCAAACGCCCGGTGCAGACGGCGCCACCGTCACGATGACCGTCCAGAACATCCTCGATCAGCTCTGCCCCGGCCTGCTGGCGCTGGGCCTGACGCTACTGATGGTGCGTCTGCTGAACAAGAAAGTGAATCCGGTCTGGCTGATTTTCGCCCTTTTCGGCTTAGGCATTATCGGCAACGCCCTCGGCTTTCTGTCCTGATTATTCCGCCCCGGCGATGCCGGGGTGACGTCAACAACATAGCCCCGAAAGATGAAGGGGATGAGGTGGTTTATGCAAACAACAACGGCCCTGCGCCTGTATGGCAAACGAGACCTGCGCCTGGAAACCTTTACCCTCCCGGCGATGCAGGACGATGAGATCCTCGCCCGGGTGGTCACTGACAGCCTGTGTCTTTCCTCATGGAAAGAGGCCAATCAGGGTGCCGATCATAAAAAGGTACCAGATGATGTGGCCACCAGGCCCATTATTATCGGTCATGAATTCTGCGGCGAAATCCTCGCCGTCGGTAAAAAGTGGCAGCATAAGTTTCAGCCGGGGCAGCGCTACGTGATCCAGGCCAACCTGCAGTTGCCCGACCGACCCGACTGCCCCGGCTACTCATTCCCATGGATCGGTGGCGAAGCCACCCATGTGGTGATCCCCAATGAGGTGATGGCGCAGGATTGCCTGCTCACCTGGGAGGGGGATACCTGGTTTGAAGGATCGCTGGTGGAGCCGCTCTCCTGCGTCATTGGCGCCTTCAACGCCAACTATCATCTGCAGGAGGGGAGTTACAACCACGTGATGGGGATCCGTCCTCAGGGACGCACCCTGATCCTGGGCGGGACGGGGCCGATGGGGCTGCTGGCCATCGACTATGCGCTGCACGGCCCCATCAATCCTTCACTACTGGTAGTGACCGATACCAATAAGCCGAAGCTCAGCTACGCCCGCCGTCATTACCCCTCTGAACCGCAGACGCTGATCCACTACCTCGACGGCCATGAGGCCAGTCGCGATACGCTGCTGGCGCTCAGCGGCGGCCATGGCTTCGACGATATCTTCGTGTTTGTGCCAAACGAACAGCTGATCACCCTGGCCTCCTCGCTGCTGGCCCCGGACGGCTGCCTGAATTTCTTTGCTGGCCCCCAGGATAAGCAATTCAGCGCCCCGATCAACTTCTACGACGTGCACTACGCCTTTACCCACTACGTCGGCACCTCCGGCGGTAATACTGACGATATGCGCGCCGCGGTGGCGCTGATGCAGGCGAAAAAGGTCCAGACGGCGAAAGTGGTCACCCATATTCTCGGCCTGAACGCCGCGGGCGAAACCACCCTCGATCTGCCTGCCGTCGGCGGGGGAAAAAAGCTGGTGTATACCGGAAAAGCCTTCCCGCTCACGCCGCTGGGCGAGATCGCCGATCCCGAACTGGCAGCGATTGTGGCGCGTCACCATGGGATCTGGTCCCAGGAAGCTGAAGCGTATCTGCTGGCCCACGCGGAGGATATTACGCATGATTAACCGCGATACGCTGTTGTGCATCTCCCTGGCGGGTCGCCCCGGCAACTTCGGCACCCGCTTTCATAACTATCTGTATGACAAGCTGGGATTGAACTACCTCTACAAAGCCTTTACGACTAAGGATATTGAGGCGGCGGTAAAAGGGGTTCGCGCATTGGGTATCCGCGGCTGTGCGGTCTCCATGCCGTTTAAAGAGAGCTGCATACCGTTTCTTGACGCTATCGATCCGTCAGCAAAAGTCATCGATTCCGTCAACACCATCGTCAATGACGACGGGAAGTTAACCGGGCTAAACACCGATTACATCGCGGTCAAAAGCCTGATCGCCAGCCATCGGCTCGATACCAACGCCAGAGTGATGATTCAGGGTAGCGGCGGCATGGGGAAAGCCGTCATTGCCGCCTTCCGTGATGCCGGTTTCCGCGACGTGATCATTGCGGCCCGCAATCGCCAGCGCGGCCTGGCGCTGGCAAAACAGTATGGCTTTCAGTGGCAGCCCCTGCCGGAAGGGATCGCAACCGAGATTCTGGTCAATGTCACACCGCTGGGCATGGCGGGGGGAGCGGAAAGCAACACGCTGGCGTTCAGCGAGGCCATGGTGGCCCAGGCCAGCGTCGTGTTTGACGTGGTCGCGTTGCCGGCGGAAACCCCGCTGATCCGCCTGGCGCAACAACGGGGTAAGCAAACCATCAGCGGCGCGGAAGTCATTGCCCTGCAAGCCGTCGAGCAGTTCGTCCTTTATACCGGCGTACGGCCGGATAGCGCGCTGGTGGCAGAGGCCTCGGCGTTTGCCAGAAGCTAGGATGCCCCTCCCGGGAAAGGCGTCAGCCACGTCCCGGGAGGGCTATCTCGCCAGAAAAGAGGCGACATAAACGGAAAATAATCCGTCTCAGTAGTCATCCCGTTCGTCGTCTTCATCCGGCTGCTCCATCACGCTGTAGGCCACCGAGCAGAACAGGCTGTTCAGGCGCTTCATATCCCCCAGCAGCGCCAGATGCAACGTACTGGTTTCGATACTCTGTACGTTCTGCTGATGCAGACGGTCAACGTGCGCATGCGAGTAACGGCGGTTAAGAATGCGGAACCGGTGTTTGCTGCGCCGCAGACGGCGGGCGCTGGGGACATCGCTGGAGAAGAAGACCGACATCGCCAGCTGCAGATTGCTGAGCAGCAGATCGTACAGCGCATCCAGCTCCTTTAACCCTTCCACCGAGAAGGCGCGCCGCGCCGCCAGCGATTTATCGGCGATCTCGCTGCCCATCCGCTCGACGATATCGGACGCCTGCTCGAGGTTTAGCGACATCTCAATAATTTCCGCCCAACGCCGGGACTCCTCCTCCGCCAGCTCATCCTTTGGCATTCGCGCCAGATAGAGCTTAATGGCGGTGTACAGCACGTTGATATCGTCCGCCATACGACGTAGCTCTTTTTCCTGACGCGGTTCGCCATGCATTACCTTGCGCAGGCTCTCCAGCATCTGCTCCATCGCATCACCAATGCGCAGGGTCTCGCGCGCAGCATTGGCCAGCGCCAGCGCCGGCGTATCCAGCGCCGACGGGTCGAGATGCTTGGGTTTCAGCTGGTTATCCAGCTCGGGCTCATCGCGGATCATACGCTGGCACAGCTTTGCCATCGGTCCGGCAAAGGGGACCATCGCGATGCAGCGCAGCAGGTTGTAAAAGACGTGAAAGTAGATAACCAGCTCGGACTCCGCCAATGGCAGCTTGTGCATCGCCGCAGCCAGCGGATGGACGAAGGGCAGAATAATCAGGCTACCCACCAGCTTAAACAGCAGGCTACCCAGCGCCACCCGGCGCGCCGCCGCGTTTGCCGCGCTGTTGTTAAGCATCGCCAACAGCCCGGAGCCCAGGTTGGCGCCAATCACCAGGCACAGCGCCACCGGGAAGGAGATCGCTCCCGCCGCGGTCAGCGTCGCCGTCAGCAGCACCGCCGCCAGACTGGAGTAGCTGATGATCGCGAATACCGCGCCAATTAAGGCATCCAGCATGATATCGCCGGTCAGCGAGGCGAAAATCACCTGCACGCCGTTGGCCTGGGTGATGGGGTTCACGGCCTGCACAATCAGCTCCAGGGCCAGCAGGATCAGCCCCAGACCAATCCCCACCCGCCCCAGCTGCCCGGCGCGGGTTTGCTTGCGGCCAAGGAAGAAGATCACCCCGATAAAAATGAGTAGCGGCGACAGCCACGACAGGTCGAAGGTCAGCACCCTCGCCATCAGCGCCGTCCCGACATCGGCCCCCAGCACCATCACCAGCGCTGGCGTCAGGCCCACCAAATCCTGGGCGACAAACGAGGTCACCAGCATGGTGGTGGCATTGCTGCTTTGTACCAGCGCAGTGACGCCAAGACCCGCGCAGAAGGCGAGCGGCTTTTTCTCTACGCTGCTACTGAGAACGGTACGCAGGCGAGCGCCATAGACGCGCATCACCCCGGTACGCACAATATGCGTGCCCCACACCAGCAGAGCAACCGCGGACAACAGGTGTAGCAGAGTTAACACGGAATCAGCTTCTCCTTATCGTTATAGGTTTTCCGACGTTCTGGAACCTCTCTCAGTATAAGGGGTTAACCTCAATAAAGAGACAAGGCGCTCACAGAGCGCCTTGTTTGTTGTAAGGAAAGGTGACGGCTTAGTCGGCATCATAGCCCAGATTAGGCGCTAACCAGCGTTCGACTTCCGCCGGCGTCATCCCTTTACGCAGCGCGTAGTCTTCGACCTGGTCGCGCTGGATCTGCGCCACGGCGAAGTACTTGCTGTCCGGATGGCTGAAATACCAGCCGGAAACCGAGGCGCCCGGCCACATGGCGAACGATTCGGTCAGCTTCATGCCGGTATGGGCTTCCACGTCCAGCAGCTGCCAGATGGTGCCTTTTTCGGTATGCTCCGGACAGGCCGGATACCCCGGCGCCGGACGGATCCCCTGGTAATTCTCGCGAATAAGTTCCTCATTGCTGAGGTTCTCATTGGCTGCATACCCCCAGTACACCTTGCGCACTTTCTCGTGCAGATACTCGGCGAAGGCTTCCGCCAGACGATCGGCGATGGCCTTGATCATGATCTTGTTGTAGTCGTCATGCTGCGCTTCATAGGCATCCGCCAGCGCATCCTCTTCCAGGCCGCCGGTCACGGCAAAGGCGCCGATGTAGTCCGCCTTGCCGCTCAGCTTCGGCGCAACAAAGTCGGCGAGACAGTAGTTGGCGAAACCGACTTTTTCCGTCTGCTGACGCAGATGATGACTCACCGTCAGCACGTGGGTGCGAGTTTCATCGCGATAGATTTCCACGTCGTCGCCGACGCGGTTGGCCGGGAACAGCCCCACCACGCCGCGCGGGTTCAGGGTTTTCTCCGCGCTGAGTTTATCCAGTAGCTCGTTGGCGTCTTTGAACAGGCGCTGCGCCTCTTCCCCCACCACTTCATCTTCCAGAATTCGCGGGTATTTGCCTGCCAGCGACCAGGTCATGAAGAACGGCGTCCAGTCGATGTAGTTGCGCAGCGTCTCGATGCTCGCTTCGACCTCGTGGACGCCCAGCCGATGGGCCACCGGCGGGCTATAGCTCTCCCAGTCAAAGGCCAGATCGTTCTCCCGCGCGGCGGCCAGGGTCACTGGCGGCGTACGCGGTTTTTTACGCCCGTGCTGGATACGCACGGTTTCATACTCTTTGCGCGTGCGGGCGACAAAATCATCGCGCTGCGTATCGGAGAGTAGCGAGGCCACCACGCCGACGGTGCGCGAAGCGTTCTGCACGTAGACCGTCGGGCCGCTGTAGTTCTGCTCGATTTTCACCGCCGTGTGCGCTTTCGAGGTGGTCGCCCCCCCGATCAGCAGCGGGATGGTGAAGCCCTGGCGCTCCATCTCTTTCGCCACGTTAACCATCTCGTCCAGCGATGGGGTAATCAGCCCGGAAAGGCCGATCAGATCCGCATTCACCTCTTTGGCGGTTTTAAGGATTTTGTCCGCTGGTACCATCACGCCCAGATCGATAATTTCATAGTTGTTGCACTGCAGCACCACGCCGACGATATTTTTGCCGATGTCGTGCACATCGCCCTTCACGGTGGCGATCACCATCTTACCGTTGCTGGAGCCTTTTTCTTTGCTGGCTTCGATATAAGGTTCGAGGTAGGCCACAGCTTGTTTCATCACGCGTGCGGATTTCACCACCTGCGGCAGGAACATTTTACCTTCGCCGAACAGGTCGCCGACCACGTTCATGCCGTCCATCAGCGGCCCTTCAATCACCTCGATTGGGCGGGCGGCCAGCTGGCGCGCCTCTTCAGTATCCTGCTCGATAAACTCGGTGATCCCTTTTACCAGCGAGTATTCGAGACGCTTTTTCACGTCCCAGCTGCGCCATTCCGCCTGCTGGGCATTCGCGCCATCGTCCGCTTTGCTGCCGCGATATTTTTCCGCCAGTTCAAGCAGTCTTTCGGTGCTGTCATCGCGGCGGTTGAGGATCACGTCTTCGACCGCGTCGCGCAGCTCGCCCGGCAGATCGTCGTAAATCGCCAGCTGGCCGGCGTTAACGATCCCCATATCCATACCGTTACGGATCGCGTAGTAGAGGAATACGGCGTGGATCGCCTCACGTACCGGGTCATTACCGCGGAAGGAGAACGACACGTTGGAGACGCCGCCGGAGATCAGCGCATGCGGCAGCTCGCGCTTAATGTCTTCACAGGCGCCGATAAAGTCCTGCGCATAGTTGTTGTGCTCTTCGATACCGGTCGCAACGGCGAAGATATTGGGGTCAAAAATGATATCTTCTGGTGGGAAGCCGACCTCTTCGGTGAGGATTTTGTAAGCGCGACGACAAATCTCAATTTTTCGCTCGCGAGTGTCGGCCTGGCCGACTTCGTCAAAGGCCATCACCACTACCGCGGCGCCATAGCGGCGAACCAGCTTCGCATGGTGGATAAAGGGTTCGACACCCTCTTTCATCGAAATCGAGTTAACAATGCCTTTGCCCTGAATGCATTTCAGACCCTTTTCAATGACTTCCCACTTGGAGGAGTCGATCATGATCGGCACGCGGGCAATGTCCGGCTCGCCGGCAATCAGGTTGAGGAAGCGCACCATCGCCGCTTCCGCGTCGAGCATCCCCTCATCCATGTTGATATCGATAATCTGCGCGCCGCTTTCCACCTGCTGACGGGCAACGTCCAGCGCTTCGCTGTACTTCTCTTCTTTGATCAAGCGCTTAAACTTCGCCGAGCCGGTGACGTTGGTACGTTCGCCGACGTTAACAAACAGACTGTCATCGCCGATGTTCAGCGGCTCCAGACCGGCGAGGCGGCAGGCCACCGGCAGTTCCGGCAACTGGCGCGGCGGTAAACCGGCCACCGCCCGGCTCATGGCGGCAATATGCTCCGGAGTCGTACCACAGCAACCGCCGACGATATTGAGGAAACCGGCTTCCGCCCATTCGCGAATCTGCGTCGCCATGGTGTCGGCATCCAGATCGTATTCACCGAAGGCGTTGGGCAGACCGGCGTTCGGGTGCGCCGTGACGTAGCATTCGGCGATGCGCGACAACTCCTGGACATACTGCCGCAGTTCGTCCGGCCCGAGGGCGCAGTTCAGACCAAACGATAAGGCTTCGGCGTGGCGCAGCGAGTTATAAAAGGCTTCGGTGGTCTGCCCGGAAAGCGTGCGGCCGGAAGCATCGGTGATGGTGCCGGAAATCATCAGCGGCAGGTCAACACCCAACGCCTCCAGCTCCTCTTTCACCGCATAGATGGCCGCTTTGGCGTTCAGAGTATCAAATACCGTTTCAATCAGGATCAGATCCACACCACCTTCCACCAGCGCCCGGGTGGATTCGCGATAAGCGGCCACCAGCTGGTCAAAGGTAATATTACGGAACGCCGGATCGTTCACATCAGGCGAAATAGAGGCGGTACGGTTGGTCGGGCCAAGCACGCCCGCGACGTAGCGCGGTTTTTCCGGCGTACGGGCCGTCCAGGCGTCGGCGCTGGCGCGAGCCAGCTTCGCCGCGGCAAAGTTGATCTCTGCCGACAGGGATTCCATCTGGTAATCCGCCATCGCGATGGTCGTCGAGTTAAAGGTGTTGGTCTCAATGATATCCGCGCCAGCCTCGAAGTAGGCGTCGTGGATCTCGCGGATCACCTCGGGCTTGCTGAGCACCAGCAGGTCGTTGTTGCCTTTCAGGTCGCACGGCCAGTCAGCAAAGCGCTCACCGCGAAAGTCCTGCTCACTCAGACGATAGCCCTGGATCATGGTGCCCATGCCCCCATCCAGAACCAGAATACGTTCTTTTAACTGCTGATGCAGTTGCTCAACTTTGCTGCTCACACTTGCTCCCGACAACGCTCAACTCAGGCCAAATAGCCAACAAACCATACTGGCATAAACCACCGGAGCGGAAAAGACAACAACAGGCAATATGAGACATGTTCAGCTTCACTCCTCCGATGAGTCCGGTTGTGATTGCATTATCGCCAAATAAAACGAAAATCATTTCCACGATACAGAAAAAGGAGTCCGCGATGGCCACTACCCCCGTTCCCGCGAAACGCGGCAGAAAACCCGCGGCTGCCACCGCCCAGCAGGCTGGCGGTCAGGTTCAGTCGCTGACCCGCGGCCTGAAATTACTCGAATGGATTGCTGAGTCCCACAGCAGCGTCGCGCTGACCGAGCTGGCGCAACAGGTGGGTCTGCCCAACTCCACCACACACCGTCTGCTGACCACCATGCAGCAGCTGGGCTTCGTCCGCCAGGTCGGTGAGCTGGGACACTGGGCCGTCGGGGCGCATGCCTTCGTGGTCGGCAGCAGCTTTCTGCAAAGCCGTAATCTGCTGGCCATTGTCCACCCGATCCTGCGCCAGCTGATGGAAGATTCCGGTGAAACGGTGAATCTGGCGGTGCTTGACCAGAGCGACCACCAGGCGATCATTATCGATCAGGTGCAGTGCACCCAGCTGATGCGTATGTCGGCGCCGATCGGCGGTAAGTTGCCGATGCACGCCTCTGGCGCCGGGAAGGCGTTTCTCTCGCAATTGAGCGAAGAGCAGGTCACCAGCCTGCTGCACCGTAAAGGGCTGCATGCCTATACGCATGCCACGCTGGTCTCCCCGCTACATCTGAAGGAAGATTTAGCCCAGATCCGCAAGCGGGGTTACTCTTTCGATGACGAGGAGCATGCGCTCGGTCTGCGCTGCGTCGCCGCCTGCATTTACGATGAACATCGCGAACCGTTCGCGGCGATCTCCATCTCCGGACCCATCTCGCGTATGACCGATGATCGGGTGACCGAGCTTGGCGCGCTGGTCATTAAGGCCGCGAAAGAGGTCACGCTGGCATACGGCGGGGTTAAATAAAGAAAGATTAAGTAGCCCGGCCGAGCGAAGCGACGCCGGGGAAGCACGGCACAAAACCCCGGCGTCGCTTCGCTCGGCCGGGCTACATCAGCCATAGCGCACGCTAAAACGCTGCTTACGCCGGTAGGCGTAGACATCTTCCACATGGCCGTTTTTAATCCGCGTCTGCAGTTCGCGCCAGTAGTCCGCGCGCAGCAGGTCGGCATGCATCTCCTCAAACAGCGGCCCAATGCGCGGGTCGGCGCACAGCCAGTGGCGGAACTCCTCCGGAAACACATCCCCCGGCGAGACGCTATACCACGGCTCGCTGGCCAGCTCATCCTCCGGATAGCGCGGCGGCGGGATCTGGCGGAAATTCACCTCCGTCATATAGCAGATTTCATCATAGTCGTAGAATACCACCCGGCCGTGGCGGGTGACGCCGAAGTTTTTAAACAGCATATCGCCGGGAAAGATGTTGGCGGCAGCCAGCTGGCGGATAGCATTGCCATACTCTTCTACCGCATCACGCAATGCCTGGCCATTAACCTGCTCCAGCCACAGGTTGAGCGGCACCATTCGCCGCTCAATATAGAGATGGCTGATGACGATGCGGTCACCGAGATCGGTGAGTTTGTTCCCCGCTTCCGTCTGCAACAGCGCCAGCAGCGCCGGCGCGATTTGCCGTTTATCCAGCACGAAATTTTCAAACTCCTGGGTATCCGCCATCCGCCCGACGCGGTCATGCTCCTTTACCAACTGATAGCAGGCGCGCACGTGGGCGGCGGTCATCTCTTTCTGCGGCGCGAAGCGGTCTTTGATCACCTTAAACACCCGGTCAAACCCCGGCAAGGTAAACACCAGCATCACCATCCCGCGAATGCCCGGCGCTTCAATAAACTGCTCATCGCAGCGAGTAATGTAGTGCAGATATTCGCGATAGCTTTCGGTTTTGGCGTGCTTCTGACAGCCAATCGCCATGTACAGCTCGGCCGTCGTTTTACCTGGCAGGATCTCACGCAGCCATTCCACCAGAGCGCCGGGCAACGGCGCATAAACCATGAAATAGGAACGCGCAAAGCCAAAAACGATGCTCGCTTCGGCATGGGTGGTCAGGCAGGTATCGACAAACAGCTCGCCCTCATCGCTGCGGTGGATCGGTAGCAAAAAAGGCAGCGTCGCCATCGGCATCACCAGTTTGCCCACCAGCCAGGCGGCTTTATTTCGATAGAACAGCTCGTTGGCGACCTGCAGATGACAGGTGGCGAGCAGTTCCTCCCCCAGCGCCTCCTGCAGACTGGCAATGATATAGCCGATATCCCGCGCTTTGTTCTGCCACGGCAACCGCAGCGGCAAATCGGACAGTACTTTGCCCAGCAGGTGCGACCAGCCGCGTTCCGGAAAAAAATCTTTCGCCAGCGGTCGCGGGAGGGTGCGAAAGGGGCGCTCGGGCTGCGAACTGAAAATAAAGAGCCGCTCGGGGGTCAGCGAGCGGTGGTCAAACAGTCGGCAGTAGACCGAATTGAAAAAGCTCTCGGCAATTTCAAAGCGAGGGTAATCCGGCAAAAGTTGGGTGTACTGCTGTTTCACCCGCAAAAGAAAATCGACGTCGGTACTTTTCCCTTCGGTAATGCAGCGCAGCTGCTCTACCACCAGGCCAACGTGGTGATCGTAGAGATGGATACGCTGCTTCATCGCCTGCTGCACGGCGTGCCAGTCAGCCTGTTCAAAGCGCTGCTGCGCGCCGGAGGTCACCTCCAGGAAACGCCCGTACTGGGCGTCGAATCCCTGTAAAATGGTTTGGGCAATCAGTAGTTCCAGGCCACGCGTCATCGCTTTCTCCCATCCGGCACCACGTCAGGCCGGATGGCGCGCTCGCTTATCCGGCCTGCATCCCTTCCCAGGCCCGGTCAGCGTCGCGCCGCCGGGCATGGCTCAAAACTGATCTTCTTCGGTCGAGCCGGTCAGCGCCGTCACCGATGAGGCGCCGCCCTGGATAATGGTGGTGACTTTGTCGAAGTAGCCAGTGCCCACCTCCTGCTGGTGCGAGACGAAGCTATAGCCTTCCGGCGCGGCAGCGAATTCCGGCTGCTGCACTTTCTCAACATAGTGGCGCATCCCCTCACCCTGAGCGTAGGCATGGGCGAGGTCGAACATGTTGAACCACATGCTGTGGATCCCGGCGAGGGTAATAAACTGGTATTTGTATCCCATGTCCGACAGCTGCTGCTGGAAGCTGGCGATGGTTTTATCGTCGAGATTTTTCTTCCAGTTAAATGACGGCGAGCAGTTATAGGCCAGCAGTTTGCCTGGGAAACGTGCATGAATAGCCTCGGCAAAGCGGCGCGCCTGCTCAAGATCCGGTTTCGACGTTTCGCACCACACCAGATCCGCATACGGCGCATAAGCCAGCCCGCGACTGATCGCCTGCTCGATCCCGGCGTGGGTGCGGAAGAACCCTTCGCTGGTGCGATCCCCGGTAATAAACTCACGATCGTACGGATCGCAGTCTGAGGTAATTAAATCCGCAGCGTCGGCATCGGTACGGGCAATCACCAGCGTCGGGACCCCCATCACGTCGGCTGCCAGACGTGCCGCAACCAGCTTCTGAATCGCCTCCTGAGTCGGGACCAGCACTTTACCGCCCATATGACCGCACTTCTTCACTGACGCCAGCTGATCTTCGAAGTGAACAGCCGCTGCACCGGCTTCAATCATCGATTTCATCAGCTCAAAGGCGTTAAGGACGCCGCCAAAACCGGCCTCCGCATCCGCCACGATCGGCAGGAAGTAGTCGATATAACGCGGATCGTTCGGTTCAATCCCGACCGACCACTGGATCTGATCGGCGCGGCGGAAAGTGTTGTTGATCCGATCCACCACCGCCGGTACCGAGTTGGCCGGATACAGAGATTGATCCGGATACATGCTGGACGCCAGGTTAGCATCCGCCGCCACCTGCCAACCTGAGAGATAAATGGCTTCGATGCCGGCCTTTGCCTGCTGCAAGGCCTGGCCGCCGGTCAGCGCGCCGAGACTATTGATGTACCCTTTTTTCGCCTCACCGTGCAGCAGACGCCACATTTTCGCCGCGCCAAGCTGCGCCAGCGTGCATTCCGGATTCACCGAGCCGCGTAACTTCACCACCTCTTCCGCGCTGTACGGGCGGGTAATGCCTTCCCAGCGCGGGTTCGTCCACTCTTTGTTTAATTCTTCGATTTGTTGGGTACGGGTTTTCATGTGCAGATGCTCCATATAATTTCCTGGCTCCCCAGGCTCATTGGTGAAGGACTAAATGGCGAACAACACCTTCTGGCGGTTAGGCCAACAGGCGGTAGCCCGGTAATGTCAGAAAATCAATTAGCTCGTCGGAGGTGGTGATCTGCTCCATCAGTCGCGCCGCATCGTCAAAGCGGCCGTGGCTGAAGCGGTGCTCTCCCAGCTCCTCCTGAATCACCATCAGCTCTTCCGCCAGCCACTGGCGGAACAGCGCCTTAGTAACCGGGGTACCATCGTTCAGGGTTTTCTGATGATGGATCCACTGCCAGATAGAGGTGCGCGAGATCTCGGCCGTCGCGGCGTCTTCCATCAGGCCATAAATCGGGACGCAACCGTTGCCAGAGATCCAGGCTTCGATGTACTGCACCGCCACGCGAATGTTGGCGCGCATCCCGGCTTCCGTACGCTCGCCCTCGCAGGGGGCCAGCAGCTGTTCGGCGGTAATTGGCGCATCCTCATTACGGGTCACCGAGAGCTGATTCGGCTTATCGCCCAGCACGCGGTTAAACACCGCCATGGCGGTATCCGCCAGCCCCGGATGAGCGATCCAGGTCCCATCGTGACCGTTGTTCGCCTCCAGCTCTTTATCGGCGGTGACTTTATTCAGCACCTGGCGGTTACGTTCGGCATCTTTGCTTGGGATAAACGCCGCCATGCCGCCCATCGCAAACGCACCACGTTTGTGGCAAGTCTTAATCAACAAACGTGAGTAGGCGCTGAGGAAGGGTTTATCCATCGTCACCACCTGACGGTCAGGCAACACGCGGTCCGGATGGTTTTTCAGCGTTTTGATATAGCTGAAGATGTAGTCCCAACGGCCGCAGTTCAGGCCAACAATATGGTCGCGCAGCGCATGCAGGATCTCATCCATCTGGAACACCGCTGGCAGCGTCTCAATCAGCAGCGTGGCCTTGATGGTGCCGCGCGGCAGGTCAAAGCGATCTTCCGTAAAGCTGAAGACATCGTTCCACCATGCCGCCTCCTGCCAGGCCTGGGTTTTTGGCAGATAGAAGTAGGGACCGCTCCCCTTCGCCAGCAGCGCCTGGTAGTTATGAAAGAAATAGAGCGCAAAATCGAACAGACTGCCGGGGATAGCCTCATTACGCCAGGTGACGTGTTTTTCCGGCAGGTGCAGGCCGCGCACACGGCATACCAGCACGGCGGGATTGGGCTGCAGCTGGTAGATTTTGCCGGCCTCGTTGGTGTAGCTGATGGTCCCGTTCACGGCATCACGCAGGTTAATTTGGCCATCAATGACTTTACGCCAGTCAGGCGCCAGCGAATCCTCAAAGTCCGCCATAAAGACTTTGACGTTGGCATTCATCGCGTTAATGACCATTTTGCGTTCGACGGGGCCGGTGATTTCAACGCGGCGATCCTGCAAATCCGCAGGGATACCGCGAATAGTCCAGCTTCCATTTCTAATGGAAGCGGTTTCCGAAATGAAATCCGGAAGTACACCTTCATCAATGGCCTGCTGCTGCTGCTGACGCGCGGCCAGCAGCTTATTACGCGCCGGCGCAAAGCGGCTCACCAGTTCCGTCAGAAATTCTACCGCCTCAGGCGTTAAGATCTGCTTCTCCTGCTCGCCATAGGGCTGACTAAAGGCCAGTTCATCGGTGATTGTCGCCTGCTGCGTCATTGTGCTGTTCCTCTTGGTTGATCCGCTGGAAGCGAGCGAAAGATCGTTGTGTAGTTTTCGCTCAGCACAATTAAGACTACTCAATTAATTTTCAAAATCAAAAACAATTTCCATTTTAATTTTAAAATACAATTAACATGTTGATAACAATAGAATTAAAGTTATCATTAGCCGTGAAGTGAATTTCGGAAATAAAAAAGGCACCCGAAGGTGCCAGAGGCAAAGTGCTGAAACGCTTTAGGATCGTTTCGTGTAGAGTATTACTCTAACGTAGGATTCATATGTCGCAGATCGTATGGTGTAATCTGGTAGACATAATAGTTAAGCCAGTTAGCGAACAGCAGATTGCCGTGGCTCCGCCAGGTGGCGCGCGGTTTGTTCTGCGGGTCGTTTTGCGGAAAATAGTTGTAAGGCACCTCTGGATCCAAACCGGCTTCCACGTCGCGGAAATATTCGCTTGCCAGGGTATTGGCATCGTACTCCGGATGGCCGGTGACAAAGGCTATACGCTTATCTTTGCTGGCAAACAAATACGCATCGCCCTCTTCCGTCTCCGCGAGGATCTCGAGATCGGTGTAGTCGCGGATAAGCCCCGCCGGAAAATCAGCATAGCGTGAGTGCGGGGCCAGGAAAGAGTCGTCGAAGCCGCGGGTCAGTAAGGCGTGTGGATGCAGAATATGGTGTTCATAGACGCCGGAAATCTTTTCGGCGCGGGTCTGCTTGGGAATGCCGTACAGAATATTCAGCGCGGCCTGAACCGCCCAACAGACGAACAGCGTGGAGGTGACGTGATCCTTCGCCCACTCCAGCACCTGTTTGATCTGTGGCCAGTAAGCAACATCGTTAAACTCAACCAGGCCTAAGGGGGCTCCGGTGACAATCAGGCCATCAAAGTTCTGATCGCAGATCTCATCGAAATTGCAGTAAAAGTTATTCAGATGCTCCGTCGGCGTATTACGCGACTCACGCGCATCAATACGCAACAACTGGATGTCCACCTGCAGCGGAGAGTTCGACAGCAGACGCAGGAACTGATTTTCCGTCTCGATTTTCTTCGGCATCAGGTTGAGGATTAACACCTTCAGGGGGCGAATTTCCTGAGTCGTTGCACGCGTTGCCGTCATCACAAAGACGTTTTCATTGCGCAAGAAATTGACGGCTGGTAGCTCGTCCTGCACCCGAATTGGCATAACTGTATTACCTCATAGCATACGTATAAACGTTTAGACATCCAGATAGCTGAAGATAACCAGGAATCGGGTGAATGTCGAGTCTGCATGTTCACGGTGAGAAAATTTCACGGCGCGCGTTGAGTTAGAATATAAGAATGAAGAAAAGGAGAAAATATGGTTATTAGCATCCGCCGTTCCCGGCCTGATGAAGGGGATAAACTGATTGCGATATGGTGTCGGTCGGTCGACGCCACGCACGATTTTCTGTCAAAAGCGTATCGAAAGGAGCTGGAGGAGATGGTACGCGCATTTTTACCGGAGGCTCCGCTGTGGGTAGCGGTTAACGCCCAGGACGAGCCGATCGCCTTTATGCTGCTTACCGGAGAGCATATGGACGCGCTGTTCGTCGATCCGGATGTCCGCGGCTGTGGCGTGGGGAAATTGCTGATTGAGCATGCGCTGTCGTTAACGCCGAAGTTGACGACGAATGTGAATGAGCAGAATGAACAAGCGGTCGGGTTTTATCAGAGGATGGGTTTTAACGTGACAGGACGTTCTGAGACGGACGATCTGGGGCAACCGTATCCATTATTGAATTTGATACATGAGCCGCAGGCTGAAGCAGACGAAGATTGACGTCGCAACTGCTGACTCTTAGACAGGGGCTTCCCCTGAGGCGGTGCTGCGCACCTTATCCGGGCTACCAGTCGGCCCCGGTTTGTAGCCCCGGTCAGCGCAGCGCCACCGGAGAGATATACCCACACAGCAAAAAACCCCGCACCTTTCGGCACGGGGTTCTTTTTTAACGCAAAACAAAAAGCTCAGTCTTTCGACTGAGCTTTCTGCTTTATTTGATGCCTGGCAGTTCCCTACTCTCACATGGG
>NZ_PIOG01000266.1:0-19589 GCF_002810545.1 Klebsiella sp. A-Nf5 | reverse complement strand
GGATCAGCAGCATAATCAGGCCGAGGCGTACGATGCTGCCGCTGGAGAGCCACTTGGTATTGAGCAGGGGATTGCTGCGGTTATGCTCAAAGGCGATAGCGGCGACGATCAGCACCACCGCTGCCGCCAGCGACCAGCCGATCCACGGCGCTTCAAACCACCACTCGAGCCGCCCCAGCGACAGCACGGCGCACACTAGCGCCATGCCGGGCGCCAACAGAAAGAAGGTGATAAAATCCTTCTTCTCGAACACCTTTTTACGATCGCTCGGCGGCAGTTTCAGCGCGATGACGCAGGCCAGCGACACCAGCGCCAGCCCCAGTTCAAAGAAGTAAAGGCCGCGCCATTCATCGATCTGCAGCAGCTCGGTGGAAAAGAGACGCGCCAGCGGAATGGCCAGTGACGAGCCGGTGATGCCGATGGTCAGCCCTTTCAGGCGGTGGCGTGCGGGCCAGGCCTGCACTTGGTAGTAGATCCCAAGCGAGCTGAGCGCTGCGGCCACCATGCCGTGGGCGGCGCGGACCATTATCGCCGAGCTGAGATCGTTGACGAACAGGTGGAAAAAGGTGACCAGCACATAGAGCACCAGAAAGCCTTCGGTAAAGGCGCGCAGCCCAAACTGCTGGCGAAATTTCACCAGCAGCAGGTTGATGGAGACGTTGGTCATGACGTACACCGCCGGCAGCCAGGCGATCTCGGTCGACCAGGCGGCGAAGGTGCCCTGCAGCAACTGCAGGTTGGCGGTGACCACTGCGTTGCCCAGCGCGCCGGTGAGGCACACCAGCAGGCCGACCACGCCATAGGCGAGACGTTTCGCCGGGCTGTGCAGCGGCGTCGAGGGCGAGCCGAGCAGGGCCGGTTTTTCATGCGGCGCCCAGTCATGCGGGGCGTAGGGGTTACCCTGGCGACGGGGCATTATTTCTTCTCCACTTCACGCAACAGCTTTTCCAGCACCCGCTGAGTTTGTTCCCGCTCCTGCGGGGTGATCGCCGTCAGGATCTCCTCGCGCAGATCGTCCGCCACTGTTTTGACCTGCTCATACAGCGCCATTCCCTGCTCGGTGGCGACCAGCAGCCGCTTACGTTTATCGCTGGCGGTGGTGACACGCTCCACCAGACCGAGGGCGACCAGCCGGTTGATCAGCGGCACAATGGTCGGACTCTCTACCCCCAGCTCCTGCGCCAGTTCGCTTTGCGACAGCGGCTGTGGCTGGCGGGCAATGGCCGCGACCGCCACCCAGCTGGCCTGGCTCAGGCCAAGGTCCTTCAGCCGACGGTTGACCGCCAGCCGCCAGTGATGGGCGGTGAGGTATAAAAGATGAGAGAAGTTTAGCTGTCGGTTATCCATAGGTCGTCTGCCAATATCGTTAGAGCTCTAACGAGTTTATGCCGGGCGACCGCCATAATTCAAGGCGAAGGAAAAAAAGTGGTTAACGGTATGTGCGTTTATTGTGGCAAATAGCGATGGGTTAACCCGCGAACCCTTTACTCACTGAGGATGTTCTTATTCTGCGCCATCACCCAGGTGATAAAGGCCCGCAGCGGCACCGGAATATGTTTCCGGCTCGGGTAGTAGACGCAGAAATGGTCTGCCGGATAGTGGTAGTCGGGTAACAAACGGACCAGACTGCCCGTGCTCAGCTGCTGCGTCACCAGCGACTGATAGACAAAGGCGATGCCTAATCCGCTCTCCGCCGCCTGGATCATCGCCGTATCGGAATCAACGACCAGATCGCCTCTGACCGTGACTTCGCTCGGCTCCCCGCTGGGGCTAATAAACTCCCAACGGTACTTTTCCCCGCTGGGAAAACAGCGGTTGATGCAGCGGAAATTGACCAGCGACTGCGGGGTGTCGGGCGCTCCGGCCTCGCGGATATAGGCCGGGCTGGCCACCGGGATCAGCGACAGCTTCTCGCCAAAGGGGATGGCAATCATATCTTTGGGCACATCCTGCGAATAGCGAATACCGGCGTCAAAACCGGACTCAATAATATTGACTTTCCGATCGGTGGTATACAGTTCGAGCGTCACATCGGGATAGGCGGTTTTAAAGGCAATAAAATAGTGTTGAAAAAGCAGGTCAAGAACAATACGCGGTAAATTGACTTTCACTACGCCTTCCGGCGTCAGGCGATGATAATTCAGGCTGTCAACCACCCGGCGATAATCATTGACCACCGGCGTCATATTATTAAGAAATTCTTCACCCACGGCGGTTAATGACAAACTGCGCGTCGAGCGATTTAGCAGGCGCACGCCTAACTTTTCTTCCAGATGATTAATTGCGCTGGTGAGGGCCGGTGGTGAAAGATTTAATGCCCTGGCGGCCTGGCGAAAACTGCCATGTTTCACTATGAGTATTAATATTTCAATTTGTTGCAAATCCGGCAAGGTTTTCATTGTTAATTTCCAGCTAACACCGCGTTCGGAATAGATTAATTGTTATCAATGTAAAAGGGAAGTATATATTTAATAACATTCAGCACGTAAGGAAAATAAGGTGAAAACACGTTATCTCGGAAAAGAGAAGTTCCAGGTTTCCGCATTGGGTCTCGGGTGTATGGGAATGAGTTTCGCCTACGGCGGCGCCGAGGAGTCGCAGGCGATTAATACGATTCATGCCGCGGTGGACATGGGCGTGACCTTTCTGGATTCTGCCGAAGTGTATGGCCCTTTCGATAATGAAGTCCTTGTCGGGAAAGCGATTAAAGGTATCCGCGATAAGGTGCAGATTGCCACCAAGTTTGGTTTTCGTATTTTGCCGACCGGCCAGGGACTGGAGCGCATGGCCGGTGTCGACAGCCGTCCGGAACATATTCGCGAGTCAGTGGAAGGGTCGCTGAAGCGGCTGAATATCGAGACCATCGATCTGCTCTATCAGCACCGCGTCGATCCGGCGGTACCGGTGGAAGACGTGGTGGGCACCATGGCCGATCTGGTTAAAGAGGGGAAAATTCGCCATATCGGACTGTCGGAAGTCTCAGCCCAGACGCTGCGTCGGGCCTGCAAGGTGCATCCGATTACCGCCGTGCAGACGGAATACTCGCTGTGGACCCGCGAGCCGGAGGCCGGTATTCTCAACGCCTGCCGCGAGCTGGGGGTGGGTTTTGTCCCATACAGCCCGCTGGGGCGCGGCTTCCTGACGGGAAAAATCACCGATCCTGGCGTCTTCGCTGAGGATGATTTCCGCCGCAATCTGCCGCGCTTCCAGGCCGAGACCATGCGCAAAAACCAGCTGCTGCTTGAGCGCCTGCAGCAGGTGGCCACGCGCTATGACGCGACGCTTGCGCAGATTGCCCTTGCCTGGGTCATGAGCAAAGGCGAGGATATTGTGCCTATCCCGGGGGCGAGGAAAATTGCCCATCTGCGCGATAATGCCGGAGCCGCGAATATTACCCTCTCTCCTGAGGATATTCTCACCATCGAAGATATTTTCACTCCCGATAACGTCACTGGCTTACGCTATAACCAGGGCGACTTTAACTTAATCGAAAAATAACCCCCTGAATACTATTCTCCCGCCGCCCTGGCGGGAGATGAGGTTACTTATGACTATTGCTGTTTCCCGTACGGCAGGATTGCCTGCGGCAGTTTATGCGCTTTCCGTGGGCTCATTTGGTATTGGTACCACCGAATTTGTGATTATGGGGTTATTACTCGATGTGGCCCATGATTTTCATATATCCATCACGCTTGCCGCCTGGTCTATTACCGCTTATGCCTGTGGGGTGGTGATTGGCGCGCCGCTCCTCACACCGCTATTAAGCCGCTACCCCAAAAAACCGGCGTTGTTATTTCTGATGATCTTATTTTCCATCGGTAATTTAGGTTGCGGTATTGCCGGTAATATGACCATGCTCATTATTTTCCGGGTAATAACCGCCTTAGCTCACGCCTCATTCTTCGGCATCAGTTCGGTCTATGCCGCGGAGCTGGCGCCGGTGGATAAACGGGCTTCGGCGGTCTCCGCCGTCTTTCTCGGCGCCACCCTGGCCAATATTCTGGGCGTGCCGCTCGGCGCCTGGGTAGGGCAATACCTTGGCTGGCGCTACACCTTCTTTATGGTCACGCTGATTGGCATTCTTTCCGCCCTGGCAGTCATTGCCCTGGTGCCCGGCCGTCAGGCCCAACCGGCGTTGCAGAGTCGGATCCGCGACGAGTTGAAGGTGCTGCGCCATCCGACGGTGCTGCGCAGCTTGCTGATCACCGCGCTCGGGTTTTCCGGCGTCTTCGCCGCTTTTACCTACATTGCGCCAATGCTGAAAACCGTCACCGGGATGAGCGACCATCTCATTCCACCGGTGCTGGTGCTGTTTGGCGTCGGGATGGTCGCCGGGAATCACCTCGGCGGCCGCCTGACCGACGGTGGTGTCCGCCGGGCGCTGCTGCTGACCCTGGCCTTGCTAATCGTCGTCCTGTGCCTCTTTCCGTTCGCCATTCAGACGCTATCCGGCGCCTGCGCGGCGGTGTTTCTGCTGGGGGCGGCGATGTTCTCCACCATTCCGCCGCTGCAGATGCAGGCGCTGGACAGCAGTGAGACCGGCAAAAGCATGGTCTCCTCGTGCAATATCGCCGCCTTTAACCTCGGCAATGCCGCTGGCGCCTGGTTTGGTGGGCTGTTGCTCACCGCCGGCGTCTCCCTCTCGCATATTCCCCTGGCCGGTGCGTGCCTGACCGCCAGCGGATTTGTTATCGCTAGTGTGACGTTGTCACCTTTAAAAGGAAATCAAGCATGAAGTATCGGTATTTAGGTTCCACCGGGCTGTCGGTGTCGGAGCTCTGTTTTGGCGCCATGACGTTTGGTGAGAAAGGGGCCTTTCTCGGCGCGCCGGGACGCAACTGGTCGGAATTCGGCGTGGTCCCTGAGCACACGGCATACGATCTGGTGTACAAAGCGCTGGACGCCGGGATTAACTTTTTTGATACCGCGGACTGTTATAAAAACGGCCAGGGCGAAGAGCTGCTCGGTAACGCGCTGAAGGGGAAACGCCAGCAGGTGATTATCGGCACCAAAGGACGCTGGCAGACCGACCCCAATCCGAACGCGCTGGGGGCGTCGCGCTACCATATTATTAATGCCGTCGACGCCAGCCTGCAGCGGCTGAAAACGGATTATATCGATATCTATCATCTCCACGGGTTCGATCCGCGCACCGCGCTGGAGGATACCCTGCGGACGCTGGATGCGTTGATTCGCGCCGGGAAAATTCGCTACATCGGGGTCTCCAACTATGCGGCCTGGCAGCTGGCGAAGGCGCTGGGGATCTCAGAGCGCCTCGGACTGGAAAAATTCTGCGTCTATCAGGGCTATTACAATATCGCCGCGCGTGAACTGGAACATGAGATTATCCCGCTCAGCGTCGATCAGAACGTCGGCATCACCGTCTGGAGCCCGCTGGCCGGGGGCTTCCTCACCGGTAAATACCCGCGTAATCAGGCGTTTCCTGAGGGCAGTCGGCTGGCGAACGCCACCCCGTTTGAGTCGGCGCCGATCGCCAATCGCGAACAAGCCTGGCAGACCCTGGAAGTGATGCAGGAGATTGCCCGTCAGCGCAACGCCAGCGTGGCGCAGGTGGCGCTCAACTGGTTGCGTACCCGCCCGGGGATCACATCGCTGGTGATCGGCGCGACCAAACTCGCCCAGCTGGAGGATAACCTGGCGGCACTGAACTGGACGCTGAGCGACGAGGAGGCGGCGATCCTCAACAGCGTGAGCGAAAAAGAGAAGCCTTATCCCTACTGGCATATCTGCAATGTCGCCGGCGATCGCCGTCTGGCCGACGATATCTATCCCTAACTTACCCTGCACCCAGGCAACACGCGTATGCCCCCTCCGGGGCATACAGAGAGGCTCGATCGTGAAAAAAGTACTCATTGTTGGCGCCGGCCCGGTAGGGTTAATCATTGGCTGCTATCTGAATAAGTATGGAATTGATTTTGATATTATTGATAAAAATACACACAGCACCACCTGGTCCAAAGCGCTGAGCGTCAGTCCGGCGACGATTAAAGCCTTCCACGGCTTAGCCCTTGCCGGGGAACTGGTCGCCCAGGGCAAGCAGGTTCAGTCAATTTACGCCTGGTATAAAAACCGCAAATTTCTGCACATCGATAACCGCCATCTCCCCACCTGCTATCCCTTCCATGTCAGTATCCCGCAGCCGCGGACGGAGAAGATCCTTGAAACGGCGCTGGCCGAGGCCGGGCAGCAGGTGAAACGCGGACATCAGCTGGTTTCCTGGCGGCGGGAGGAAGGGCGCTATCACGTCTCTCTGCTCGACGATGCCCGCCGGGCCTGTTCCGCCACTTATGACTATATTATCGGTGCCGACGGCGCGGCCAGCACCGTTCGGGAGCTGGCCGGGATTGGCTTTAGCGGCCATGATTACCCGCTGCATTTTGTGATGGCGGACGTGCAGTTCGCCAGCGCGGCGACGCTCCCGGGAACCTCTTACTATATTGACGAGCAGGGCTTTCTGATCTTTCTGCCCATGCCGGACAATCAGGTCAGGATCGTGATTAAAAGAGCCGGCCGATTACCGTCGCCGCGTCCGGTGCCGGATCTGCAGGAGATCAATGTGGCGCTGGCGCGCTTCTGCCCCGAGGTTCCTCCGGCGCAGGCGCTGACCTGGTCCTCCAGCGCCAACTTCTATAACCGGATCGCCGATGACAATCTGCAGCACAATATCATGCTGGCGGGCGATGCTTTCCATCTGTTCAGTCCGATTGGCGGGCAGGGGATGAATACCGGTATTCAGGATGCGATTAACCTGGCCTGGAAGCTGGCCTTTTACCTGCATGGCGTCGCCAGCGACCGGCTGCTGGGATCCTATCGCACCGAGCGTTTCGCCGCGGTGAGCGGCGTGCTGCACGCCACCGATCACGATACCGGCCTGATCGCCGGTCTGGTGCCGAAAAATCATATCGACGCGGTCTACTTTCCGGAGTTTTGCAACCGTCACTATTATCGCCACCAGCTGCCGCTGCAGTACGCCGGCTTTGCCGCGCCGCAGAGCGCTCACCCGAACGGCCTGATGGGCCACCATGTCCCGTGGTACGTCTTTACCTCGCCGCAGGCGAGGTTTCGCAACAGTTATGACACCTTCGCCAGCGGTAAGGTCGTGGTCTTTTCCGCGCGCGTCGACTGTCCTCCCTTGTCCCGCCTGAAACATAGCGGCTGGTTTATATTCTGCGCCCTTGACCCGGCGGACGAGGCGTTTCTTGAGGCGCTACAGATTGGCCGCGATGACTATGCAGTGATCAATCCCGATGGCTATGTGGGCTTTACCGGCAGCGAAGCCGGGACATTGCAGTATCTTTCCTCGCTCTACGTAATGGAATAATCATGAATAAAGTGTATATCGTCGCGGCCTGCCGTACACCGGTGGGGCGCTTTCTTGGCGCCCTGAAAACGGTCTCTTCGGTGGAACTGGCCGCGCTCACCGTCCGCCACAACCTGCAGCAGGCCGGGATTGACCCGGCGTGGATTGACGAAGTGATCTGCGGCAGCGTCCTCTCTGCCGGACAGGGGATGGGGCCGGCGCGTCAGGTCGCGCTGCGGGCGGGGATCCCGGTGCAAAAGCCGGCTTACACCCTGAATATGATCTGCGGTAGCGGCATGAAAAGTATTACCGAAGGGGCGATCCATATTCAGAGCGGTTATGCCGACCTGGTCGTCGCTGGCGGGATGGAAAACATGAGCCAGGCGCCGTTTTTGCTGCGGGGAGAGATAAGGGGCGGCATGAAATTTGGCGCGTTCAGCAGCGAAGATCTGATCCAGAGCGATGGCTTAACCGATCCGCTGTTGCATATTCCGATGGGGGAAACGGCGGAGGCCATCGCCGCGCATGAACAGATCTCGCGCGCAGAACAGGACCAGTACGCGCTGGACAGCCATCAAAAAGCCTCCGCCGCCAGCCGCGCCGGCCATTTTGCCGAGGAGATAGTGCCGGTGACGGTCAGCGGGAAGCGGGGCGTCAGCGTGGTCCGCGAGGATGAGCAGATCCGCCATGACCTTAGCGCCGACCAGCTGGCGGCGCTGAAACCGGCTTTTCGTCGCGACGGGAGCGTCACGGCGGGCAACGCCTCGGGGCTGAACGACGGCGCAGCGTCAGTGATCCTCGCCTCGGCGCGCGCCGTTGCGCAGTACGGCCTGCGGCCGCTGGCTGAGATAGTCTCCTTCGGCGAGGGCGGTGTCGACCCGGCGATGATGGGGCTTGGGCCGCTGCCGGCCATGACGTGCGCCCTGCGCCGCGGGCGTTTTCAGCTCAGCGATATGGCGCGACTGGAAATTAACGAAGCCTTTGCCGCGCAGGTGCTGGGGGTGGTCAAGGGGCTGGCCCGAGAGCATCAGATGACGGCGGAGGAGATAGCCGCCCGCCTGAACGTCAACGGCGGCGCGATTGCCCTCGGGCACCCGCTTGGCAGTTCCGGAACCCGGATTGTCGTGAGCCTCCTGCACGCGCTGCGCCGGGAGAATAAACCGACCGGCCTGGCCTCGCTGTGTATCGGCGGTGGGATGGGTATTGCGTTAATTGTGAAAACGATCTGAGGAGACAAGCGCCATGGAAAAATTAATTGTGGTGGGTGAGAAATTTACCGATTTTGCCCGGCGGCATCAGCATGTGCTGACCGTCAACGAGTTTGAGCGTTTTGTCTGGAGCGGCGAGCTCGCCGGCGTCGATAAAATCGTCATTGGTCAGGGCGTTCAGCTCGACGACATCTCCCGCACGGTCTGCATTATTCGTCAGCACTATCCGGATAAAATCCGCCAGATCGTCAATCTGCAGGATCTCTATTATCAAAACAACCGCGATCATCAGCGGCTGGTACATAAACGTAAAAAAGAGAACATCCTCATCACCTCGCCGGAAAAACGCGATGAAGATAGCTATTGCGCGCGTCTGATCCTGCAGGACGCCTCGGAGCTGCTCTGCGACCACCAGACCGGGCAACACATCCAGGGGATGGTGCTGATCGAGGCGGCGCGGCAAACCATCATCGCCACCTCGGAGAAATTTCTGCTGGCGGAGGCGGGCGTGGCGATGGACGAGAAGTACTTCACGCTGAGCTCGCTGCAGGTGGCTTTTTCCAGCTTTGTTTTCCCGCTGCCGGTGACCATTGTGCTGAATGTGGTGTCGCGCAAAAGCTCAGCCCACGGCCGCTTTACCTGCGAGTGTTCGGTCGGTTTTGACCAGACCGGCACCCGCAAAGCGGAAGTCGGCTTTAGCTTCAGCGTCTATGACCTGAACTACATTACTCGTAAGGAGTGTGAGCAGGCGGCGCTATGCCATCAACATTATCTGGTCAGTATTGAGCAGGGGGACGGGGATGAGCATCGCCTTTTTTGACGTGGATGAAACCCTCATCAACGGCAAGAGTATGTTTCTGTTTCTGCACCGCTATGCCTGGGAGTATCCGCTGCAGTGCGGCCTGACTGCCGCAGCGATTGTCCAGATGGTGCAGGGTCTCAGCAGGGCAGGCAGTTCGCGTGAGACGATCAATCGCTATTACTATTCGCTGTTTCGCCATGAGCCGCGCGCCCAGGTGCGGGCGGTCGCGGAGACACTGTATCGCGAAGGTGGATATGGTTTTCACCGCGAGGTGGTGGCGATCCTCAAGCAGCATCAGGCGCGGGGGGATGATGTGGTATTTGTCTCCGGGTCGATGACCGACATTCTCTGGCCAGCGATGGCGGCGCTGGGGGTGGAGCATGCTCTGTGTTCAGAGCCGGTGGTGGTTGACGATCACTATACCGGGGAACTCTGGCGGACCGCCATTGGCGAACATAAGGCGCTGCATGCCCAACGCTACGCGCAGGAACAGGGACAGCCGTTGGCGGCGTGCTATGCCTTTGGGGATCATATCTCGGATCTGCCGTTGCTCGCGCTGGTTGGGCACCCCTGTGGGGTCAATCCGTGCGCGGCGCTGCTGGCGGAGTCGCAGCGTCGGGGATGGCCGGTGCTGTGGTCCACCGGCAGCTGACGGTACGATAGCGAAAAAAAGGGGGGCGGCACTACGCCACCCCCCTGATTCAGTCCCTGACGGGGATCAGCCCGGGTAGATGCCGCGGTCTTTACGCGCCATCAGGATGCGCTCGCAGGCCACGATATAGGCGGCGGTACGCAGCGTACACGCTTTCTCGGCGGCTTTATCGCAGACGTGAATGATGGCGTCGGTCATGATGCGATCCATCTTGGCGTTGATCTCCTCTTCGCTCCAGAAGAAGCTGGCCATGTCCTGCACCCACTCAAAATAGCTGACGGTCACCCCGCCGGCGTTGCAGATGACGTCCGGCACCACGATCACACCGCGTTCAGCCAGTACGTCGTCCGCTTCCGGATAGGTTGGGCCGTTGGCCCCTTCCAGCACCAGTTTGCAGCTCAGCTTCTCAGCGCGCTCGCGGGTGATTTGCCCTTCCAGTGCCGCCGGGATCAGGATGTCCATCGAGGTGGTCCAGAAAGCGTCTTTATCGATCTCCTGGGCGCCCGGGAAACCGGCAATCTGCTTTTTCTCCGCCTGCCAGGCGGTGAGGGCGGCCATATCAATTCCGCCTTCGTTATACAGGGTCGCGGTATGATCCTGAATGACCACCACGCGGGCGCCGACGCCGGCGAACAGGCGGGCTGCTTCGCTACCGACGTTACCAAAGCCCTGCAGCGCCACTTTGGCGCCTTCAATTTCGATACCGGCGCGACGAGCCACTTCCCGGCCGGTGACGAATACGCCACGCCCGGTGGCCTTTTCACGGCCGAGGGAGCCGCCGAGGTGGATCGGTTTGCCCGTGACCACGCCGGTGATGGTGGTGCCATGGTTCATGGAGTAGGTGTCCATCATCCATGCCATCACTTTACCGTTGGTGCCGACGTCCGGCGCCGGGATATCTTTCTGCGGCCCGATAATAATGCCGATTTCGCTGGTGTAGCGGCGGGTCAGACGCTCCAGTTCACCTTCTGACAGTGAGAAGGGGTCGACGCGAATGCCGCCTTTGGCCCCGCCGTAAGGAATATTGACCGCGGCGCACTTAATAGTCATCCAGGCAGAAAGTGCCATGACTTCGTTGAGATCGACATCCGGATGGTAGCGAACACCGCCTTTACCCGGTCCACGCGACAGATTGTGCTGAACGCGATAGCCCTCGAAGTGGCGGATGGTGCCGTCGTCCATTTGCACAGGAATGTCGACGATCAGCGCACGCTTCGGATGGCGCAGGGTTTCCACCCAGTAGGCAAGATCGCCGAGATAAGGCGCGACACGGTCGATCTGGCGCAGGTAGGTGGTCCAGGGAGATGTACTACTTTCGGATGCGTAAGATAACTTTTCCATAAGAGTCCTGTTTCTCAGTGTTATTTATGTCGTGTAAAACCGTGGAATAGCTACAGCAGTAAACTCTGTGCAATGAATGGTATCACCAATTTTATAAAGCGGTATTTGACGGCAATTCCGATTTTTAAATTTTTGTTAGATTTTTTATTTTTTAAGTGAATAACTACGCACGCCAACCACCCGCAAGCTGTGCATTTTAATTCACTTTTTATTCAATTAAGTGCATAGGAAAATATTTTTTCTATGTTTTTCATTATCTTGATGATCTTCAAAAAGTGAATAAATTGCTTCCACCCGTATTGACAATCTTATTGTTCACAGGCCAGCATTAGCCCACACAACAACATGGCGTTAACCATGAATTAACAATTACCCGTAAAATAAATAGGGCTTATTTTTCCTGTGGTGAATATTTTTGCCATCACAGCGGGCGCACTCGTGCCCAAAATAAGCCGAGGGTCAGGGTTAATGTCGATTGTCCAACGCGGCGGGAGCGTTTTCCGTCGTCTTACGTTCCGGAGATGAATGATGTCAGGCACTATGACTCGCGAAGATTTTGACGCTTACCTGGTTCCCTGTTTTGCCCCCGCGCCGTTTATTCCGGTCAGGGCGGCGGGCTCCCGCGTCTGGGACCAGCAGGGGAAAGAGTATATCGATATGGCGGGCGGCATTGCGGTGAACGCCTTAGGCCATGCCCATCCGGCACTGGCCCAGGCCCTGCAGGATCAACTGGCGAAGCTGTGGCATATCGGCAATGGCTATACCAACGAGCCGGTGCTGCAGCTGGCGAAAACCCTCGTGCAGTCGACCTTTGCCGATAAGGTGTTTTTCTGCAACTCCGGCGCCGAAGCCAACGAGGCCGCTCTCAAACTGGCACGGAAATACGCTCACGATAAGTTTGGTGGTGAAAAAAGCGAAATCATCGCCTTCAACCATGCCTTCCATGGCCGGACGCTGTTCACCGTCTCCGTCGGCGGCCAGCCGAAATATTCCAGCGATTATGCTCCGCTGCCGCAGGGCATTACCCATCTGCCCTATAACGATATCGAGGCGGTCACCGCGGCCATCTCTTCACGCACCTGTGCGGTGATCGTCGAGCCGATCATCGGCGAAGGCGGCGTGATACCCGCTGATCCGGCGTTCCTGCAGGCGCTGCGCACCCTCTGCGATCGCCATCACGCGACCCTGATATTCGATGAGGTGCAGACCGGGGCGGGCCGTACCGGCCATCTCTACGCCTACCAGCACTACAACGTCGTCCCGGACATCCTCACCAGCGCCAAAGGGCTGGGGGGCGGCTTCCCGATCGGCGCGATGCTGGCGAAAGAGGCCTGGGCGCAGGTCTTCCAGCCCGGCACTCATGGCACCACCTTCGGCGGCAACCCGCTGGCGGCGACCGTCGCTAACGCCGTGCTGGCCCATCTCGATGCGCCGCTGCTGGCGGGCGTTGGCGAGCGCCATGCGCTGATTGTTGACCAGTTGAATGCGATCTCTGCCCGTTACGATGCGTTCAGCGCCGTGCGGGGCACCGGTCTGCTGATCGGCGCTGAGCTGGCGGGGCCGCTGCGCGGCAAGGCCAAAACGTTGACCAACCTGGCGGCGGAAGAGGGGCTGATCGCCCTGATTGCCGGCCCGGACGTGCTGCGCTTCGCGCCGGCGCTCAATATCCCGCTGGCGGATATTGCGGAAGCCTTCGTGCGCCTTGATCGCGCCGTTGCTCGCTTAACCCGCTAACCGGGAGGACGGCCTGTGATGCTATTTCGTCCCGTACGGGAAAACGATCTCGACGACATCGTCCGCCTTGCCGCGCGGGCGGGGGTCGGCATGACCTCCTTACCGCATGATGCCGGGCGCCTGGCCGCCCGTATCCAGCGCAGTATCGAGACCTTCGCCGGCGAACTGCCGCGCGGCCAGCAGGGTTTCCTGTTTGTGCTGGAAGACACCGCGCTGGCGCGGGTGGTGGGGGTGAGCGCCATTGAGGTCGCGGTGGGCCTGGACGAGCCGTTTTACAATTTTCGCATTCAGAAAACGGTTCGCGCCTCGAAAGCGCTGGGAGTCTATAAGCCTCAGGAGCTGCTTAATCTCAGCTATGACCACACCGGGCACAGCGAACTGTGTACGCTGTTTCTCGACCCGGCCTATCAGCGCAACCGCAATGGTCTGCTGCTCTCCAAGGCGCGCTTTTTATTTATCGCCGCCTTTCGCGAGTGGTTTTCCCCGCACCTGTTTGCCGAACTGCGCGGCTGCAGCGATGAGCAGGGGCAGTCGCCGTTCTGGGATGCGCTGGGCCATCACTTCTTCGACATCCCGTTTGCCGATGCCGACCGGCTGACCGGCACCGGCATGAAAACCTTTATTGCCGAACTGATGCCGGCTTACCCGATCTATATCTCACTGCTGCCGGAAGCGGCCCGCGAGGTCATCGGTCAGGTGCATCCCAATACCGCCCCGGCGCGGGCGATCCTCGAAAAAGAGGGATTCAGCTGGCGCGGCTCGGTGGATATTTTCGATGCCGGTCCGGTGCTGGAGGCGAACACCGATCAGATCCGCGCCGTGCGCGACAGCCAGTGCCTGCCGGCCCAGCAGCTGATGGGCGCCCTGCCGGCGCCGACGCTCGTCGCCAACGGTCAGTTCGACAATTTCCGGGCGCTGCTGGTGGCCCACGAAGAGCAGGTCTCACTGGATGCCGCCGCGCTGGACGCGCTGCAGGTCAGTGATACCGACCGCGTTTATACGGTAACCCTGAATCCAGAGGAAAACAGATCATGGCGGTAAAAGCACAGTTTATAGCCGGGCAGTGGCAGGCGGGCAGCGGCGCAACGATGAGCAAACTGGCCCCGGAGGATCAGTCGCTGCTGTGGCAGGCGGCCAGCGCGGGAGCCGACGACGTCCAGACGGCCTGCGCCGCGGCGCGCGCGGCGTTTTACCCCTGGTCGCACCGGCCGCTGGCCGAGCGTATTGCCGTGGTGGAGCGTTTTGCCGCGCTGCTGGAGACGCATAAAGAGGCGCTGGCGACCCTGATTTCCCGGGAGACCAGCAAGCCGCTGTGGGAGACCCGCACAGAAGTGCAGGCGATGATCGGCAAGGCCGCGATCTCCATCGAGGCCTATCACCAGCGGACGGGCTTTCACGAGTCGACGCTGCCGGACGGAAAAGCACAGCTGCGCCACAAACCGCACGGTGTGATGGCGGTCTTTGGCCCCTACAACTTCCCGTGCCACCTGCCCAACGGGCACATCATTCCGGCGCTGATCGCCGGGAATACCATCGTGTTTAAACCCAGCGAGCTGACGCCGGCCACCGCCGAAATGACGGTCCAGCTGTGGCAGCAGGCGGGCGTCCCCGACGGGGTGATCAATCTGCTGCAGGGCGGAAAAGCCACCGGCCAGGCGCTGCTGGAAAATCGTGATGTCGACGGCGTGCTGTTCACCGGCAGCGCGGCGGCCGGTTTCCACTTCCATCGCTATTTCGGCGGCCAGCCGGAGAAGATGCTGGCGCTGGAGATGGGCGGCAACAACGCGCTGATCGTCGCCGACGTGGCCGATGTCGATGCGGCGCTGCATGTGATTATCCAGTCGGCGTTTATCTCCGCCGGACAGCGCTGCACCTGCGCGCGCCGGCTGATCGTTCCGCGTGGCGAGCAGGGGGATGCGCTGCTGCAGCGGCTGGTCGCGGCCAGCGCGCAGATCCGCGCCGGCAAATGGGATGACCAGCCGGCGCCGTTTATGGGCGGGGTGATTTCTCTCGACGCCGCGCAGAACATGCTGGCGGCGCAGCAAAAACTGGAGGGGCTCGGCGGCAAGGTGCTGCTGCGCATGCGCCAGCCCGACCCACGTTCCACGGTACTGACGCCGGGGATCGTTGATGTCACCGGTATCGACGTGCCGGATGAAGAGTACTTTGGCCCGCTGCTGACGGTTATCCGTTATGACGGCTTCCCGGAGGCCATCCGCCTCGCCAACCAGACCCGCTATGGCCTGGCCGTCGGGCTGATCTCCAGCGATGCGGCGCAGTTTGACCAGCTGGCGGACGAGGCGCGGGCCGGGATCGTCAACTGGAACAAGCCGCTGACCGGCGCCTCCAGTAAAGCGCCGTTTGGCGGGGTGGGCGCCTCCGGCAACCATCGCGCGGCAGCGTGGTACGCCGCCGATTACTGTGCCTGGCCGATGGCCTCTCTGGTCAGCGATACGCTGACGCTTCCGGCGACGGTATCGCCGGGCCTGCCATTCTGATAACGGATCCTGTGAGGACATATGTCTGGTTTTGAAGCAAACTTTGATGGCCTGGTCGGGCCGACGCACCACTACGCCGGACTCTCCGTCGGCAATGAAGCCTCGCAAAATAACCGCGATGGTCTCTCTAACCCTAAAAAGGCGGCGCTGCAGGGGTTGTATAAAATGAAAGCCCTTGCCGATCGCGGATTCGTGCAGGGCATTCTGCCGCCACAGCCGCGGCCGAATCTGCGTCTGCTACGCGAACTGGGTTTCCAGGGCAGCGATGAGCAGGTTATCCAGCAGGCGGCCCACGCGGCGCCGCAGCTGCTCTCCGCCTTCAGCTCCGCCTCGTCGATGTGGACCGCCAACGCGGCGACCGTCTCACCGTCGGCGGACAGCGCCGATGGCAAAGTTCATTTCACCGTCGCCAACCTGAACAATAAGCTGCACCGTATGCAGGAGGCGCCCACCACCTCGGCGATCCTGGGCGCCACGTTCGCCGATCCGCGCTACTTCGCCCACCATGCGGCGCTGCCGCAGCATGGCGACCTCGGCGATGAAGGGGCGGCCAACCATAACCGCTTCTGCCGGGAGTATGACCGGCAGGGGGTGCAGTTTTTTGTCTACGGTCGACGCGCCAGCGGCGGGATCGCCCCGGTGAAGTATCCGGCGCGGCAGACCCTCGAGGCCAGCGAAGCAGTGGCTCGTCTGCATCAGTTGGATCCGCGCTACACGGTGTTTGCCCAGCAGGCGCCGCAGGCTATCGATCGTGGCGTGTTTCATAACGACGTCATTGCGGTCAGCAATCGCCATGTGCTGTTTCACCATCAGCAGGCGTTTGTCGATCAGGCGACGGTGCTGGCGACGCTGCGGGCTAAAAGCGACAGTCTGGATATCCCGTTCACCAGCGTGGAAGTGCCGGACGAGCGGGTGTCGCTTGATGACGCGGTGGCCTCATATCTGTTCAACAGCCAGTTGCTGAGCAAACCTGACGGCAAGATGCTGATCGTGGTCCCGGAGGAGTGCCGCCAGCGGGAAAACGTCTGGCGCTATCTGAGCGACCTGGCCGCCGACAGCGCATCGCCGATCGATGAAGTGGCGGTCTTTGATCTGCGGGAAAGCATGCGCAACGGCGGCGGCCCGGCCTGTCTGCGGCTGCGGGTGGTGCTCAACGAGGCTGAACGCCAGGCGGTCAACGCGCATAGCCTGATGAACGACGAGCGTTATCAGCAGCTGACGGCATGGGTGGAAAAACATTATCGCGATCGGCTGCACGCCCGCGATCTGGCGGACCCGCAGCTGCTGCGCGAGGTTTATCAGGCGCTGGATGAGCTGACGCAGATCCTGCGCCTGGGCGCGGTCTATGATTTTCAGCGTTAAGGAGCGGCAGATGGAGCACCTGGTTAACGATTTACTGCACTGCCGCCTGCAGGAGTGGACCTTCCCGGCGGATATCGAGGCCCGCTGGCTGGGCGAGGGGATCCTGCAGTTGCTGCCGACGTCGCCGTGGCGCCAGGCGACGATCCTCTCCGCGGGCGTGCATGGCAATGAGACCGCGCCGACGGAGCTGCTGCTGCAGCTGACCCACGATCTGAGCCAGGGGCGGCAGCCGCTCACTCAGGCGCTGCTGATCGTCTTTGGTAACCTGCCGGCGATCCGCGCCGCGCGCCGCTATCTGCACAACGACCTGAATCGCCTGTTCGGCGGCCGCCATCTGGCGGTCACCCCGGGTAATGAGTCGCGGCGGGCTTTTGCGCTGGAGCAGGCGGTGCAGGCCTTCTATCGCGCCGCCGATGCGGCGGGTCCGGTCAACCGTAGCCATCTCGATATGCACACCGCTATTCGCGGGTCGCTGTATCGCCAGTTTGCGCTGCTCCCGGCCCACGAGGAGGATTTTTCGCCTGGCTTCTACCAGCTGTTGCAGGCCAGCGGGATGGACGCCATCGTGCGCCATACCGAAGCGGGCGGCACTTTCACCCATTTCACCTGCGAAAAGTTCGCCGCGCAAAGCGCCACCCTGGAGCTGGGGAAAGTGATGCCGTTCGGCGCCAACGATCTCAGCCTGTTCGCCGCCACCGACGCGGCGATCCGGGCCTGGATTTCTGACGCGCCGCTGCCGCCGCGCGACAAAGCGCCGGTGGATTACTTCCTGGTCGAGGAGAGCATCATCAAGCGCGAGGGGGAATTTACGCTTAATCTCGCGGCCAACGTCGAGAACTTCACCGCGCTCCCGGCGGGATACGAAATCGCTCGCCAGGCGGAGAAACGGTGGGTGGTGCAGGCCCGGGCCCCCTATATCCTCTTTCCCAACGCCGGGGTTGCCACCGGTCAGCGCGCCGGGCTGCTGCTGCGCGCTGCGGCTCTTCGCCTCCCACAACCAGCCTGAGGAAACACCATGACTGAACATCAACATCAGGCGTCACCTGCCGCCGGAGGTGAGGGCGCGTCACAGCTTAAACGCGGGCTCGGCGCCCGCCACATTCAAATGATTGCCCTCGGGGGCGCTATCGGCACCGGGCTGTTTATGGGGGCGGGGCGCAACATCGCCGTCGCCGGCACCTCGATTCTGGTGATCTACGTGCTGGTCGGGTTCTTTACCTATATGGTGATGCGGGCGATGGGGGAGCTGCTGCTCACCCGCCATGACTACCGCTCGTTTGCCGACTTTGTCGGCGAGTATCTTGGGCCGCAGGCGAGCTTTTACCTCGGCTGGACCTACTGGCTAAGCTGGGTAGTGACCTGTATCGCCGACGTGGTGGTCTGCGGGAGCTATATGCAGTACTGGTTCCCGGAACTGTCGGCATGGATGCCGGCCCTCAGCATGCTGGCGATCCTGTTCCTGCTTAACCTGCTGTCGGTGAAAATGTTTGGCGAGGCGGAGTTCTGGTTCGCCCTGATCAAGGTGATCACCATTATCGCCCTGATCGGCACTGGCGGCTGGATGATTGCCACCGGCTGGACTTCCCCGGACGGCGTGACGGCTTCTCTCAGCCATCTTACTGACCCGACGGCCTTTATGCCTCACGGTATCACCGGTTTTTTCGCCGGCTTCCAGATAGCGATCTTCTCCTTTACCGGCATTGAGCTGCTGGGCACCATGACGGCGGAGACCCGCGATCCGCAGCGCATTTTGCCCAAGGCGATCAATGCTCTGCCGCTGCGGATTATCATCTTCTATCTGCTGTCGATGGTGGTGATTATCGCCGTCGCCTCCTGGCCGGGGGTATCGGCGGAGACCAGTCCGTTCGTGACGCTGTTTGCCAAGGCCGGTCTGCCTGCCGCCGCGGCGGTGATTAACTTCGTGGCGCTAACCTCGGCGATGTCCTCGGCCAACAGCGGCGTCTTCTCCAGCACCCGCATGCTGTACGGCCTGTCGGTGGAAAAGCACGCGCACTGGCAGTTTCGCATCCTGTCGCGCAATACCCGCATCCCGGTGCGTAGCCTGCTGTTCTCCTGCTTCTGCATGCTGATCGGCACGCTGCTGCTGTTCCTGGTGCCGAATGTGATGACCCTGTTCACCATCGTCTCGACCCTGGCGGCGATTATGGTGGTGTTCAGCTGGGGGATGATCCTCGTGGCTTATCTGGTCTATCGCCGTCAGCGTCCGGACCTGCACGCCGGGTCGATCTTTAAGATGCCTGCCGGGGTGGTGATGAGCTGGGTGAGCCTGCTGTTCTTCGCCTTCGCCATCTTCATCATGATCTTTGACCCGGACACGCTGCTGGCGCTGTTGGCTTCTCCACTGTGGTTTATCGCGCTGTGGGGCTTCTGGAAGCTGAAGCAGCGGCGCGAGGGGCAGCTGACGCTGGACAACCAGAGCGCCTGACACTCGCCGACCAACCTGGCCGGCTAAGCAGGAGGTGAAGACTGGACGTCTGTTTGTGCCCGGTGGCGGCTGGCGCCTTACCGGGCCTACTGTCTTACCGGACCTGGGATGAGCGGTTTCCCCCGCGGCGTGATCCCCCCGTAGGCCCGCGCAAGCGCAGCGCCGACGGGCGGGATACTCGGCTCCGTAGCGGCTTTACTGCCCGGTGGCGGCTGGCGTCTTACC
>NZ_PIOG01000258.1:0-22027 GCF_002810545.1 Klebsiella sp. A-Nf5 | reverse complement strand
GACGGTTCACGGCGAGGGACATTCCCTGAATGGCAAAGATGAGCAGCAGCAGGAACACCAGCACAAAGCCCATGCCGAGAAACATCAGGGTGAAGCCTTCGCCCAGGAGGACGGCATTGTCAGTCATTGGTACATCTCAAATAGAGGCACGATGGCGCGCTGCCTGGCGACGTTTCTGGCGTTTCCGGCTAAGGAGTAGGGTGGATTTCCCTCTGCCGCTCCCGGCATTGGACCCTGATAAGCCATTTACCTCGTCAGTCCAACGCGCCACCGTGCAAATGGGTTAAATCATCATGCCGAACACGATACTGGCGATGACCAGCACAATACCGCCGCCCAAACGGGAGGAGATTTGTGCATAAGAGATAAGGCTCATACGGTTACAGGCGGAAAGGACTTCCAGGTCTCCGGAACCGCCGCGGTTAGCCATACACAGGCCTGCGGTGATCGCCGATTCAATTGGGAAGAAGCCCATCATCCAGCCGCCGATCGCCGCGCCGATCACCGCACCGATAACGATAATGGCGGCGATAACGACGTTAGCGAAGGTGATGGCGTTGATGATTTCCTGCAGGTCGGTGTAGCAGACGCCGACGCCGACCATCAGTACCCACAGCAGCTGTTTAGAGAAGAAATCAGACAGACGCTTGGCGCCGGCTTTGATTTCTGGTGAGCACAGGCCGGAGGCGTTTAGCGCCGCAACGATCAGCACCATCCACGCGAAGTAGTGAATCGAAACGCCGCCAATGCTGGGCAGGATTTTCTTGGCGACGACGTACGCCAGCAGGAAGCAGGTAGTGGACAGCACCAGGCCGACGGCGGTTTCACGATGGGTGATTTGTCCCGCTTTTTCATCGTCTTCCACTTTGAATGAGGCTTTACGCACCAGTTCGCCTTCACCGCTCAGCCAGGTGTGCTTTTTACCGATGATATCGAGTATCGCGGCAAAGACGATGGCGAAGATGTTGGCGATGGTCAGGATAGCGATGGCAGTAGAGTAATACTCTTCACGTGAGCGGCCGGTGACGGAGTGATAAATCTCCGACAGCGGTACCGCGCCCGCGCCGTTGCCGCCGCCCATGATCGGCAGAACGTAGAGCATCATGATACGATCAACCGGAATCCCGAACACCAGACCGATAGCGATACCGAAAATCGACGCGCCGATAATGCCCATCAGGATGGTTGGGATGTAGCCGAGCAGCGATTTCAGCAGCAGGCGGCGGTTCACCGACAGAATCGCACCGGTAATTAATACCGCGATGAATAAGTTAAGGAAGTTACTCTTATCCATCACGTTGCTGATGGCATCGATCTCTTTCTGCGTGAAAATACCGGCATAGACGAAATAAGCCGCCACCAGGAAAATCATCACCGGTGCGCCACCGATATATTTATTGAATATTGGCAGGCGTTTACCAATTTCGCCGAACAAGGCGCCGATAATAAACATGATGGCGAAACCGCCGACAATGTCGGTGGGTAAAGCGTTATAGAAATGTGAAAGTAATAGTGTAATTAACGCAAACGCGTAAAGAGGTAGCGGCATGCCGAAGATTTTAAATCCCAGCAGGTCGCTAACGCCCTTCTTCTCCGTTACCGGAGCCTGACTCATGTTAGTCATAAACGTTATCCTGTTTATCGATGGAGTATTAAGACCGGCGCATAGTAATAAATAGACCCAGTGGTAAGGTGTGATTACCTTCACTGAATACTCGTGTTTTTTATTAATTTAATTGTTTTTATTATTCTGAATTAATTAACAACATAAAAACCATAAAGCCAATTAAGCCACGAGAAAAACTGTGACTTAAATACAAGAATCCATAGCCGAACGCTGGCGAAATACAGGTCGTTTTGAAATGACGAAGCGCTAAAAAATGACACTGATATTAAAACGCGTTCAGCTATTAAAAGATAAACCGCGGCGAGAGGCGATCGATCGGTTTCTCCGCCAGCATCAACTGTCGTTAGAGGCCGACTGCGAAATGGCGATTATCGCCGAGTATCAGCAGCGGCTGGTCGGCTGCGGTGCTATCGCCGGCAATGTGCTGAAATGCATCGCCATCGATCCCTCGCTGCAGGGGGAGGGGCTGAGCCTTAAATTACTGACCGAGCTCCTGACGCTGGCCTATGAGCTGGGGCGCAGCGAGCTGTTTTTATTCACTAAACCCAGTAACGCTGCGCTCTTTTCCGGGGCAGGCTTCTGGCCAATTGCCCAGGCGGGCGATCGCGCCGTATTAATGGAAAATAGCCGCGAACGGCTGACCCGCTACTGCCGACAGCTGGCGATGTACCGTCAGCCGGGGCGCAAAATCGGCGCCATCGTGATGAATGCCAACCCGTTTACCCTCGGCCACCGTTGGCTGGTGGAGCAGGCGGCACGCCAGTGCGACTGGTTGCATCTGTTTGTCGTGAAGGAAGATGCCTCCTGCTTTTCCTATCACGATCGCTTTACGCTTATCGAAAAAGGTATTGCCGGCATCGACAAGGTGACGCTGCATCCCGGTTCGGCGTACCTCATCTCACGGGCGACGTTCCCCGGCTACTTCCTCAAAGAGCAGGGCGTGGTCGATGACTGCCACAGCCAGATCGACCTGCAGATCTTCCGCGAACGCCTGGCCCCGGCGCTGCAGATCACCCATCGCTTTGTTGGCACCGAGCCGCTGTGTTCGCTGACCCGCAGCTACAACCAGCGCATGAAAGCGTTGCTGGAAGCGCCCGGTGATGCGCCGCCTGTTGAAGTGGTTGAGCTGGCGCGTATCGAAAAAAACGGTGGGCCGATATCCGCTTCTCGCGTGCGCGAGCTGTACCGACAGCGCAACTGGCAAGCCGTCGCGGCGCTGGTGCCGCCGGGAACCCTCTCTTTTCTGATGCAACTGGCGGAGAGCGAACATCAAACCGCCTGATTTATACGCCCTAACTAAGGATTTTCCCCTATGGAAATGAAGATTGACGCCCTGGCCGGCACGCTGGAGTCCAGCGATGTGATGGTCAGGATTGGACCGGCGGCGCAGCCGGGCATTCAGCTGGAAATCGACAGCATTGTGAAACAACAGTTTGGCGCCGCGATCGAGCAGGTGGTCAGAGAAACGCTGGCGCAGCTTGGCGTGAAGCAGGCCAACGTGGTGGTCGATGATAAAGGCGCCCTGGAGTGTGTTTTGCGAGCCCGCGTACAGGCCGCGGCGCTGCGCGCGGCGCAACAGTCTCAATTGCAATGGAGCCAGCTATGAAACCACGTCGCAGTATGCTGTTTATCCCTGGCGCCAACGCCGCCATGTTAAGCACGTCATTCGTCTACGGTGCTGATGCGGTGATGTTCGACCTGGAAGATGCCGTCTCGTTACGGGAGAAAGATACCGCCCGTCTGCTGGTGTATCAGGCGCTGCAGCATCCGCTGTATCAGGATATCGAAACCGTGGTGCGCATTAACCCGCTGAACACCCCGTTTGGTCTGGCCGATCTTGAAGCGGTGGTACGCGCGGGCGTGGACATGGTGCGTCTGCCGAAAACCGACAGCAAAGAAGATATCCATGAGCTGGAAGCGCATGTTGAGCGGATTGAGCGCGAATGCGGCCGGGAAGTGGGCAGCACCAAACTCATGGCGGCCATCGAGTCGGCGCTGGGCGTGGTGAATGCGGTAGAGATTGCCCGCGCCAGCCCGCGTCTGGCGGCGATCGCGCTGGCGGCTTTCGACTACGTCATGGATATGGGCACCTCCCGTGGTGACGGTACTGAACTGTTCTATGCCCGCTGCGCCGTGCTGCATGCCGCGCGCGTTGCCGGCATCGCCGCCTATGACGTGGTGTGGTCGGATATCAACAACGAAGAGGGCTTCCTCGCGGAAGCGAATCTGGCGAAAAACCTCGGCTTCAACGGCAAATCGCTGGTCAACCCACGACAAATTGAACTCCTGCATCAGGTCTATGCCCCGACGCGCAAAGAGGTCGACCATGCGCTGGAGGTGATTGCCGCGGCGGAAGAGGCAGAGTCGCGCGGTCTGGGCGTGGTGTCGCTGAACGGCAAGATGATCGACGGACCGATTATCGACCACGCTCGCAAAGTGGTGGCGCTCTCGGCTTCCGGTATTCGTGATTAAGGGGAACAAGATGAAAGAAACTGTAGCAATGCTTAATCAGCAGTACGTGATGCCGGAAGGACTGACCCCTTATAGCGGCGTGACGGCGAAAAGCCCATGGCTGGCCAGTGAAACAGAAAAGCGCCAGCGTAAAATCTGCGACTCGCTGGAAACGGCAATCCGTCGCTCCGGCCTGCAAAATGGTATGACTATCTCGTTCCACCACGCGTTTCGCGGCGGTGACAAAGTGGTCAATATGGTGGTGGCGAAGCTGGCGGAGATGGGCTTTCGCGATCTGACCCTGGCATCCAGTTCGCTGATCGACGCCCACTGGCCGCTGATCGAGCATATTAAAAATGGCGTGATCCGCCAGATCTACACCTCCGGTCTGCGCGGCAAGCTGGGCGAGGAGATCTCCGCCGGCCTGATGGAAAACCCGGTGCAGATCCACTCTCACGGCGGTCGCGTACAGCTGATTCAAAGCGGCGAACTGTCGATTGATGTCGCGTTTCTCGGCGTCCCCTGCTGTGATGAGTTTGGTAATGCCAATGGCTTTAGCGGTAAATCACGTTGTGGTTCGCTGGGCTATGCGCGCGTTGATGCGGAACATGCCAAATGCGTGGTGCTATTGACCGAAGCGTGGGTGGATTACCCAAACTATCCGGCCAGCATTGCCCAGGATCAGGTGGATCTGATCGTCCAGGTGGACGAAGTCGGCGATCCGGAAAAAATTACCGCTGGGGCGATCCGTCTGACCAGCAACCCGCGCGAACTGCTGATTGCCCGCCAGGCGGCGAAGGTGGTCGAGCATTCCGGTTACTTTAAAGATGGCTTCTCGCTGCAGACCGGCACCGGCGGCGCCTCGCTGGCTGTCAGCCGCTTCCTCGAAGACAAAATGCGCCGTAACGGCATCACCGCCAGCTTCGGCCTCGGCGGCATCACCGGCACGATGGTCGATCTGCACGAAAAGGGGCTGATCAAAACGCTGCTTGATACCCAGTCGTTCGATGGCGACGCCGCGCGCTCGCTGGCGCAGAACCCAAACCACGTCGAGATCTCCACCAACCAGTATGCCAGTCCAGGTTCCAAGGGCGCCTCCTGCGAGCGGTTGAACGTGGTGATGCTCAGCGCGCTGGAAATCGATACCGACTTTAACGTCAACGTGATGACCGGCTCCAACGGCGTGCTGCGCGGTGCATCCGGCGGACATAGCGATACCGCCGCCGGCGCGGATCTGACCATCATTACCGCGCCGTTAGTTCGCGGCCGTATTCCCTGCGTCGTGGAAAAAGTGCTGACCCGTGTGACGCCCGGAGCCAGCGTGGATGTACTGGTCACCGACCACGGCATTGCGGTAAACCCGGCGCGCCAGGACCTGATCGACAATTTACGCAATGCGGGTATTCCGCTGATGACCATTGAGGAGCTGCAGCAGCGTGCAGAGCTGTTGACCGGCAAGCCGCAGCCGATCGAATTTACCGATCGGGTGGTGGCGGTCGTGCGCTATCGCGACGGTTCAGTCATCGATGTGATTCGTCAGGTGAAAAACAGCGACTAAACGCAGAGGGGAAAGGCCATGAGCGACGTGTTAATGAATCCTGCGCGTGTGCGGCGCGTGAAGCCACTGAGCGCCGAAGAGGTGGTCAGCGCGGTAGAGCGCGCGCTGTTGACCGAAGTTCGCCTGACCCCCAAGCCCGGGCTGGTGGATATTCGTAACGCTGGCGCGCACCGGGATATGGATCTGGCCTCGTTTGAGGCCAGCACCGCGGTGGTGGCGCCGTGGATGGAGAAGTTTTTTATCATGGGTCACGATACTGCGGCGGTCGCGCCGGAGCAGGTATTGATGATGCTGCGCCCGGTAGGGATGGCCTGTGAGAACGATATGCTGGAGGCCACCGGCGGGGTGAATACCCATCGCGGGGCGATCTTCGCTTTCGGTTTGCTGAGCGCGGCGGCGGGAAGGCTGGTGTCGAAAGGTGAGCCGATTGAACAACACCGGCTTTGTGACCAGGTGGCGCGCTTCTGTCGCGGCATGGTTATGCAGGAATTGTCCGCCGCGAGTGGGGAACGGCTCAGTAAAGGTGAGGCCCATTTTCTGCGTTATGGCCTCTCCGGGGCCCGCGGCGAGGCGGAAAGCGGTTTCCTGACGGTGCGTACCCAGGCATTACCGGTCTTTACCCGCATGATGGAGGAGACCGGCGACAGCAATCTGGCACTGCTGCAAACCTTGCTGCATCTGATGGCGTGGAATGATGACACTAACCTGGTCTCGCGTGGCGGGCTTGCCGGGCTGAACTTTGTTCAGCAGGAGGCGCAGCGACTGCTGTGGCAGGGCGGTGTGCTGGCTGACGGCGGGCTGGAGGCGCTGCGCCAGTTTGACGACGAGCTGATTGCCCGCCATCTCAGCCCCGGCGGCAGCGCCGATCTGCTGGCGGTGACCTGGTTTTTATCCGCGTTTCCCGCCGGCGCACTTTTCCCGCTATAACCCGCTATAACCCACTACAACACCGCTTTCGCCCGCATTGTGCGGGCGAAGGCGCCATCATTAGCCTTCCCGGTTGTCACTACGTCAACGTGGAATTGCGGCACAATCGTATAGTTTTTACTGATATCGTCCGCCGTTTGTCATAAATTTCTAATTATCGGCGTTTTTGAGTAGCGGCCCGCTGACGGGCTGGTTACTCTGAAAACAATTTACGTAATGTTAACAAAAGAGAATAGCTATGCATGATGCACAAATCCGCGTGGCCATCGCCGGCGCGGGCGGCCGGATGGGACGCCAGTTAATTCAGGCTGCATTGCAGATGGAAGGCGTGGCGTTGGGCGCGGCGCTGGAGCGCGAAGGGTCAAGCCTGGTGGGCAGCGACGCCGGGGAGCTGGCGGGCGCCGGCAAAGCGGGCGTCGCGGTGCAGAGCAGCCTCACGGCGGTAAAAGATGATTTCGACGTGTTGATCGATTTTACCCGCCCGGAAGGCACGCTGAACCATCTGGCGTTTTGCCGCGAGCATGGCAAAGGGATGGTCATCGGCACCACCGGTTTTGACGACGCCGGCAAACAGGCGATTCGCGACGCCGCGCAGGAGATTGCCATTGTCTTCGCCGCTAACTTTAGCGTCGGCGTCAACGTCCTGTTAAAGCTGCTGGAGAAGGCGGCAAAGGTGATGGGCGACTACACCGACATCGAAATTATCGAAGCGCACCACCGGCATAAAGTGGATGCACCGTCAGGCACCGCGCTGGCGATGGGCGAAGCGATCGCCGGAGCATTGAACAAAGATCTGAAGGACTGCGCCGTCTACAGTCGTGAAGGTCATACCGGCGAACGCGTTCCGGGCACCATTGGCTTCGCGACCGTCCGTGCGGGCGATATCGTCGGCGAACATACGGCAATGTTTGCCGATATTGGCGAGCGTATTGAAATCACCCATAAAGCGTCCAGCCGCATGACCTTTGCTAATGGTGCAGTTCGTTCGGCATTATGGCTTAAAGATAAGAAAAGTGGTCTTTTTGACATGCGTGATGTGCTGGATTTGAACAGTTTATAACGATTATTACCCATCGTGATGTGGTTATTGCAATCAATAAGTCATTGATGCAAGGGGCAATATATTGTTGCCCTTTTTTATTTTTATGGGTTTGGTTTGTATTTTTGCATTAGTTGGCTATAAAGTATCATTTTTCTGCTGTTTTGGGTGAATGAAATGTAAATTTTGACCATTTGGTCCACTTTTGAGCTCTCCGTCGCCAGGTTTTACACTCTTTTCCTTCCGCAAGCGTTTTCTCAGCCAGGTTTGTTGATCTTTTTGGCGTAAAAATCACGTGTTATGCGCCAGTGGCGTAAAATGACATTAAAAATCTCCGCTTTAAGTTGACTTTTATCCGACATCTCTCCAGAATGCCGCCGTTTGCCAAAATTCTGCGGGCAACAGATTTGCATTGATTCAGATCGTGTTTATGAATTAATATGCAAATAAAGTGAGTGGATATTCTCTGGAGGGTGTTTTGATTAAGTCAGCGCTATTGGTTCTGGAAGACGGAACCCAGTTTCACGGTCGGGCCATCGGGGCAACCGGCACGGCGGTTGGGGAAGTCGTTTTCAATACTTCAATGACCGGTTATCAAGAAATCCTCACTGATCCTTCCTATTCCCGCCAAATCGTCACTCTTACTTATCCTCATATTGGTAATGTCGGCACCAACGCCGCCGATGAAGAATCTTCTCAGGTACACGCGCAGGGTCTGGTTATTCGCGACCTGCCGCTGATTGCCAGCAACTACCGCAATACTGAAGATCTTTCTTCTTATCTGAAGCGCCATAACATTGTGGCGATTGCCGATATCGATACCCGCAAGCTGACGCGTCTGCTGCGTGAGAAAGGGGCGCAAAACGGTTGCATCATCGCGGGCGACAACCCGGATGCTCAACTGGCGCTGGAAAAAGCGAAAGCGTTCCCGGGCCTGAACGGCATGGATCTGGCGAAGGAAGTGACCACCGCAGAAACCTACAGCTGGACGCAAGGCAGCTGGACCCTGGCGGGCGACCTGCCGGAAGCGAAAGCGGAGAGCGAGCTGCCCTTCCACGTCGTGGCGTATGACTTCGGCGCAAAACGCAACATCCTGCGCATGCTGGTTGATCGCGGCTGCCGCCTGACGGTGGTACCGGCGAAGACCTCGGCGGCGGATGTCCTGGCGCTGAATCCGGACGGTATTTTCCTCTCTAACGGCCCTGGCGACCCGGCGCCGTGCGATTACGCTATCGACGCGATTGAAAAATTCCTTGAGACCGATATTCCGGTATTCGGCATCTGCCTTGGCCATCAGCTGCTGGCGCTGGCGAGCGGTGCGAAGACCATTAAGATGAAGTTCGGCCACCACGGCGGCAACCACCCGGTTAAAGATATTGATAACGACGTGGTGATGATTACCGCTCAGAACCATGGTTTTGCGGTTGATGAAGCCACGCTGCCAGCCAACCTGCGCGTGACTCACAAGTCACTGTTCGACGGCACCCTGCAGGGCATTCATCGTACCGACAAACCGGCGTTTAGCTTCCAGGGGCACCCTGAAGCGAGCCCGGGGCCGCACGATGCCGCGCCGCTGTTCGACCATTTTATCGAGTTAATTGAGCTCTACCGTCAGTCCGCGAAATAATCAGGAGTAAAAGAGCAATGCCAAAACGTACAGACATAAAAAGTATCCTGATTCTGGGCGCGGGCCCGATTGTTATCGGTCAGGCGTGTGAGTTTGACTACTCCGGCGCGCAGGCCTGTAAAGCCCTGCGTGAAGAGGGCTACCGCGTTATCCTGGTGAACTCCAACCCGGCGACCATCATGACCGACCCGGAAATGGCCGATGCGACCTACATCGAGCCGATTCACTGGGAAGTGGTACGTAAAATTATCGAAAAAGAGCGCCCGGATGCGGTGCTGCCGACCATGGGCGGCCAGACGGCGCTGAACTGTGCGCTGGAGCTGGAACGTCAGGGCGTGCTGGCAGAGTTCGGCGTGACCATGATCGGCGCCACTGCCGACGCGATTGATAAAGCGGAAGACCGTCGTCGCTTCGACGTGGCGATGAAGAAAATCGGCCTCGACACCGCGCGCTCCGGCATCGCCCACACCATGGAAGAAGCGCTGGCGGTTGCCGCCGACGTTGGCTTCCCGTGCATTATCCGTCCGTCCTTTACGATGGGCGGCACCGGCGGCGGTATCGCCTATAACCGCGAAGAGTTCGAAGAAATCTGCGAACGCGGCCTGGATCTCTCTCCGACCAATGAATTGCTGATCGATGAATCGCTGATCGGCTGGAAAGAGTACGAGATGGAAGTGGTGCGCGATAAGAACGACAACTGCATCATCGTCTGCTCGATTGAAAACTTCGATGCCATGGGGATCCATACCGGCGACTCCATCACCGTTGCCCCGGCGCAGACCCTGACCGACAAAGAATACCAAATCATGCGTAACGCCTCGATGGCGGTCCTGCGTGAAATCGGTGTGGAAACCGGCGGCTCTAACGTGCAGTTCTCGGTGAACCCGAAAGACGGTCGCCTGATCGTTATCGAAATGAACCCGCGCGTCTCCCGCTCTTCGGCGCTGGCCTCGAAAGCCACCGGCTTCCCGATTGCTAAAGTGGCGGCCAAGCTGGCGGTGGGCTACACCCTCGACGAGCTGATGAACGACATCACCGGCGGCCGCACTCCGGCTTCCTTCGAGCCGTCCATCGACTACGTGGTCACCAAAATTCCACGCTTTAACTTCGAAAAATTCGCCGGCGCTAACGACCGTCTGACCACCCAGATGAAATCCGTCGGCGAAGTGATGGCGATTGGCCGCACCCAGCAGGAATCGCTGCAGAAAGCGCTGCGCGGCCTGGAAGTGGGCGCTACCGGCTTCGACCCGAAAGTGAGCCTCGACGACCCGGAAGCGCTGACCAAAATCCGCCGCGAGCTGAAAGACGCTGGCGCCGAGCGTATCTGGTACATCGCGGATGCTTTCCGCGCCGGTCTCTCGGTAGACGGCGTTTTCAACCTGACCAATATCGACCGCTGGTTCCTGGTGCAGATTGAAGAGCTGGTGCGTCTGGAAGAGAAAGTGGTGGAAGTGGGCATCAACGGCCTCGACGCCGACTTCCTGCGCACCCTGAAGCGTAAAGGCTTTGCCGATGCGCGTCTGGCGAAACTGGCTGGCGTGCGTGAAGCGGAAATTCGCAAGCTGCGCGACCAGTATGACCTGCACCCGGTCTACAAGCGCGTGGACACCTGCGCCGCCGAATTCGCCACCGATACCGCCTACATGTACTCCACGTATGAAGAAGAGTGTGAGTCCAACCCGTCCGTTGACCGCGATAAAATCATGGTCCTCGGCGGCGGCCCGAACCGTATCGGCCAGGGTATCGAATTTGACTACTGCTGCGTACACGCCTCTCTGGCGCTGCGCGAAGACGGTTACGAGACCATCATGGTCAACTGTAACCCGGAAACCGTGTCTACCGACTATGACACCTCCGACCGTCTGTACTTCGAGCCGGTGACCCTGGAAGACGTGCTGGAAATCGTGCGCATCGAGAAGCCGAAGGGCGTTATCGTCCAGTACGGCGGCCAGACGCCGCTGAAGCTGGCGCGCGCCCTGGAAGCCGCAGGCGTACCGGTTATCGGCACCAGCCCGGACGCTATCGACCGCGCGGAAGACCGTGAGCGTTTCCAGCACGCGGTTGACCGTCTGAAGCTGAAGCAGCCGGCGAACGCCACCGTCACCGCTATTGAGCAGGCGGTAGAGAGAGCGAAAGAGATTGGCTACCCGCTGGTGGTTCGTCCGTCTTACGTGCTTGGCGGCCGGGCGATGGAAATTGTTTACGACGAGCAGGATCTGCGCCGCTACTTCCAGACCGCGGTTAGCGTCTCCAACGATGCACCGGTACTGCTGGATCGCTTCCTCGACGACGCGATTGAAGTGGATGTCGATGCTATCTGCGACGGCGAGATGGTGCTGATTGGCGGCATCATGGAGCATATCGAGCAGGCGGGCGTACACTCCGGCGACTCAGCCTGTTCCCTGCCAGCGTATACGCTGAGCCAGGAAATTCAGGATGTGATGCGCGAGCAGGTGCAGAAGCTGGCTTTCGAGCTGCAGGTTCGTGGTCTGATGAACGTCCAGTTCGCGGTGAAAGATAACGAAGTTTATCTGATTGAAGTGAACCCGCGTGCGGCGCGTACCGTACCGTTCGTCTCCAAAGCCACCGGCGTCCCGCTGGCGAAAGTCGCGGCGCGCGTAATGGCCGGTAAAACGCTGGCGCAGCAGGGCGTGACCAAAGAGATCATCCCGCCGTACTACTCGGTGAAAGAAGTGGTCCTGCCGTTCAACAAATTCCCGGGCGTTGACCCGCTGTTAGGGCCAGAAATGCGCTCTACCGGGGAAGTGATGGGCGTGGGTCGCACCTTTGCCGAAGCGTTCGCCAAAGCGCAGCTGGGCAGCAACTCGACCATGAAGAAAAAGGGTCGTGCACTGCTCTCCGTTCGCGAAGGCGACAAAGAGCGCGTGGTCGACCTGGCGGCGAAGCTGCTGAAGTTTGGCTTTGAGCTGGATGCGACCCACGGTACGGCGATTGTACTGGGCGAAGCGGGTATCAACCCGCGTCTGGTGAACAAGGTGCATGAAGGTCGTCCGCATATTCAGGACCGTATCAAGAATGGCGAATACACCTACATCATCAACACCACCGCAGGTCGCCAGGCGATTGAAGACTCCAAGCTGATTCGCCGCAGCGCGCTGCAGTACAAGGTGCATTACGACACCACCCTGAACGGCGGCTTTGCCACTGCGATGGCGCTGAATGCCGATGCCACCGAGAAGGTGATTTCGGTTCAGGAAATGCACGCGCAAATCACCAAATAAGCGCACCGGCCTGGCCGGATAACAACAAGCCTGGGCTGACGACATCGTCAGCCCTTTTTTTTGGCTACGGTCATCTTCGGAGAGTTCTGCTTTTAACCACCTGTCGGGTCAGGCTAACTATAGTTAGCACCATAACGATACCTATTGATGAAAAGACAGGAGGATACAATGCGGAACAATATTCTGGTGGCATCCGCACTGGCAGCGACGGCAATCATGTTCGTGGCCGGCTGCTCATCGAATCAGTCGATCAAAACCACCGATGGCAAGACCATTGTCACCAGCGGCAAACCGCAGGTGGATGATGACACCGGCCTCGTCTCATACAAAAATGCCGAAACCGGCCGCGTGGAGCAGATTAACCGCGACCAGGTAAAATCCATGGATGAGCTGGATAACTAAGTGGTTATCCCAGGCCCCGCGGGGAGCGTGCGGGGCCGAACGATCGCGTTACAGCAGCGCGCGATCGATTTTGACCACGATTTTGCGCAACGCTGCGCCTTGATCGAGGCAGGCCATCGGGCGGTGTAATTCACCGGGGAAGAGGATCGCCAGCTCTTCCGGGTGGAGATGAATCAGCGTTTCGCTGTCGATAGCCTGGCAGAAACCGATATCCTGCGCCGTGTTGAAGGGGCCATCTTCAACGAGCGGCAGCCCTTTATTCCCGGCACCGATGATCTCTTCGCCTTTCAGCACAATGTGAATGTCGAGATATTGACGATGATATTCCGGGCGTTGCTCGCTCAGCGGCCGGGTGTGACCTTCGACGACGGTAAAAAACACATTATCACTCTCGACGGTATATTTCCCCGGCGGCAGCGCGTGCGGTTGTTGCTGTAATACGGCCTGCAGCGCCTGGCGAATCACCGGCGGATAGAGCTCATTTTCGGCGGCGGCGGTTAAGGTATCGATAATCATGCCGGGATCCTCTGCGGTTGTTGCGAATGAAGTAACGTTAATGAGTGAGCGACAATACTGGCGACGTCGGGGGTAATATCGACGGCCAGAACATCGCTTTCACTGGCGTCTGGCGTCTCCAGGGCGGCAAACTGGCTACGCAGTAGCGCCTCTGGCATAAAGTGGCCTTTACGCTGGCGCATACGCTGCAAAATGCAGTCATAATCCCCGGTCAACCACAGGAAGCGTAGCTTCGCGTTCCCCTCACGCAGGCGGTCGCGATAGCGCTTCTTCAATGCGGAACAGACCAATACACCAGACTCGTTTTTCTGCTCAAGGCTGAAAATAACGTCGGCGATACGCGTCAGCCACGGTTGACGATCCTCATCATTTAGCGGCTGGCTGGTGGCCATTTTGACGATATTGTTGCGTGGATGAAGGTCGTCGCCGTCGATAAATTTCGCCCCCAGCGCGTGGGCCAATGCCTGACCGACGGTGGATTTGCCGGTCCCGGAGACGCCCATCAAAATAATGCATTGTCCTGCCATCATGCGCTCCTTCTCTCAGACCGCGACCAGCATGCCGCCATCAACGAACAGCAGATGGCCGTTGACGAAATTCGACGCGTTTGACGATAAAAAGACGGCAGCGCCGACCAGCTCCTGCGGATCGCCCCAGCGGGCGGCAGGGGTGCGTTTGCATAACCAGTCGGTAAACGCCTTATCCTCAACCAGCGTCCGGGTCATCGCCGTATTAAAGTAGCCCGGGGCAATACCGTTGACCTGAATGTTGTGCCGCGCCAGCTCAACGCACATCCCGCGGGTTAGCATCTTCACCGCGCCTTTGGCGGCGGCGTAAGGGGTGATGGTGTCGCGCCCCAGCTCGCTCTGCATGGAGCAGATATTGATGATTTTTCCCTGCTGGCGGTCAACCATGCGCTTCGCGACGGCCTGAGAGACGAGAAACACCGCCGTCTGGTTAACCGAAATCACGTCATTCCACTCCTGCACCGGGAATTCGGTAAACGGGTGTCGACGCTGGATCCCGGCGTTATTGAATAACACGTCGATTGGGCCAATATGCGCTTCGATATCGGCAATGGCCTCTTCAACGGCCTCGGCATCGGTCACGTTAAATACCGCAGCATGGGCGATGGCGCCTTCATCGCGGAGCTTCATCACTGCATCGTCCGCTCGCGGGGCAGAAAGGTCATTAATAATGATTTCTGCGCCATATTGCGCCAGACCCTGGGCCATGACAAAACCGATCCCCTGTCCTGCACCCGTAATTAAAATGCGTTTACCTTGTAAGCTGAAAAGATCGTTCATCTCGATATCCTGATTAGCGGCTGAAGAAAACCTGTGCCCTATCTCACGGATTTTTACCGGGGGAAACTGTGATGAAGATCACTCGAAACCGTGTTACAAAAAGGGGTTACCTTAAACGTGACGCTGCCGGTAAATCTCGCTGACTCAACGGGTTAACGGCTACGGACTGGCATTCTCTTTTTACCCCCCGACAGGCATAATGGCCTGAAGCAGTCAGGTATTTGGCGGACACACAGATGAAAGCACAACGCATTACGCTCCATGATATTGCCGAGCTGGCTGGCGTAACCAAGATGACCGTTAGCCGCTATTTACGCACCCCGGAAAAGGTGAAACCGGAGACGGCGGAGCGCATTGCCAGCGTGATAGCGGAGATCGGCTATCAGCCCGACCCGGATAATCCGGCGATGACCAGCGTCGCCGTGCCGCGGATTGGCGTACTCATTCCCTCCTTTCATAATCAAATTTTTGCCGATCTGCTGGCCGGTATCGAATCTGTCGCCGCCGGGCATGGCTACCAGACGCTGGTGGTGAATTACGACTACGATCGCCAGCGTGAAGAGGAGCAGATTGCCGCCGTGCTGGCGTTTAACGTGAAAGGGCTGCTGCTGACCGAGTCGGTGCACTCCCTGCGGGCGGACAAGTATCTGAATGCCGCGAAGATCCCGATCGCTGAAGTGATGGGGCTGGCGGAGAATCCGGGACGCATCAACGTCGGATTCGATAACTTCCAGGCCGGCTTCGATATGACCACCATGCTGCTGGCCAGCGGTAAACGACGGATCATCTACTTCGGCTCGATGTCCGATGTCCGCGACGAGCAGCGTTATCTGGGCTACTGTCGGGCGATGGAGAATGCCGGGCTGGCGGTGGGGCGCATTGCGCCGAATAAAGTCTCGTCGGTTTCCATTGGCACCGGCATGATGACCCTGGCGCGGCAAATGTACGCCGATATGGACGGTATCCTGTGCACTAATGACGATCTGGCGGTGGGCGTGTTACAGGAGTGCCTGGCATCCGGTATCAGCGTGCCCCAGGAGCTGGCTATCGCGGGCTTTCATGGCCTGGAGATCGGCCAGATCGTCTCTCCCCGGCTGGCCAGCGTCCTGACGCCGCGCTTCGAGATGGGGAAAGTAGCGACAGAGATTTTAATAAAGAAAATCAAAGGACTGCCCACCATTGAAAAAGTGGATCTCCACTACCGCCTGTCGATGGGCGAAACGATTTAACGTCCATCAGCCAGCGCCTACCGCGTGTTAGCGAAAGGTTAATGCGCGCGCGGTCCATCGCCTGTCTGGTCGCCGTTTTGTCTTCACGATCACGCGTCCGGTAACACGCATTTTTAACACGATTCAGCGTGATACAGATCGCAAAATCCCCCGGTAAAAACCCGTTTGATAGTGGCTACCGTCGTAACCAAACGTCAAACAGGTGATCTGATGAAGAGTGTTATTCCCCGCGCCGTCCTTTTAGTGGCCCCCGTAATTGAAACCCTGCAGCTGCAGCTGGCGGAGCATTTCCCGCTGCTGCGTCTCTACGAGCAGGACGACCCGATCGCCTTTCTGCGTGAGCAAGGTGAGAACATTGCCGTCGTGGTCACTCGCGGCGACGTCGGCGTAGCAAACAGCGTCCTTGAGTTGCTGCCTCAGGCTGGGCTGATTGCCATCTTTGGCGTCGGTACCGATGCGGTGGATCTGGCGTATGCCCGCTCGCGGCAAATTGCCGTCACCATCACCTCCGGGGTGTTGACGAATGATGTCGCTGACCTGGCGATGGGGCTGCTGCTGGCCGGTTCCCGTCAGCTCTGTCAGGGCGATCGCTTTGTCCGCGAAGGACGCTGGCTGAGCGGTGGTATGCCGTTGGCGACTCAGGTGAGCGGGAAGCGTATCGGCCTGCTGGGTATGGGGAATATTGGCCAGGCGATCGCCCGCCGGGCGCGGGGTTTTGATATGCAGGTGCTGTATACCGACCGTAAAAAGATAGCGGGCCTCGATTATCAGTGGTGTGCCGACCTGCATACCCTGGCGCATGAGAGCGATTTTCTGGTGATTGCCGCATCCGGCGGCGAGGCGAACCGCGGCATCATCGACGCCTCGGTGTTTAACGTGATGCCGGCGCATGCCTGGCTTATCAATATTGCCCGCGGTTCGCTGGTGGATGAAAAGGCGTTGATCCACGCGTTACAAAACGGCGTTATCGCCGGGGCCGGGCTCGATGTGTTCGAACAGGAACCCCAGGTCCCGGCGGCGCTGATCGCCCTCGATAACGTGGTGCTGCAGCCGCATGTCGCCAGCGCCACGCAGGAAACACGACAGAAAATGAGCGAAGTGGTTTTTGCTAACGTCGCCGCCTGGTTTGCCGGCGCAGCGCTGCCAAACGCTATCGATTAATTAGCTTTTTATTTCTGTACCCGCGCGATCTCAATCAAAACAATAACCTCTGCATAGAGAGTGCAAATATATGAACGAGAAAATTCCCAGCACCCGTTGGCTGCGTATCATTGTGCCGGTGTTAATTGCCTGCATTATGTCATTTATGGACCGGGTTAATATTAGCTTTGCCCTGCCGGGCGGCATGGAGGCCGATTTAGGCATTACCAGCCAAATGGCCGGCGTGGCCAGCGGTATCTTTTTTATTGGTTATTTATTTTTGCAAATTCCCGGTGGGCGAATTGCGGTTAACGGCAGCGGTAAAAAATTTATTGCCTGGTCGCTGGTAGCCTGGGCTATCGTTTCCGTGGCAACAGGGTTTGTAACTCATCAATATCAACTGCTGGTGCTGCGATTTATTCTCGGGGTATCGGAAGGGGGAATGCTGCCGGTAGTGCTGACCATGGTCAGTAACTGGTTTCCGGAAAAAGAGCTGGGTCGCGCGAACGCGTTTGTGATGATGTTTGCCCCGCTCGGCGGCATGCTCACCGCGCCGGTCTCCGGCGCCATTATTGCGGCGCTTGACTGGCGCTGGCTGTTTATCATCGAAGGGCTGTTGTCGCTGGTGGTGCTGGTCGTGTGGTGGTTTATGATCAGCGACCGTCCGCAAGAGGCCCACTGGTTGCCCGCCCGCGAGCGTGACTATCTGGTGACCACCCTGGCCGCCGAGCGTGCGGCGAAGCAGGCCGAAGCCCCAGTCAGCAAGGCCCCGGTGAAGGATGTGTTTGGTAATGCCGGACTGATGAAGCTGGTGATCCTCAATTTTTTCTACCAGACCGGGGATTATGGCTACACGCTGTGGCTGCCGACCATTCTGAAGGGGTTAACCGGCGGCAACATGGCCAGCGTTGGCTTCCTGGCGGTGCTGCCGTTTGTCGCCACGCTGGCCGGGATCTATGTGATTTCGTTGTTCAGCGACCACAGCGGTAAGCGTCGTCTGTGGGTTCGCTTCTCGCTCTACAGTTTTGCGGCAGCGCTGGTGGCATCGGTGGTGCTGCGCGACCATATGGTGGCGGCCTATATCGCGCTGGTGATCTGCGGCTTCTTTCTCAAATCGGCTACCAGTCCGTTCTGGTCGATGCCGGGGCGTATCGCTTCGCCGGAGGTGGCGGGCAGCGCACGCGGGGTGATCAATGGCCTGGGCAATCTCGGCGGATTCTGTGGCCCCTATCTGGTGGGTGTGATGATGTATCTCTACGGCCAGAATGTGGCGGTCTGCGCCCTGGCCGGTTCGTTGATTATCGCCGGTACAATGACCTTTCTGCTACCGAAGCAATGCGATCTGGTCGACAGCGATTCTGATGTGGCGATCAAGAATCAACCCCGAAATGCGTAACCCACTGCGACATAAATCACAGTTATCATTGTAAGCCGTTGGCTTAACTGTCTACACTCTTGCTGATTATGACAAGAGCAAACACAGGCCAATCAATGATTCTGATAATTTATGCGCATCCTTATCCGCAGCATTCTCATGCGAATAAGCGAATGCTTGAACAGGCAGGGACGCTTGAAGGCGTAGAGATACGCTCCCTCTATCAACTCTATCCCGACTTTAATATCGATGTCGCCGCCGAGCAGGCGGCGCTGGCCCGTGCCGATCTGGTTATCTGGCAGCATCCCATGCAGTGGTATAGCGTGCCGCCGCTGCTGAAGCTGTGGATGGATAAAGTGCTGGCGCACGGCTGGGCCTATGGTCACAACGGTATTGCCCTGCGCGGTAAATCGCTGATGTGGGCGGTGACCACCGGCGGCGGTGAAAGCCACTTTGACATCGGCTCATTCCCCGGTTTTCCGGTGCTGGCGCAGCCGTTGCAGGCAACCGCGCTTTACTGTGGGATGAAATGGCTGCCGCCGTTCGCCATGCACTGCACCTTTATCTGCGATGACGAAACGCTGCAGGCGCAGGCCCGCCACTATCGTCAACGCTTAATCGACTGGCAGGAGGCACACCAGAATGGATAGCCATACCCTGATACAAGCGCTGATTTACCTGGGCGCCGCGGCGCTGATTGTGCCCATCGCCGTCCGCCTGGGGCTGGGGTCGGTGCTGGGCTATCTGATCGCTGGCTGTATTATCGGCCCGTGGGGGCTGCGGCTGGTGACCGATGCCGAGTCGATTCTGCACTTTGCCGAGATCGGCGTGGTATTGATGCTGTTCGTGATTGGTCTGGAGCTGGATCCGCAGCGGCTGTGGAAGCTACGCGCCTCGGTGTTCGGCGGCGGCGCGCTGCAGATGGTGGCCTGCGGGGTATTGATTGGCCTGTTCTGTATGCTGCTGGGCCTGCGCTGGCAGGTGGCCGAGCTGATAGGCATGACCCTGGCGCTCTCTTCCACTGCCATTGCGATGCAGGCGATGAATGAGCGCAATCTGACGGTGTCGCAGATGGGGCGGAGCGCCTTCGCGGTGCTGCTGTTCCAGGATATCGCGGCGATCCCGTTGGTGGCGATGATCCCGCTGCTGGCGGCCAGCGGCGGCGCCACTTCGCTGGTGGCGTTTGCTATCTCCGCGCTGAAGGTGGCCGCGGCGCTGGCGCTGGTGGTGGCCCTGGGGCGCTATCTGACCCGTCCGCTGCTGCGCTTTGTCGCCCGTTCCGGCCTGCGCGAAGTGTTCAGCGCCGTGGCGCTGTTCCTGGTCTTCGGCTTTGGATTGCTGCTGGAGGAAGTCGGGCTGTCAATGGCGATGGGGGCGTTTCTCGCCGGGGTGCTGCTGGCCAGCTCCGAGTATCGCCATGCGCTGGAGAGCGATATCGAGCCGTTTAAAGGGCTGCTACTGGGGCTGTTCTTTATCGGCGTCGGCATGTCGATTGATTTCGGCACTCTCGTTACCCATCCGCTGCGTATCGTTATTTTGCTGCTCGGTTTCCTGGCGATAAAAATGCTGATGCTGTGGCTTATCGCCAGGCCGCTGGGCGTGCCACGCGCCCAGCGCCGCTGGTTTGCGGTGCTGCTGGGGCAGGGAAGCGAGTTCGCGTTTGTGGTCTTTGGCGCCGCGCGGATGGCGGATGTGCTGGACGGAGAATGGGCAAAGGCGCTGACCCTGGCGGTAGCGCTGTCGATGGCGGCAACGCCAGTCCTGCTGGTCCTGCTGACTCGCCTGGAGAAATCGGCCAGCGGCCAGGCGCGCGATGCTGACGAGATTGATGAAGAGCAGCCGCGGGTGATTGTCGCCGGCTTTGGTCGCTACGGGCAAATAGCCGGTCGTGTGCTGCTCTCCAGCGGAGTGAAAATGGTGATCCTCGATCACGACCCGGACCATGTTGATACCCTGCGCAAATTTGATATGAAGGTTTTCTACGGTGATGCCACCCGGGTCGACCTGCTGGAGTCGGCCGGCGCTGAAAAGGCGGAAGTGCTGATCAATGCCATCGACGATCCGCACGTCAGCCTTGAGCTGGTGGAGAGGGTGAAAGAGCACTTTCCGCATCTGCAGATTATCTCCCGCGCCCGCGATGTCGATCATTACATCAAGCTGCGCCAGGCTGGCGTCGAGGCCCCGGAGCGTGAAACCTTTGAGGCGGCGCTGAAGTCCGGCCGGATGACGCTGGAGGCGCTGGGGCTCGGCGCGTATGAAGCCCGCGAGCGGGCCGATCTGTTCCGTCGTTTCAACCTGCAGATGGTTGAAGAGATGGTGGCGATGGCGGAAAACGACGCAGCGTCGCGGGTGGCGGTCTTCAAGCGTACCAGCGATATGCTCACCGGCATCATTAACGAAGATCGTCATCATCTGTCGTTGGTGCAGCGTCACGGCTGGCAGGGGACGGAAGAGGGCAGGCACACCGGGGATATTGCCGATGAGCCGGAAAATAAGCCCTCAGCCTGACGCTCGTCAGTAACATTTTGTTTTCCGTTTAGAACCGGTTCTGGCGGCCCACGGTGTGAACGTGGGCTTGCCAGCAAATCAGAAAATTTTCTTATTCTTTACCTTCCGGCCAGTCGACGAAGTAGTACGCTTTCCGTATAGTGGCGACAATTTTTTGCACTCGGGAATGAATGAATGATCAGTCTGATTGCGGCGTTAGCGGTAGATCGCGTCATTGGTATGGAAAACGCCATGCCATGGAACCTGCCTGCCGATCTCGCCTGGTTCAAACGCAACACGTTAAATAAGCCGGTGGTGATGGGGCGTCTGACCTGGGAATCCATTGGGCGCCCGTTGCCGGGGCGTAAAAATATCGTGATCAGCAGCAAACCCGGCAGCGACGATCGCGTGCAGTGGGTCTCCTCAGTGGAGGAAGCGATTGCTGCCTGCGGTGATGTGGAAGAGATTATGGTGATCGGCGGCGGCCGCGTTTATGAGCAGTTCCTGCCGAAAGCGCATAAGCTCTATCTGACCCACATTGATGCGGAAGTGGAAGGCGATACCCATTTCCCGGATTACGATCCGGACGAGTGGGAGTCGGTGTTCAGCGAGTTTCATGACGCTGACGCGCAGAACTCCCACAGCTACTGCTTTGAGATCCTCGAACGCCGTTAAGCGGGAAGGATAGCAATGAAAAAACCCCGGTCGCGCCTGGCGTGACCGGGGTTTTCTTTTGCGTGAATTCCGCGACGATTGCGCACTCAGTATCTCGTCATATTTCCCGTCGCGGGCTTCGTCTTTCGGGAGCGCTGCCGGGCGACAAATCGCAAAGAAATGTAGGTCGGATAGGGCGTAAGCCGCCACCCGACACAAAAGTGGCTTCGCGCCCGCTGTTGTTGCCCGGCGGCGCTGCGCTTGCGCGGGCCTACGGGACTGCGTCATGTTTCCCGTCGCGGGCTTCGTCTTTCGGGAGCGCTGCCGGGCGACAAATCGCAAGGAAATGTAGGCCGGGTAAGGCGTTAGCCGCCACCCGACACAAAAGTGGCTTCGCGTCCGCTGTTCTTGCCCGGCGGCGCTGCGCTTGCGCGGGCCTACGGGAC
>NZ_PIOG01000129.1:0-24501 GCF_002810545.1 Klebsiella sp. A-Nf5 | reverse complement strand
CTGTCTGTAGGCCCGCGCAAGCGCAGCGCCGCCGGGCGATTTTCAGCGCATCACGCCGGGAAATCCCCTTGCTGGCGCGCCACCAGGGTCAGAATGGAATACAGCGCCACCGCCTGCTGGTGCTGGTTGAAAATCTCCACCGCCCATTCCACCACGCCGGTGGCTTTCTCATCGGCGCTGCGCTGACGTTTGACCGTTTTCCGCTTACAGGTCAGGCGAACCTGAATGGTATCTCCCGGTTTGACCGGCTCAATAAAGCGCAGGTTTTCCATGCCGTAGTTGGCGATCACCGGCCCGACGCCGGCATCGACGAACAGCCCGGCCGCGGCGGAGATCAGGAAATAACCGTGGACCACGCGCTCGCCGAAAATCGACTCAGCGGCGGCGATTTTGTCCATATGCGCATAAAAATGGTCGCCGCTCAGGCAGGCGAAGTTAACGATATCCGCTTCGGTCAGCGTTCGGCGCGGGGTCAGTAAACTGTCGCCAGGCTGGATCTCTTCGAAGTATTTACGGAACGGGTGAATGCGGTCTTCGCTAACCTGCGCGCCTCGCACCCACTGCTGGCCGATGGTCGCCAGCATCGTTGGGCTGCCCTGGACCGCGGTACGCTGCATATAGTGTTTCACCGAGCGCAGTCCGCCAAGCTCTTCTCCGCCGCCAGCGCGGCCAGGGCCGCCGTGTATCAGCTGCGGCAGCGGCGAGCCGTGGCCGGTCGACTCTGCCGAGGACGCTTCGTTAAGGATCTGAATACGACCATGCGCGCGCGCGGCGCCAAGGATAAACTCGCGGGCCAGCTCGCCGCTGGCGGTGACCAGCGTACCGGCCAGACTACCGCCACCGGCGCGCGCCAGCGTCAGCGCATGCTGGCGGTCGCGATACGGCATTAGCGTCGCCACCGGGCCAAAGGCTTCAATGGCGTGAACCGCCGGCGTTTCATCCGGCTGCGGGCAGTACAGCAGGGTCGGTGGGAAGAACGCGCCGGCCGCGCTGAGGTCCGCTTCTCCGCCAAGCAGCGCTTCGCAGCCGGCGGCAATTAGTTTATTCACGCTCTCCTGTACGTCCTGACGCTGCTCGCTATTGACCAGCGCCCCCATTTTTATGCCTTCCTGCGCCGGGTCGCCGACGGTCACTTTATGCAGGCGGGCGATCAGTGCATCGCTAACCGCATTGATCTGCGCCAGCGGAACAATGATGCGACGGATAGCGGTACATTTTTGCCCGGCTTTTGCCGTCATCTCGCGGACCACCTCGCGGATAAACAGCGCGAATTCCGGTTGCTCCGGGGTGACATCTTCGCCTAACACACAGCAGTTGAGCGAATCCGCTTCCATCGTAAAGGGAATCGATTTGGCCACCAGGTTAGGGTGCGCCCGCAGCTGCTGGCCGGTGGCGGCTGAGCCGGTAAAGGTCACCACGTCCTGGCTATCGAGATGGTCGAGAAGATTGCCCGCGCCGCCGCAAATCAGGCTGATAGCGCCTTCCGGCACCAGGCCGCTGTCGACAATCGCTTTCACCATTGCCTGGGTGAGCTGGGCGGTAGCGGTGGCCGGTTTAATGATCGCCGGCATGCCGGCAAGCCAGGTCGGCGCCAGTTTTTCCAGCATTCCCCAGCAGGGGAAGTTGAAGGCGTTGATATGGACGGCGACGCCTGATTTTGATGTCAGCACATGACGCGCGGCAAAACCGCCTTGTTTGGAGAGCGGGATCAGCTCGTCCTCCGGCCACAGGATATCGTCCGGCAATTCGCGACTACCGAGCCCGGCATAGGTGAAAAGGGTGCCGATGCCGCCTTCAATATCCACCCAACTGTCGGCGCGGGTGGCGCCGGTTTGCGCGGAGATGGCGTAGAACTCGTCTTTCTGCTCCAGCAACCGTTTTGCTACCGCTTTTAACATCGCGCTGCGTTCAATAAAGGTCATGGCTTGCAGAGCCTTACCGCCGCGCTCAATCGCGAAGCGGCGCGCTTGCGCCATATCTAGGCCTTCGCTGGTCACCTCCCACAGCGCCGCCCCGGTAATGGCGTGATGGATAGTACGGGCGCGGCCCCGGCCGGTCTGCCAGGCGCCCGATAAGTAGCTGGCTAACTGCTGCATCGTCAATCTCCAAATGTGTTACGTGTGATATCTATAAATAGTTCTTTTATGAATCATAAAAATCAAGTCTGTATTTAATAATTTATTAACATTGTGATCGGTGCTTAATTGATTGTTTTGTTTATATCACTGATTTATAGGTTATTTACAAAAGGTTTTGCGGTTAGCATCACAAAAAGAACAAACAAAATTTGTGGTTTTATTTAACTAATATGTAACCTTCAATAAACAAAGTGATTCACATAAATGTTTTTGTTGTGAATATCGGAATCATAAGAGGTGATGACGTGACAGAAGAACAACGCTTTGACCAGCGCATCGCGCAGGAAACGGCCATCGAACCGCAGGACTGGATGCCGGATGCCTACCGTAAGACCTTGATTCGTCAGATAGGCCAGCACGCGCACTCGGAAATCGTCGGCATGCTGCCGGAAGGCAACTGGATCACCCGCGCGCCGACGCTGCGCCGCAAAGCGATCCTGCTGGCTAAGGTGCAGGATGAGGCCGGACACGGGCTGTATCTCTATAGCGCCGCGGAAACGCTGGGCTGCGCGCGGGAAGACCTGTATCAGAAGATGCTCGACGGGCAGATGAAATACTCCTCCATTTTTAACTATCCAACCCTCAGCTGGGCCGATATCGGCGTGATCGGCTGGCTGGTCGATGGCGCGGCCATCGTCAACCAGGTGGCGCTGTGCCGGACATCCTACGGCCCCTACGCCCGGGCGATGGTCAAAATCTGCAAAGAGGAGAGCTTTCACCAGCGCCAGGGATTTGAAGCCTGCATGGCGCTGGCGCAGGGCAATGACGCGCAGCGGCAGATGCTGCAGGACGCCATTAACCGCTTCTGGTGGCCGGCGCTGATGATGTTTGGCCCCAACGACGACAACTCGCCGAACAGCGCCCGCAGCATGGCGTGGAAAATCAAACTGCACTCCAACGACGAACTGCGTCAGCGCTTCGTCGATAACACCGTGCCGCAGGTAGAGATCCTCGGCATGACCGTCCCGGACCCGGATTTGCAGTTTGATGAAGCCAGCGGCCATTACCGCTTCGGCGAAATCGACTGGCAGGAGTTTAACGAGGTGATTAGCGGCCGTGGCATTTGCAATCACGAGCGGCTTGCCGCCAAGCGTAAGGCCTGGGAAGAGGGTGAATGGGTGCGCGAAGCCGCGCTGGCCCATGCGCAAAAACAGCAGGCCCGCAGCGCGGCATGAGGAGAGACAACATGAGCAAAGTTTACTGGCCGTTATATGAAGTGTTCGTTCGCAGCAAACAGGGGTTATCCCATCGTCACGTCGGCAGTCTGCACGCTGCCGATGATCAAATGGCGCTGGAGAATGCCCGCGATGCCTACACCCGCCGCAGCGAAGGCTGCTCAATTTGGGTGGTGAAGGCCAGCGAAATCGTTGCTTCGCAGCCGGAAGATCGCGGCGAATTCTTCGACCCGGCGGAAAGCAAAGTCTACCGTCATCCGACTTTCTATACCGTGCCGGACGGCATGGAACATATGTGAGGCGGCGATGAATAACCCTAACCCCGTAGCCACCTACGCCCTGCGTCTTGGCGACAATGGTCTGGTTCTGGCCCAGCGTTTAGGCGCCTGGTGCGGCCATGCTCCCGAGCTCGAGATCGATCTTGCGCTGGCCAACATCGGCCTCGACCTGCTCGGCCAGGCGCGCAATTTTTTAAGCTATGCCGCCGAGCTTAACGGCTGCGGCGACGAAGATACGCTGGCCTTTGGCCGCGATGAGCGCCAGTTCAGCAACCTGCTGCTGGTGGAGCAGCCAAACGGCAATTTTGCCGACACTATCGCCCGCCAGTTCTTTATCGACGTCTGGCATGTTGCCCTGTTCAGCCGGCTGGTGAACAGCCGCGATACGCAGCTGGCGGCCATTGCCGCCAAAGGGCTGAAAGAGGTGCGTTACCACCAGCGCTTTAGCCGCGGCTGGCTGGAGCGTCTTGGTAACGGCACCGAGGTATCAAATCGCAAAATGCAGCAGGCGGTCGACAATCTGTGGCGCTTCACCGGCGAACTGTTCCTTGCCGATGAAGTGGAGCTCAGCCTGGTTGAGCAGGGTATTGCGGTTGATCCGCGCGAGCTTCAGGCCGAATGGCAAAGCGCGGTACATACGGCGCTGCTCGACTCCGGTTTACAGATCCCGCAGGAAGCGGCCTTCCGCAGCGGCGGCAAACAGGGGCTGCACAGTGAACATCTCGGCCCGCTGCTGGCGGAGATGCAATATCTGCAGCGTTCGCATCCCGGACTGCAGTGGTAAGTGAGGTGACTATGCAACGTCTTGCCGATATCGCTCCAGCAGAGGTTCGTACCATCTGGGGATTATTAAGCGCGATCCCGGATCCGGAAGTGCCGGTACTCACCATCACCGACCTCGGTATGGTGCGCAGCGTCGCGCGCCACGGCGACGGTTGGGTGATTGGCTTTACCCCGACCTATTCGGGCTGTCCGGCAACGGAGCATCTGCTGGGCGAGATCCGCGCCGTGATGAGCGAACATGGCTTTGTGCCGGTACATATCGTCCTGCAGCTGGATCCGCCGTGGACCACCGACTGGATGAGCCAGGAGGCCCGCGAGCGCCTGCGCCAGTACGGCATCAGCCCGCCCCAGGGGCATGCCTGCCATGCGGACATGCCCACCGAGGTGAGCTGTCCGCGCTGCGGCAGCACCCATACCTCGCTGATAAGCGAATTCGGTTCCACGGCCTGCAAAGCGCTCTATCGCTGCGACAACTGCCGCGAACCTTTTGATTACTTTAAATGTATTTGAGGTTGCCATGACGACGTTCCATTCGCTTAAGGTGGTGAGAGTCGAGCCGGAAACCCGCGATGCGGTGACCATCACTTTTGCGATCCCGCAAGCCCTGCAGGCGGAATACTGCTTTCGTCCGGGCCAGCATCTGACGCTAAAAGCCCGTCTGGGCGGCGAAGAACTGCGCCGCTGTTACTCCATTTGTCGCAGCCGCACGCCCGGCGAAATTAGCGTCGCGGTCAAAGCTATCGACGGCGGGCGCTTCTCGCGCTACGCCCAGCACGATATCCAGCAGGGTATGGAGCTGGACGTGATGGTGCCGCAGGGGCATTTCGGTTATCAACCGCAGGCTGAACGGCAGGGTGAGTATCTGGCGATTGCCGCCGGCTCCGGGATCACGCCGATGATGGCGATCATTAGCGCGACGCTGGCGACCGAGCCGCAAAGCCGCTTCACGCTGATCTACGGCAACCGCAGCAGCCATAGCATGATGTTCCGCCAGGCGCTGGCCGATTTAAAAGACCGCTATCCGCAGCGCCTGCAGGTGATACACCTGTTTAGCCAGGAATCGATGGACAGCGATCTGCTACAGGGGCGCATTGACGGCGACAAACTGCGCCAGCTCGCTGACCATCTGCTGGATTTTAGCCGTTTCGACGAGGCCTTTATCTGCGGTCCGGCGGTGATGATGGACGAGGCGGAAGCGGCGTTACGTGAACTTGGCGTAGCGGAGAAATCGATTCATCTCGAACGCTTTAATACACCAGGCGGCAATGTGAAGCGCGCCGCTGGCGTGCAGGCGGAAGGGCGCACGGTGACCATCCGCCAGGACGGGCGCGATAGGCTGATCGCCCTCAGCGCCGAAGACGACAGCATTCTGGATGCCGCGTTGCGTCAGGGCGCGGATCTGCCGTTCGCCTGTAAGGGCGGGGTATGCGCCACCTGTAAATGCAAAGTGCTGCGCGGTGAAGTGGCGATGGCCGCCAATTACAGCCTGGAAGCGGATGAGCTGGCGGCGGGATATGTCCTGAGCTGCCAGTCGCTGCCAACCAGCGGCGACGTGGTGGTCGACTTTGACGCGCGGGGGATGGCATGAGTGACCTGCTGATCCACCGTCATGGCCGGGTGCTACAGCTGACACTAAACCGTCCGCAGGCCCGCAACGCGCTGAACAATGCCTTATTGACCCAGATTGCCGAGGCGCTGGAGGTTGCGGCAGTTGATGACAGCGTCGGCGTCTGCGTTATCAGCGGCAACCCGCGTTTTTTCGCCGCCGGGGCCGACCTCAATGAGATGGCGGAGAAAGATCTGCCAGCCACCCTTGACGATATTCGCCCACGGTTGTGGGCACGAATTGATGCTTTCACTAAACCGCTCATCGCTTCGGTCAACGGCTACGCGCTTGGCGCCGGCTGCGAGCTGGCCCTGCTGTGCGACCTGATTGTCGCCGGCGACAACGCCCGCTTTGGCCTGCCGGAAATTACCCTCGGCATTATGCCGGGCGCGGGCGGCACCCAGCGGCTGATCCGCAGCGTTGGCAAGGCGCTGGCCAGCCGGATGGTGCTGAGCGGCGAGAGTATTGACGCCCGCCAGGCCCTGCAGGCCGGGCTGGTCAGCGATATCCATCCGGCGGCGTTAACCGATGAGTACGCCCTGAAACTGGCAACCACCATCGCCCGCCATTCGCCGTTAGCGCTACGGGCGGCAAAACAGTCGCTGCGCCTGTCGCAGGAAGTCAGTTTGCAGGCCGGTCTGCAACAGGAGCGTCAGTTGTTTAGCCTGCTGAGCGCCACCGAGGACCGCCGCGAAGGCATCGACGCCTTCTTACAAAAACGTACACCGGACTTTAAAGGACGCTAATCGTGGAAGCTTTCATTCTCAGCGCAGTGGAACAGGGCGTTATGACCATTACCCTCAATCGCCCGGACCGCCTCAACAGTTTTAACGACCTGATGCATCAACAGCTGGCGGACTGTCTGAAGCAGGCCGAGCGCGACGACGGCGTACGCTGCTTGCTGATCACCGGCGCCGGACGCGGCTTCTGCGCCGGCCAGGATTTGAACGACCGCAATGTCGACCCCAGCGGCCCGCCGCCGGATCTTGGTCTGTCGGTAGAACGCTTTTACAACCCGCTGGTACGCCGTCTGGCGGCGCTGCCGAAACCGGTCATCTGCGCGGTTAACGGCGTGGCCGCCGGCGCAGGCGCTACCCTGGCGCTGGGCTGCGATATCGTGCTGGCCGCGCGTTCGGCCAAATTTGTGATGGCGTTCAGTAAGCTCGGCCTGGTGCCGGACTGCGGCGGTAGCTGGTTCCTGCCGCGGGTGGCCGGCCGCGCGCGCGCGATGGGGCTGGCGCTGCTGGGCGATAGCCTCAGCGCGGAACAAGCCGCGCAGTGGGGAATGATCTGGCAGCTGGTGGACGATTCAGAACTGGCGGATACCAGTCTGCAGCTGGCGCGCCATCTGGCGGCGCAACCGACGTTTGGTCTTGGGCTGATTAAAAAGGCGCTGCTGGCTGCTGAAACCAACAGTCTCGACGCGCAGCTGGACCTGGAGCGCGATTATCAACGTCTGGCCGGGCGCAGCGATGATTACCGCGAAGGGGTCAGCGCGTTTCTGGCCAAACGGCCACCACAGTTCAGCGGGAAATAGGCCATGACAACATCCTTAGCCAACGTGGCAGTGATCGGCAGCGGCACCATGGGCGCTGGTATTGCCGAAGTGGCCGCCGCCGCCGGACATCCGGTGCGTATTTTCGATATTAATCAAACCGCGATTGCCCGGGCGATCGACGGCATTGCCAGGCGTCTCGCCTCACGGGTCGAGCGCGGCAAACTGGCGTCAGAGCAGGCCGACGCGTTGCTGGCGCGCCTGCATCCGGCCCACGATTTAGCCGCGCTTGCCGACGCGGATTTAGTGATCGAAGCGGCCTCTGAACGGCTGGAGGTCAAAACGGCGCTGTTCGCGCAGCTGGCGGCGATCTGCGCGCCGTCAACGTTGTTGACCAGCAATACCTCGTCGATTTCGATTACCGCCATCGCCGCCGGGGTCAAAAACCCGGAGCGGGTGGCCGGGTTACACTTTTTTAATCCGGCGCCGGTGATGAAGCTGGTCGAGGTGGTGAGCGGCCTGGAGACGTCTGCGGAGGTGGTAGAGCAGCTGTGCCAGTGCGTAAGCGGTTGGGGGAAACAGCCGGTACGCTGCCGCTCAACGCCCGGTTTTATTGTTAACCGCGTAGCGCGTCCATTCTACGCTGAGGCCTGGCGCGCGCTGGAAGAGCAGGTTGCCGCCCCTGAGGTTATTGATGCCGCTTTGCGTGACGGCGGTGGTTTTCCGATGGGGCCGTTAGCGCTGACGGACCTGATTGGTCAGGACGTCAACTTCGCCGTGACCTGCTCGGTATTTAACGCCTTCTGGCAGGACCGCCGCTACCTGCCATCGCTCCTGCAGCAAGAGCTGGCGCTGGCCGGGCGGCTGGGTAAAAAGAGCGGTCACGGCGTTTATCACTGGCCTACGGAGACGCAGCCGGACGCGGCGTTGCCGCCCGTATCTACTGGCGCTCAATCCATTACAGTTGTAAGTGACAACGTCACTGAATTAGATGATCTCTTGTTGCTGGAGACCGAAGGCGAGACGGCGCTGGCGCTGAGTGTGAAGCACCACCGCCCGGTGGTGGTGTATGACCTGTGCGCCAGCGATACGGTGGTGCTGGCCGCAGCGGCGACCAACGCGCCGGCGGCGACGGACAAAGCGGTGCACTACTTCCAGCAGCAGGGCAAGAAAGTACTGCGTATTGCCGATTATCCCGGCCTGCTGGTATGGCGCACGGTGGCGATGCTGATTAACGAAGCGCTGGATGCGGTGCAAAAAGGCGTCGCCAGCCCGCAGGATATCGATACCGCGATGCGCCTTGGCGTCAACTATCCGTACGGCCCGCTGGCGTGGGGAGAACGCCTCGGCTGGCGGCGGGTGCTGCGTCTGCTGGAGAACCTGCAACATCATTACGGCGAGGAGCGCTATCGCCCCAGTTCCCTGTTGCGCCAGAAGGCGCTGATGGAGAAGCACTATGAGCAATGATCCGTGGCGCAACGCGCGCGTGATGTACGAAAAAGATACCTGCGCCAGAAAGATGGGGATCGAACTTATCGAAATGGACGACGGTTTTGCGCAGATGAGCATGACCGTCTCGGCGGACATGCTTAACGGCCATCAGACCTGTCACGGCGGCCAGCTATTTACGCTTGCCGATACCGCTTTTGCCTACGCCTGTAACAGCCAGGGGCTGGCGGCGGTGGCCTCGGCGGCAAGCATTGATTTTCTTCGCCCGGCGTTTGCCGGCGACCGGCTGGTCGCCACCGCCAGAGTCAAACAGCAGGGCAAGCTGACCGGTGTCTACGACATTGAAATTGTTAATCAACAGCAAAAAATTGTGGCCCTGTTCCGCGGCAAATCGCACCGCATCGGCGGCACAATCACAGGAGACGTGTAATGCGCGACGCCTTTATTTGTGACGGGATCCGCACGCCGATTGGCCGCTACGGCGGCGCGCTGGCCGGCGTCCGCGCCGACGACCTGGCGGCGATCCCGCTGCGTGAGCTGCTGAGCCGTAACCCCGGGCTCGACCCGGCAGCGATTGATGATGTGATTTTCGGCTGTGCGAATCAGGCCGGTGAAGATAACCGCAACGTAGCGCACATGGCGACGCTGTTGGCCGGTTACCCGCATAGCGTACCGGGCACCACCATTAACCGCTTGTGCGGATCGGGTCTGGATGCGATCGGCTTTGCCGCCAGGGCGATCAAAGCTGGCGATGCCGATCTGCTGATTGCCGGCGGCGTGGAATCGATGTCGCGCGCGCCGTTCGTGATGGGAAAAGCCAGCGCGCCGTATCAGCGTCAGGCGGAACTCTTTGATACCACGATTGGCTGGCGTTTTGTGAACCCGCTCATGGCGCAACACTTCGGAACTGACAGCATGCCGGAAACGGCCGAGAATGTAGCTGAATTGTTAAATATCAGCCGGATCGATCAGGACGCTTTCGCCTGGCGCAGCCAGCAGCGTACGGCGCAGGCCCAGCGCGACGGCATTCTGGCGCAGGAGATCGTGCCGGTGCAGATCATCGGCAAGAAAGGGGCGGTTAGCGATGTGCGCGAGGACGAGCATCCCCGCCCGGAAACCACGCTTGAGCAGCTGGCGAAACTGAAAGCGCCGTTTCGCCAGGGCGGCGTCATTACCGCAGGCAATGCTTCCGGCGTTAACGATGGCGCCGCGGCGCTGATTATCGCCAGCGAACAGCAGGCCGCTATCCAGGGGCTCACGCCGCGGGCGCGTATCGTGGCGATGGCGACGGCGGGTGTTGAACCGCGCCTGATGGGACTGGGGCCGGTGCCGGCGGTGCGTAAAGTGCTGGAGCGAGCCGGACTCAATATTAACGATATGGATCTGATTGAGCTGAATGAGGCCTTCGCCGCCCAGGCGCTGGGGGTGCTCAGACAGCTTGGCGTGCCGGATGATGCGGCGCACGTGAATCCCAACGGCGGCGCCATCGCGTTAGGCCATCCGCTGGGCATGAGCGGCGCGCGGTTAGCGCTGAGCGCCAGTCTTGAGCTGCAACGCCGGGGCGGGCGCTATGCGCTGTGTACGATGTGTATTGGCGTGGGTCAGGGCATTGCCATGATCCTCGAGCGAGTGTGAGCTAATTTACCTGCGAGTACCCTACAATGATAACTACTACAAAATTAGATCCGATTGAAACCGCATCGCGTGACGAACTGCAGGCCCTGCAAACCCAGCGCCTGAAATGGACGCTGAAGCATGCGTATGACAATGTGCCGATGTATCGCCGCAAATTCGACGCCGCCGGCGTGCACCCTGACGACTTCCGGGAATTAAACGACCTGAAAAAATTCCCCTGTACCACCAAACAGGATCTGCGCGACAACTATCCCTTCGATACCTTCGCGGTGCCGATGGAGCAGGTGGTGCGCATTCACGCCTCTTCCGGCACCACCGGCAAACCGACGGTGGTGGGTTATACGCAAAACGATATTGATAACTGGGCCAATATTGTCGCCCGTTCGCTGCGCGCGGCCGGTGGTTCAGCAAAAGATAAAATTCACGTCGCCTACGGCTACGGCCTGTTTACCGGCGGCCTTGGCGCGCACTACGGCGCGGAGCGTTTAGGCGCGACGGTGATCCCGATGTCTGGCGGACAGACCGAAAAACAGGCGCAACTGATCCGCGACTTCCAGCCGGATATGATCATGGTGACGCCGTCCTACTGTCTGAATCTGATTGAAGAGCTGGAGCGCCAGATGGGCGGCGATGCGCGCGGTTGTTCATTGCGAGTCGGCGTGTTTGGCGCCGAGCCGTGGACGCTGGCGATGCGCGCGGAGATCGAGCGTCGTCTGGGGATCACCGCGCTGGATATTTACGGTTTGTCAGAGGTGATGGGGCCAGGGGTGGCAATGGAGTGCCTGGAAACCGTTGACGGCCCGACCATCTGGGAAGACCACTTCTTCCCGGAAATCGTCAACCCGGACGACGGTACGCCGCTGGAAGATGGCGAGCATGGCGAACTGCTGTTTACCACGTTGACCAAAGAAGCGCTGCCGGTGATCCGCTATCGTACCCGCGATCTGACGCGCCTGCTGCCGGGCACCGCGCGGACCATGCGCCGCATGGATCGCATCAGTGGACGCAGCGACGATATGCTGATTATCCGCGGGGTTAACGTCTTCCCCTCGCAGCTGGAAGAGGAGATCCTCAAGTTTGAACACCTGGCGCCGCACTATCAGTTAGAGGTCAATCGCCGCGGTCATCTTGATTCGCTGGCGGTACGCGTTGAGCTGAAAGAGAGCGGGCTGGCGTTAAGTCATGAACAACGCTGCCAGATTTGCCATCAGCTGCGCCATCGCATTAAGTCGATGGTCGGGATCTCTACCGATATTACTATCGTCAACTGCGGCAGCATTCCCCGCTCTGAAGGGAAAGCCTGTCGGGTATTCGACCTGCGTAAAGCGGTGGTCAGCGGTTAATTCTCTCCCCGGTAACCCGGCTGAGGCCTTTACGCCATAAGCCGGGATTTTCCTGTGCTATGATTCATAAAGGAAAAATATAACAACAGAATGAATCAGATGAGTAAACTCGACGTCTTTATTCAACAAGCGGTGACGGCGACGCCGATCAGCGGCACGTCATTAATTGCCTCGCTGTATGGCGATGCCCTGTTACAACGCGGTGGGGAAGTGTGGCTGGGTAGCGTCGCGGCGCTGCTGGAAGGATTAGGATTTGGCGAGCGCTTTGTCCGCACTGCGCTGTTTCGCCTCAATAAAGAAGAGTGGCTCGATGTCGTGCGTATCGGCCGGCGTAGCTTCTATCGCCTGAGCGATAAAGGCCTGCGCCTGACCCGGCGCGCGGAACATAAAATTTATCGCGCGAACGCGCCGGAATGGGACGGCACCTGGCTGCTGCTGCTCTCGGAAGGCCTGGAGAAAAATGTGCTGGCCGACGTCAAAAAGCAGCTACTGTGGCAGGGGTTTGGCGCACTGGCGCCCAACCTGTTGGCCTCGCCGTCGCAAAAGCTGGCCGATGTCCAGTCGCTGCTCCATGAAGCGGGCGTCGCCGAAAACGTCATCTGTTTTGAAGCCCATTCGCCGCTGGCGCTCTCCCGTGCGGCGCTGCGCAGCCGGGTGGAGGAGTGCTGGCATCTCACCGAACAAAACGAGATGTATGAATCGTTCATCTCGCTATTCCGACCGTTACTGCCGCTGCTGCGCGACTGCGACCCGGCCGAGCTGACGCCGGCGCGCTGTTTCCAGATCCAGCTGCTGCTGATCCATTTTTATCGCCGGGTGGTGCTCAAAGATCCGCTGCTGCCGGAAGAGCTGCTGCCGGCGCACTGGGCGGGGCAAACCGCCCGCCAGCTGTGTATCAATATTTATCAACGCGTGAATCCCGGCGCGCTGGCGTTCGTCAGCGAGAAAGGGGAAAGCTCGGTGGGCGAGCTTCCCGCGCCGGGCCCGCTCTATTATCAGCGCTTTGGCGGTTTGCTGGGCGCATAAGGAGGTTGCATGCCGATTTATCAGATTGATGGACTGACGCCAGTGGTGCCGGAGGAGAGCTACGTCCACCCAACCGCCGTGCTGATTGGCGACGTGATCCTCGGTAAAGGGGTGTATGTTGGGCCCAACGCCAGCCTGCGCGGCGATTTTGGCCGCATTGTGGTCAAAGACGGCGCCAATATTCAGGACAACTGCGTCATGCACGGTTTCCCCGGCCAGGATACGGTGGTGGAAGAGGATGGCCACATCGGTCACGGCGCTATTCTGCACGGCTGCGTGATTGGCCGCAACGCGCTGGTGGGGATGAGCGCGGTGATTATCGACGGGGCGGTCATTGGCGAAAACAGCATTGTCGGCGCTTCGGCCTTTGTCAAAGCCAACGCCGAGATGCCCGCGAATCATTTAATTATCGGCAGCCCGGCAAAAGCGATTCGTACGCTGAGCGAACAGGAGCTGGAGTGGAAAAAACAGGGTACCCGTGAATACCAGGTGCTGGTGGAACGCTGTAAGCAGTCGCTGCATCAGGTTGAACCGTTGCGGGAAGTGGAAGCAGGGCGTAAGCGACTGGAGTTTGATGAAAACCTGCGGCCAAAAACGCAGCGCTAACTTCCCAGGGCAACCCGGAGAGGTTGAGTGGATTAGTGCTCAGCCAGTTCGCGAAAGAACGCTGGGTTGGCCTGGATAACCGCCAGTACTTTTGCTGCCAGGCCTGTCGGGTTGCGCCGCCTGGACTCCCAGCTTTTGATGGTATCCACGCTGGTACCCAGTGCTTTTGCCATTTCCGCCTGCGAAACATTAAGCTGCGCGCGGATGGCTTTCACATCAGCCACTTCATAGCGCGTCGCCCGGGCTGGGGCCTTGTTGCCGTCTTTGATCTCAACAGCCTCTTCCAGAGACGCTTTAAGCTCGTCAAAGTAACCCATTTCAAGCCTCATTTTTTAGTCGCCGGGTCAGTTTCCTGAGTTCGTGTTTTTCCGCTGCGCTCAGGCTCTCTTTGGTGTGCTTCGGGTAGGCTAAGACGAGATAGATAATCTCGCGGGTTGCCAGAAAATAAATCACCCGCACGCCGCCGCTTTTTCCCTGTGAGCCTGTCGCCATTCTTATTTTCCGTAACCCGCCGGTATCCTGGATAAGATCGCCAAAATCCGGGTTGCCTATGAGTTGCCTCTGCAGTGCCCTCAGATCTTCATCGCTAGCCAGCTGTTTTATTTGGCGGGTAAATAGCGACGTTTCGATAAATTCAATGGCATGACACACGAAAACGCGCCTTGCTAAGGTACCATGTACACCATTGAGTGTACATAGTACGCACTCCTGTTTTTGACCATGACAACGGTTGCCGTCAGCCACCGGCAGTGAGCCAGATTCGTGCGGCGACAGCCATGGTACAGACTGGATGCTTAAAGCGTTGGAATGATGCGTGAATTTACGAGGCGGCTCGTAAAAGGGGAAACGGGCGGGGGGAAAAAAACACTCCCACCGGGCGGCGGGAGTGGAAATCTTAGGCTGCAACCACGCTGTCGATGGCCGCTTTCGCGTCGGACTGCGCTTTGGCCGCCACTTCCGGGCCGTAAGCGATACCCTCGGCGAACACGAAGTTCACGTCGGTGATGCCGATGAAACCGAGGAAGGTGGACAGGTACGGGGTGACCAGATCGGTCGGGGTATCTTTATGGATACCGCCGCGGCTGGTGACGACGATCGCACGTTTACCGGTCACCAGACCTTCCGGCCCTTTCTCGGTGTAGCGGAAGGTGACGCCGGCGCGAGCCACCAGGTCAAAATAGTTTTTCAGCTGCGTCGGGATGTTGAAGTTGTACATCGGGGCAGCGATAACAATCACATCGTTCGCTTTCAGTTCGGCGATCAGCTCGTCGGAAAGGGACAGCGCTTCCTGCTGACGCGGGGTCAGCGGGGTGTCGCTCGGACGCAGGGCGCCGACCAGTTCACCATCCAGGACCGGGATCGGATTAGCGGCCAGGTCACGCACGGTGATCTCGTCGCCCGGGTGTTTTTCCTGCCATTGTTCAACAAAATAGTCGGAAAGCTGACCAGATTGTGAGTACCCTGCCAGAATACTGGATTTCAGAACTAATACTTTGCTCATGGGTGTTTCCTTTTTTAATGTGATTGACGGGTCAATGCCCTGGTGCTTGTTGACACTGTATTCACAATCGCGCCACAGAGATAGCGCAATATATCGAATCCTATATTCAGATTTTTTGAACAAGGCGCGAATGACACAGATGTGGTACTCTAAGGCAATACTTCAAAAGAGATTTTCCCGGCAGAGCTCTGCCCGATAACGCTATGACAGAACAACAAAAAATCACCTTCCCCCAGCTTTATCAACAGCTCGACGGCCTGATGCTGCGCGATAAAACGCGCTTTGCCCGCCGTCTGCACGGTGTGAAGAAGGTTAAAAATCCTGAATCGCAACAGGCCATTCTGCAGGAGATGGCGCAGGAGATAAGCCAGGCAGCCGGTAAAGTCCTGCTGCGCGAAGCGGCGCGTCCGGCCATCACCTATCCGGAAAACCTGCCGGTTAGCCAGAAAAAACAAGAGATTCTCGAGGCGGTGCGCGACCACCAGGTGGTGATTGTCGCCGGGGAGACCGGTTCGGGCAAAACCACCCAGTTGCCCAAAATCTGCATGGAGTTGGGGCGCGGGCTGAAAGGACTCATCGGTCATACCCAGCCGCGTCGTCTGGCCGCGCGAACCGTCGCCAACCGTATCGCCGAGGAGCTGCAAACGGAGCCGGGCGGTTGCATCGGCTATAAAGTCCGCTTTAGCGATCACGTCAGCGACAACACCATGGTCAAGCTGATGACCGACGGTATTCTGCTGGCGGAGATCCAGCAGGATCGCCTGCTGATGCAGTACGACACCATCATTATCGATGAAGCGCACGAGCGCAGTCTGAACATTGATTTTCTGCTCGGCTATCTGAAAGAGCTCCTGCCGCGCCGCCCGGACCTGAAAATCATCATTACCTCGGCGACCATCGACCCGGAACGTTTCTCAAAGCATTTCAATCATGCGCCCATTATCGAAGTCTCCGGGCGGACTTACCCGGTGGAAGTCCGCTACCGGCCGATAGTGGAAGAGGCGGACGACACCGAGCGCGATCAATTACAGGCGATTTTTGATGCGGTTGACGAACTGGGGCGCGAAGGGCCCGGCGATATTCTGATCTTTATGAGCGGTGAGCGGGAAATTCGCGATACCGCTGATGCGCTGAATAAGCTGGATCTGCGCCATACTGAAGTGCTGCCGCTGTATGCCCGCCTGTCCAACAGCGAGCAGAACCGCGTCTTCCAGCCGCACAGCGGACGACGCATCGTGCTGGCGACCAACGTGGCGGAAACTTCGCTGACCGTGCCGGGCATTAAATACGTTATCGATCCCGGTACTGCGCGTATCAGCCGTTACAGCTACCGCACCAAGGTGCAGCGCCTGCCGATCGAGCCGGTTTCCCAGGCGTCCGCCAACCAGCGTAAGGGCCGCTGCGGCCGCGTTTCGGAAGGGATCTGTATTCGTCTTTATTCGGAAGACGATTTCCTGTCGCGCCCGGAGTTTACTGACCCGGAAATTCTGCGTACCAACCTGGCGTCGGTCATCCTGCATATGACCGCCCTGGGCTTAGGCGATATCGCCGCCTTCCCGTTTGTCGAAGCGCCGGATAAGCGCAATATCCAGGACGGCGTGCGCCTGCTGGAAGAGCTGGGCGCCATCACCACCGATGAGCAGGCCACCGCCTATAAGCTAACGCCGATGGGCCGCCAGCTCAGCCAGCTGCCGGTGGATCCGCGTCTGGCGCGCATGGTGCTGGAGGCGCAGAAGCACGGCTGCGTGCGGGAAGCGATGATCATCACCTCCGCGCTGTCGATTCAGGACCCGCGCGAGCGGCCGATGGATAAGCAGCAAGCGTCGGATGAAAAACACCGCCGCTTCCATGATAAAGAGTCCGATTTCCTCGCCTTCGTCAATCTGTGGAACTACCTTGGCGAGCAGCAGAAGGCGCTGTCGTCGAATCAGTTCCGCCGCCAGTGCCGGGTCGATTTTCTTAACTATCTGCGCGTGCGCGAGTGGCAGGACATCTACACCCAGCTGCGCCAGGAGGTAAAAGAGCTCGGCCTGCCGATCAACAGCGAGCCGGCGGAATATCGCGAGATCCATACCGCGTTGCTGACCGGTTTGCTGTCGCACATCGGCATGAAGGATGCCGATAAGCAGGAGTTTACCGGCGCGCGCAACGCCCGCTTCTCCATCTTCCCGGGTTCCGGCTTGTTTAAAAAGCCGCCGAAGTGGACGATGGTGGCCGAGCTGGTAGAAACCAGCCGACTGTGGGGGCGCATCGCCGCCCGCATTGAGCCGGAGTGGGTGGAGCCGGTAGCGCAGCACCTGATCAAGCGCTCGTACAGCGAACCGCACTGGGAGCGGGCGCAGGGCGCGGTGATGGCGACGGAGAAGGTCACCGTCTACGGCCTGCCGATCGTTGGCGCGCGCAAGGTCAACTACAGCCAGATCGACCCGACGCTGTGCCGCGAACTGTTTATCCGCCACGCGCTGGTGGAGGGCGACTGGCAGACGCGGCATGCCTTCTTCCGGGAAAACCTGAAGCTGCGGGCGGAAATCGAAGAGCTGGAGCATAAATCGCGCCGCCGCGACATTCTGGTGGATGACGAAACCCTGTTCGAGTTCTACGACCAGCGCATTAGCCACGACGTCATCTCCGCCCGTCATTTTGATGCCTGGTGGAAGCAGGCCAGCCGCGAAACGCCAGACTTGCTCAATTTTGAAAAGAGCATGCTGATTAAAGAGGGGGCGGAGCAGGTCAGCAAGCTGGACTACCCGAACTTCTGGCATCAGGGCAACCTCAAGCTGCGGCTTAGCTACCAGTTTGAACCGGGCGCCGATGCCGATGGCGTGACGGTGCATATTCCGCTGCCGCTGCTGAATCAGGTGGAGGAGGCCGGGTTTGAATGGCAGATCCCCGGCCTGCGTCGCGAGCTGATTATCGCGCTGATAAAATCGCTGCCGAAGCCGGTGCGGCGCAATTTCGTCCCGGCCCCTAACTATGCGGAAGCGTTTCTCGGCCGGGCGACGCCGCTTGAGCTGCCGCTGCTCGATTCGCTGGAGCGGGAGTTGCGTAAGATGACCGGCGTGACCATCGACCGCGAGGCCTGGCAGTGGGATCAGGTGCCCGATCACCTGAAAATCACCTTCCGGGTGGTGGATGACAAAAACAAGAAGCTGCAGGAAGGGCGCTCGCTGCAGGCATTGAAAGACGCGCTGAAGGGCAAAGTTCAGGAGACGCTGTCGGCGGTGGCCGATGACGGCATCGAGCAGAGCGGGCTGCATATCTGGAGCTTTGGTACGCTGGCGGAAAGTTACGAACAGAAACGCGGCAACTATAAGGTGAAAGCCTGGCCGGCGCTGGTGGACGAGCGCGACAGCGTGGCTATCAAGCTGTTTGATAATCCACAGGAACAGCAGCAGGCCATGTGGCGCGGTCTGCGTCGCCTGCTGCTGCTCAACATCCCGTCGCCAATTAAGTATCTGCACGAAAAACTGCCGAACAAAGCCAAGCTTGGGCTCTATTTTAACCCGTACGGTAAAGTGCTGGATCTGATTGACGATTGCATCTCCTGCGGCGTTGATAAGCTTATCGACGAGGCGGGTGGTCCGGTGTGGACGGAAGAGGGCTTCAGTCAATTGCACGATAAAGTGCGAGCCGAGCTCAACGACACGGTGGTGGAGATCGCTAAACAGGTCGAGCAGATCCTCACCGCGGTGTTCAATATCAACAAACGGCTGAAAGGCCGCGTGGATATGACCATGGCGCTGGGGCTGTCGGATATCAAAGCGCAGATGGCGGGTCTGGTGTATCGCGGTTTTGTCACCGGCAACGGTTTCCGCCGTCTTGGCGATACGCTGCGCTATCTGCAGGCGATTGAAAAGCGTCTGGAGAAGATGGCTATCGATCCGCACCGCGATCGCGCACAAATGCTGAAAATTGAGAGCGTGCAGCAGGCATGGCAGCAGTGGCTGAATAAGCTGCCGCCGAACCGCCGTGAGGACGACGATGTTCGGGAGATCCGCTGGATGATCGAGGAACTGCGGGTGAGCTTCTTCGCCCAGCAGCTGGGCACCCCGTATCCTATCTCGGACAAACGCGTCCTGCAGGCGATGGAGCAGATCACGCCGTAATCCCCTCCTTCCCCCCGCCCGGTGGCGCTGTGCTTGCCGGGCGGGGGCATATCCTGAGGCTGATACTCATCAGTACGCCGCACCCGATAATCTTCCCGCCCCTGATGTGGCCCATACCGGTTATCCCGGACGTAAAATTAACGGATTCTGAAAATCGCCCCGGTGGCTTGGGGAACCTGCTTTATTGGCGTATTTTTAGCCTCGCTTTGCCGGATAAACAGGACACGGAGTCTATTTTTACCATGATGGCTATGTACAGACTATTTATGCTGGTGTCGGCAATTCTTGTTATTACGGCGTGTAAACCCTTCGTTGACGCTTTCTCCTGTGATGAAACACAGCGGGCGATCAACGATGCCAATTTTTTTATTTTGACCTATCTTACGCCGCTGACTGGCGAGGTGCAGGGCGTGCAAATCGTCGGTAGCCAAAATAACGAGTCTGGCACCCTTCGTTTTGCCCGGTGCCGTCGGCTGGAACGTTACGAGCGAGCAAAAACCTTTAATACCGCGCATGACTCCACGATAGTCAGAGATAATGTTCACTGGCGAAATGATAAAGGATGGATGCGGGAATATATCCGACAGACCCGGAGCGCGACGGGAAATATCAGCAAGATGATTATACGCACTCAGTTTTATACTGATAATCTCGGGCGCATTGTACGTTCAGAGAATCTACTCGTGTCGCAGCAACCGCCCAAAGCCATGAGCACGACCACCTATCACTATGACGACCGCCACCGCCTGGTGCGTAAAACGGTCAATGGCGGCATGATGGCCATGCTTGCTGTCAATTATCGCTACGCGGAAGGGCATTTAAGCCGCATTGCCGACTCGGATTCGACCACGACGCTGCGTTGGGATGAAAAAGGGCGGTGGTTATCCGAGGAAAGAACCACCACTTATCGTACAAAACACCAGTCGCGCTGTTTAGGCTGGGACCCCGAGGGGAACTGTACCGGGGAATATGGCGAGCATGAAGGATACGGCGGAAAAAGCGAAGCGTCTCTGCACTATCAGTATACGTATTATCCCCAATGATCGTCAGCGGAAGAATGCCGCTGGTGACGCGTCCCGGCGCGGGTTTTCTCCCTCTCCCTTGGGGAGAGGGCCGGGGTGAGGGCATCAGGCCGCCCGGATCTCACCCATTCACCAGCGCCAGCGTAAACCCATCCCATCCCTTAATGCCCACCGTCTGCAACGCGGTGGCGGTGAGCCGCGGGTTATCCCCGATCATTTCGATAAACCGACGCACGCCCTGCACGCGCGCATCATCGCTTTGCCCGTTAATCACTTCGCCATCGCGCACCACGTTATCGCCCACGATCAGCGTCCCGGGGCGCGAATAGTGCAGCGCCCACTCCAGATAGCGAGGATTATTAGGTTTATCGGCATCAATAAAGATCAGGTCGAACGGCTGCACATCCGCGAAATTTTCCAGTGTGTTCAGCGCCGGTCCTTCAATGAGTTCAATGCGCTCGTTTAGCCCCGCAAGGCGGATATTCTGGCGCGCCACCCCGGCATGGCCAGGATCGGCCTCGAGGGTCATCAGCTTTCCGTCGGCGGGCAGCGCGCGCGCCATCCAGATAGCGCTATAGGCGCCGAGTGTGCCAATTTCCAGGATCCGCCGCGCCTGCGTTATGCGCACCAACAGCGCCAGAAATTGCCCCTGATTGGCTGCAACATCATGTTCAGGTAGCCCGGCGCGTTTGTTGTTTTCCAGAACCTGACTCAGTATGTCATCTTCAGGAATAAGCGAAGAAATCATGAAATTATCGACGGCAGACCACTGTTGTTGCATAGATTGACTCCCTGGTGGTAGTTGCCGGGTAGCGCGACGCTATCCCGGTCTGAAAATGGGTTTCTGCGCTCTCCACGGTTGTGGACCGGCGCACACAGGGTATTCACGCGTTCATCCAGCCGCCTCCCAGCGCCCGGTACAGATCGATCTGCGCCAGCAGCAGGTTGTTCTTCACCTGCACCACGCTCAACTGGGTGGAGAACAGCGTTCGCTGGGCATCAAGCACATCCAGGTACGAAGAGTAGCCGTTACGGTAGCGATTCTGCGCAATGCGCAATGTTTCCTCCGCCACCGCTACCTGCCCCTGCAGTTCGGTCAGCTGTTCACCGTAGCGGCTAATGGCGTCAAGGCTGTCATTCACCTCTTTAAACGCGCCGCGCACCGTTTTCTCGTAGCTATAGAGCGCCTGGTTGCGCTGGGCCATGGAGACATCCACCTGGGCATTTAACGCCTGGCGGTTAAGCAGCGGCGCCAAAATACTGCCGCCGACGCTCCACAGCCGCAGCGGGTTGTCCAGCAGGTCCGGCAGTGTACGATCCTGCAGGCTGCCGGTGGCGGTGAGGTTGATGACGGGGAGCAGCTGCGCCTGCGACGAGGCCAGCGTGGCATCGGCGGCCACCAGCTGACGCTGAGCCTGTACGATATCCGGGCGGCGGTTGAGTAAGGTGGACGGCAGTTGCGACGGCAGACGCAGCGGAGTGAGCTGGGCGAACTCGCCGCGTTTTACCGCGCCGGGGTTATCACCCAGCAGCACGCTGAGCGCATTTTCCTGCTGCGCAATCTGGTGCTGTAGCGGCGGGATCTGCGCTCGCGTTGAGCGCAGCTCCGAATCTGCCTGCATCAGCTCAAGGCGTGAAGTATACCCGGTTTCAAACTGACGTTTGGCCAGGCGCCACGCGTCTTCCCGTGATTTCAGCGTCTGCTGGGTAACCCGCAGCTGCTCATCCAGCGACAACAGCGTCACGTAGCCGACGGCCACCGAGCTGGCGACGCTCAAATTGGCCGCGGCTGCAGCGGCTTTTTGCGCCTCGAGGCTGGCCCCGGCGGCGCTGGCCGCGTTGCGGTTCGCTCCCCAGATATCGACGTCATAGCTGGCGGTCAGGCCGCCTTTGTACAGCGTGCTATGGATCGGCAGGCCGGTGGCGGCGGACTGGGCGCGGGCGCGGGTGCCGGTCAGGCTGGCGTCCAGCGAGGGGAAAAGGCTGCTGTCGGCGGCATAGGCCCGCGCCTGATACTCATTCACCCGCTCCCGGGCGATCAGCACATCGCTGTTATAGCGCAGCGCCCGGTCGACATACTGATTGAGCGTGCTGTCATGGAAATTACGCCACCAGACGCCTTCCACCGGGCTGGCAGGGCCAACGTCGGCCCGCCAGGCGGCAGGGATGGTGAGCGTCGGTTGCGCCTGCTGCACGTCGGCGGACTGACAGCCGACCAGCGCCAGGGCGAGGGCAAGGGTGACCGGGCGGATCATGGCTGTTTCTCCGCGCGGGTATCAATGGTCACCTGCACCGACATACCGGGACGCAGGTGTTCGCTGTACTTCTGCCCGTCGTTGACCGTAATGCGCACCGGGATCCGCTGGGCGATCTTGACGAAGTTGCCGGTGGCGTTGTCCGGTGAGATGGCGCTGAATTCCACCCCGGTCGCCGGGGAGATGCTCTGCACCTTGCCGTGGAAACGCTCGCCGTTGAGCGCGTCGACGGTGAAGGTCACCGGCTGACCGAGACGCACATCGGCCAGCTGGGTCTCTTTCAGGTTGGCGATCACCCAGTGCTGGGGCGGGACCAGCGAAGTCAGATGGGTTCCGGCGCTGACGTAGGCGCCAAGACGCACCGAAATCTGACCCAGCTGGCCGCCGGTGGGGGCGATGATCTGCGTATTCTGCAGGTCAATCTGCGCCAGCTCGAGGGCGGCTTTGGCGCTGGCGACGTCGGCTTCCAGCGAATCGCGATTGACGATGGTCGATTCACGGTCCTGGCGCGACATCTCCAGCGCCGCTTTCGCCTGTTCAATATCCGCAGCCCCTTGCGCCGCGCTGGCGCGCGCCGAATCACGCTCGCGGATCGACAGCGAACCATCGGCAGTCAGCTCCTGCACCCGTTTTAAATCAGCCTGGATTTTCAGATTCTGCGCGCGGGCGTTTTGCAGCGCGGCTTCATTTTTGGCGATCGTCGCCTCGGCGCTTTTGCGCTGCTGCAGGTTGTTGCGCAGCGCGGCCTCCTTCATCGCCAGCGTAGCCTGAGCCTGATGCACCCGCTGCTTATAGATGCGATCGTCTATCTGGAACAGCACCTCGCCCGGCTCGACAATCGCGAAATCTTTGACGTTGACGGCAGTGATGTAGCCGTTGACCTGCGGGCTGATAAAGGTGGTCTGCCCGCGCACATAGGCGTTGTCGGTAAACTGGCTATGCCGGGTGAACGGCGGCAGTTGCCAGGCGTAGAGGATCACCAGTACGCCGACGATACCTATCGCCGCGGCGGAAAAAATGGAGACCACGCGAATGTTGTTCCGGGTGTTGGCCTGTTGTTTGGCCGCATCCTGCTGACTCATAACGACTCCAGAGATGAAATGATGATAATTATTTGCTGCCGGTGGCGCGTTTTAAGGCGATACGGGCGGTCAGTCGTAAGCGAATTAAGCGCCAGAAAACCCACACTAATGTGCCGGCGGAGATCGCCGCCGTCAGCAGATAGGTGTCATTCCAGGCGAGAATATTGGCCTGCAGTGTCGCGGCGTTTTGCAGCAAGGTGGTGGCCTGAACGTTAAGCAGGGTGCTGTCGCCGATCTGGCTCTGGTACATCTGGCTGTACTGCTGCAGCCGCTCGACGATCAGCGGGTTCAGAGTGGTTATCTGGTCCGCCAGCTGGCTGGAATGAAATTTTTCCCGCCAGGTCTGGAAGGTGCCGAGGATCGCCGACCCCAGCAGGCCGCCGATGTTCTGGCTCATGCCGAATAGCACCGAGAAGCTGACCAGGTTGCGCGGATCGGCAAACACGCCGCCAATGCCGGCGAGCATCGCCGGGGCCAGGAAGAAGGCGCTGCCGAAGCCAAGTAAAAACTGGCTGAACATTAATTGTTCCGGACGGGTGAGGGCGTTGGACTGGCTGTCGAGCAGCGAGGCTACCATGATCAGCGCCAGGGCGGTGGCGGTCGGCCAGTAGAGCTTCTGCGGGTTGAGCGTCAGACAGCTGGCGATGATCCCGCACAGAATGCCGGCGAAAATAGACCACGCGAGGTTAGTCATCTGTTCGTTTTGCAGGCCAACGTACTGCAACCAGCCGATGACCCCGGTGTTCTGCTCCGCCAGCACGATGCGGATTAGCAGCATAATCAGGCCGAGGCGTACGATGCTGCCGCTGGAGAGCCATTTGGTATTGAGCAGGGGATTGCTGCGGTTATGCTCAAAGGCGATAGCGGCGACGATCAGCACCACGGCGGCCGCCAGCGACCAGCCGATCCACGGCGCTTCAAACCACCACTCGAGCCGCCCCAGCGACAGCACGGCGCACACTAGCGCCATGCCGGGCGCCAACAGAAAGAAGGTGATAAAA
>NZ_PIOG01000023.1:0-94567 GCF_002810545.1 Klebsiella sp. A-Nf5 | reverse complement strand
CACGTTTCCCGGCCACGGCAGCTGGCTGAGGTGGACCAGCAGTGCATTTGAAAGCGTCACCCGGCGTGAAACACCGCCCAGATCGCGCCACAGCGCGGCGATAAAGGTTTCCAGCATCGGCCACTCGCGCAGCGGGGGCAGCGCCAGGGCGTACTCCCGCAGGCGCCACAGCAGATCTTCACGGAATTCGCCGGCGCTGACCCGTTGCGTCAGATTGCGGTGGGTGGCGCAGATCAAGGCGAAGTTCACCGGCACGCTGCGGCTGGCGCCCAGCGGCGCCACCTCTTTCTCCTGCAACACCCGCAGGAGCCGCGTCTGCAGCGCCAGCGGCATATCGCCGATCTCATCAAGAAACAGTACCCCGCCCTCAGCCTCGCGGATTTTACCGATATAGCCGTTTTTGCTGGCGCCGGTAAATGCCCCCGGCTGGTAGCCGAAGAGCTCGGATTCGATCAGCGATTCCGGGATGGCCGCGCAGTTGATGGCGACAAATTTGCCGCTGCGCCAGCGGCTGTGCTGATGCAGCGTGCGGCTAACATACTCTTTGCCGCTGCCGGTTTCCCCCTCAATGCAGAGCGCAATGCCGGCGTTGAGCAGCCGCAGCAGCTTTTCGCCTTCGCGCGGACTGGTGAAGGGGAGATGCATGGCCGGCGGGGCGCTTACCGCGACCCGGCGGCGGGTGGGCTCCCGCAGGCGATAGTGATAGCGGCCCTGCGGGGTGGTCAGCGGCAGCGGGACGCTGACCGCCGTTTGCGCCAGCGTCGGAAAAAGCGACGCAAAGGTAAGCTGGCCAAACTGCGCCGCGTTCAGGCCGAACTCGCGCATCGCCAGCCGGTTGCCGGCGGTGAGGACGTTGTCAGAGAAGACCAGCAGCAGCTCCTCGACGCTGTCGAGCTTGTCCACCTGCTGGTGCAGGCTCATCAGCCACTGTTCCGGATGCAGGCTCTGTTTCACCCACAGATATTCAATCTGCTTTGCCGCCGCCTTCACCCAGCCGAAGGTGTGCTGGTGGGGAAAATCCGCCGGGCCGGAAATATCCAGCACGCCGGCAATGCTTCCGTCCGGCCGCTGGAGCGGCATCGCCGCACAGTACAGATTCTGGTTGCGGGTGAGAAAGTGCTGGCGGCCATCGATTTCGCAGCCATCGTCAATGACCAGCGCAGTGCCAATGGCATTGGTCCCGCGCCCGCTTTCGCTCCACAGGTTACCGGGGGCCAGCGCGACGCGCTGAGCCTTCAGCATCGCCTGAGTATCGCCGACGGTGTGCAACACCAGGCCGCTGGGGTCGGAGAGGATCACCACCGACTGCAGGTCCGCCACCTGGCGCGACAGCGCCTCCACCATCGGCTGCGCCAGCTGCTGCAGGCTGCGGTGGCTGGCGAGCCGGTCCGCCAGTTCCCCGGCGCGCAGACGGGGAAAATCCTCGGTAGCGGGATCCAGACCATAGCGCTGGCAGCGAGACCACGAATCGCTGAGCAGGGGGTTAGCGTTAACCTCTGGTGCGAGAAGATAGGGATTGCCTGGCACAGGGCACCTCAGGGTCGATGTTGCTGTGTTGCAATATTGTAGCTATTTGGTTTATTTGGTGTTGCGATTTGCGACACATAAGTGGACATCTGTGCGACAGCGCTTGCCCGTCTGGTAAATAAATCATCCTAACTCATTAATAAATAATATAAATTATTGGCAATAAAAAACTGGCATAACCCCTGCAAAGTAAGAAGCGTTCGGCGGCAAGTTTAAAAAATCAATATGCCGCCGCGTCTCAACCCTACAGAAGGAGATTTGCGATGCGTTATGCACACCCTGGCCAGCCCGGCGCCCTGGTTTCATTTAAATCTGCTTACGGCAACTTTATTGACGGTAAATTTGTCGAGCCGCTGAGCGGTGAATTCTTTATGAATACCTCCCCGGTCGACGGCAGCAACATTGCGCAGTTTCCCCGCTCGGACGCCAAAGACATTGAGTTCGCCCTCGATGCCGCTCACCGTGCGGCGCCAGCGTGGGGTAAAACGTCAGTGCAGCAGCGCTCCAGGCTGCTGCTACAGGTCGCCGATCGTATTGAACAGCACCTTGAGTATCTGGCCGTCGCGGAGAGCTGGGACAACGGGAAACCGATCCGCGAAACCCTGAATGCCGACCTGCCGCTGGCGGTGGACCATTTCCGCTACTTCGCCGGCTGCCTGCGCGCCCAGGAGGGGAGCACCGCCGAGATTGACGAAACGACGGTGGCCTATCATTTCCATGAACCGCTGGGGGTGGTTGGACAGATTATCCCGTGGAACTTCCCGCTGCTGATGGCCGCGTGGAAGCTGGCCCCGGCCCTGGCGGCGGGTAACTGCGTGGTGCTCAAGCCGGCTGAACAGACGCCGCTGAGCATTACCCTGCTGCTGGAGCTGATCGGCGATCTGTTCCCGGCCGGGGTGCTTAACGTGGTGCAGGGATTCGGCAAAGAGGCGGGCGAGGCGCTGGCCACCAGCAAGCGTATCGCCAAGCTGGCGTTTACCGGCTCCACGCCGGTCGGCCGGCACATTCTCGCCTGTGCGGCGGAGAATATTATCCCGTGCACTGTCGAGCTGGGAGGAAAATCGCCCAACATCTACTTTGCCGACGTGATGGACGGCGAAGAAGAGTTTATTGAAAAGGCGGTGGAGGGGCTGGTGCTTGGCTTCTTCAACCAGGGTGAGGTCTGTACCTGCCCGTCGCGGGCGCTGATCCATGAATCCATCTATGAACCCTTTATGGCGCGGGTGATGGATAAAGTGGCGCAGATCCGCCGTGGCGATCCGTTAGATACCAACACCATGATCGGCGCGCAGGCTTCCCGCCAACAGTTCGATAAGATCCTCTCCTATATTCAGATTGCCCGCGAAGAGGGCGGACAAATCCTGACCGGCGGCGAGCGGGCGGTCATCGCCCCGGCGCTGGATAACGGTTTTTATATTCAGCCCACGCTGATTAAAGGCCGCAATGATATGCGCAGCTTCCAGGAGGAGATCTTTGGGCCGGTGATCGGGGTGACCACCTTTAAGAACGAAGCGGAAGCGCTGACCATCGCCAATGAGACCCAGTTTGGCCTTGGCGCCGGGGTCTGGACGCGGGATACCAACCTCGCCTATCGTATGGGCCGCGGGATTAAAGCCGGTCGCGTATGGACCAACTGCTATCATATTTACCCGGCTCATGCGGCGTTCGGTGGCTATAAACAGTCCGGCGTCGGCCGGGAAACGCACAAGATGGCGCTGGATGCCTATCAGCAAACCAAAAACCTGCTGGTGAGCTACGGCACCGCGCCACTGGGTCTGTTCTGAGGACATTCCCGCGCGTCTGACCCATCCTCTATCCGCAATCCGTCCGGGTTGCGGATTTTTTTTAACTGCAAAATAACCCTGCTATTTAGTCGACTTTATTGAGCGGCATGACCAATACATTCACGCTGTTGATGTAACATCTTTCACTTGAAAATAAAAAGAGTTCCACAACAAGAAATTATGCGCACTGAGGCGGACACTTGCGCTTCATTTATGTAGAAATGATGAATATTAATACCAGGAAAATTCCTAATTTTCCTCTACTACCGATCGGAAGCACGATAAAACAAGACGACTTTTTGGGCGATTACTTTTAAATTTGTTAATGGCTTTGATCTGTTGTTGTTTGAACGTGTTTAATTACCGTTTGTATAGATATGTAAATTAACATTGAAAAGGCATTTCAAAAATAAATTCTATGACGCCGATAATTCTTAACTTATCCGCAACATTGCGTTGGGTTGCCTTTTGGTGGGACCGGTAATATATTTATTTCGCACACCAAAATAACTCTTTGTCTTCTGTTTTTTATTATTAGCGACACTTTGTCGAAATAAAGCAGAGTGAGAGAGCGTGTGCCTACTATCCTGCGGAAGGAACGCAATGAACATTTACAGGGAGGAACTGATGAGCAGCTTCGCGATAGCCATGCGCTATTGTCGATGACTGTGCGATATATTCGTTAACGATGAGATAAATAATGAAATCCCAACTTCGTATTATGGCAATTCTCATGGGCGCGCTGGTTTCTGGTGCGGCAATTTCTGGCAATACGCAACCCGCAAGATCGACAATGACCGTTAACCCAGGCGCCAGCGCAGGCACTCAGGGTACCGGTGGGCAGGTGATTTTTAACGGCTCTATTACCGACAGCTCCTGCAACGTCGACAGCGGTTCAACCGGCCAGACCGTGGATCTGGGCAAATGGGCCAGCAGCTATTTTACCGGCACCGGCTCCGAAACCACCAAAACTCCCTTCCATATCAAAGTCAAAGATTGCCCGGCCAGCGTGGCCAAGGTTGCGGTGCTGTTTGACGGCGCGCGCGATCAGTCTGATACCACTCTGCTGGCCACCAATGGCGGCGCCACCGGCGTGGCGATCAAGCTGTATGAAGACGACCAGAACACGGCGGTCAGCCTCGGCAAAGTGTCCAAAGATCACCCGGTCGTCGCGGGCGCCACTGCCGGCACCGGCTCTGCTGACCTCGAGTTTTACGCCGACTATGTCTCTACCGGGGCCGTGGCGGCGGGTGATGCCAACGGTACGGCTAATTTCAATATGATTTATAACTAATCTTATTGCGCGTTATTCAGAGCCAGTTCATTGCATCTGGATCCATAGCAGTCTGTTGAAACGTTAATGGCGAAGCAGTCGCGATATATATTCGTGACGGTATTGTTGTTCCTGCTAATTATCTCAGTGGTTACTGGCTCTGTTATTTGCTGCTTTATTTTATTGTCTGTTCAACCTTTACCTGATGGTTATTAATGATGAAGAAAATAATTGCCGTTGCGGCCTTTCTGCTGTGCTCCACAGCAGCGCAGGCCGGTATTGTCATGGGTGGAACCCGTGTGATTTATCAGGAAGGGAAGCGTGAAGCCGCTATTTCAGTCACCAATGCCGATACCCATACGCCGTATCTGGTGCAGTCGTGGGTGGAAAATTACGCGGAAAATGACAAGAGCAAGGTGCCCTTTATTGTGACCCCACCGCTGTTCCGTCTCGATCCGGAGCAGAATAACGTCCTGCGTATTAACTTTATTGGCGCGTCGCTACCCGGCGATCGTGAGTCGGTGTTTTGGCTGAACGTCAAAAGTATTTCTCCGACGCCGCAGGGCGAGGTGAATAAGCTGCAGGTCAATATTAAGTCGAAATTCAAAATCTTCTATCGGCCCAATGGCCTGGCGGGCGACCCGGCAAAAGCCTGGCAGCAACTGAAGTTTACCCAGTCCGGCGGTCATCTGACGGTGGCAAACCCCACCCCGTATTTTGTCTCTTTTTACTCCGTCGCGGTGGGCGGGCAGAGCATCGACGAGCCAGGCATGGTGGCCCCCTTCGGCCAGAAAACGTGGCCGGTGAGCGGGCACGGCACCGTCAAATGGCGGGCGATTAACGACTACGGCGGTATCAGCGATTTCGCCCAGCAGTAATTCCCTTTGTGATGATATGACCGGACGGCGCCAGCATGAAAAGAACAACAACAGCGAAGGTGCGGGAATATGCCGCAATGCCAGTGGCCGCCAGCCGGGCACTGGCGCTGGCGACGGTACCGACGATGATGTTTTGTCTCAGCCCGCTGAACCGGGCGCTGGCCGACGACTATTTTGACCCGGCGGCGCTGGAGTTTGCCGATCCGCAGCAGCAAACCTCCGACCTGCACTATTTCGCCAAACCCGGCGGGCAGCAGCCGGGTACTTACTCTGTCACCGTGGTGGTTAACGACCAGGAGCTGGGCCAGGCCGATATTACGTTTGTTGACGATGGCGGGAAGCTGCAGCCGGTGCTGACGCCCGCTCAGCTGGCGGATTATGGGGTCAACGTCAGCGCCTTTCCCGTCTTTCAAACGCTGCATGAAGGAGAGACCTTCACTCGTATCGAGAAGTTTATTCCCGATGCCAGCAGTCGGTTCACCTTTGCTAACCAGCGCCTGACGTTGAGTATTCCCCAGGCGGCGATGAATGTGCAAAGCCGCGGCTATGTCGATCCATCGCGCTGGGACGATGGCGTGCCCGCCGCGTTTGTTGATTACTATTTTTCCGGTGCGCAGATCAAGAGTGCCGATGACGGGGAGAGTAGCCGCTCGAACTACCTCAATTTACGCAGCGGCGTGAACCTGGGCGCCTGGCGGCTGCGCAATGTTTCCTCGATGCAGTACGACCAGCAGCGTCGGCACTGGGATTCACAGAGTACCTGGCTGCAGCGCGACGTCCGCTCGCTGAAGAGTCTGCTGCGGATCGGCGATACCTATACCACTGGCGATGTCTTTGACAGCATCCCCTTTCGCGGCGTCCAGTTGATGTCTGACGATGAGATGCTCCCGGACAGCCAGCGCGGCTTTGCCCCCACTATCCGCGGCGTGGCGCACAGCAATGCCAAAGTGACCGTCTCTCAGCACGGGTATGTGATCTACGAGACCTTCGTGTCGCCGGGGGCATTTGCCATCAGCGATCTTTACCCCACCTCGCAGAGCGGCGATCTGGAGGTAAAGGTGACCGAGAGCAATGGCGCCGTGCGCACCTTCACTCAGCCCTATTCCGCAGTTCCTTTTATGCTGCGCGAAGGGCGCGGCAAATTCAGCCTTAGCGCCGGGCGCTACCATTCGGGGGCGGATACCGTCCGCTCGCCGGAATTCCTCCAGGGAACCCTGTTCTACGGTCTGTCGGCGGGATTTACCCTCTACGGCGGTACGCAACTGGCGCAGGACTATCAGTCCTGGGCGCTGGGCCTGGGTCGCGGCTTCGGCGAGTTCGGGTCGCTGGGAGGCGACGTGACCCAGGCCGTCACCCGCACGCCGTCGGGCAAACGCTACGCGGGCCATTCGCTGCGCGCCCAGTATCAGAAAGATTTTGTCAGCTCGGGGACCTCATTCAGCCTCGCCAGCTACCGCTACTCCTCCAGCGGCTATTACGATTTTGCCGAAGCCAGCGCGCTGGAAAGCGCGCAGGGGCAGGTGGACAACCGGCGTCGCCGGGAAGAGCTGTCGGTGACACAAAGCCTTGGCGGCCTCGGCAGTCTGGCGATCTCCGCCTGGTCGCAGGATTACTGGCACCGGCAGAGCCGGGATGAGACGGTACACCTCGGGTTCTACAGCGCCTGGAAGGGGATCTCCTGGGGCGTGGGCTATTACTACACCCGCGCCAGCAATCAGGAAAAAAATGACCGTTCCTGGTCATTTAATATCAACATCCCGCTGGGCGGCCCGCTGTCCGACAGCGCGGTAAGCTATAACACCACCTCGGACAGCAATGGCTATACCTCGCAGCAGGTCTCGCTGTATGGCGCGGTGCCGACGCGGCCAAATCTGTTCTATTCGGTCCAGCAGGGCTATGGCAACCAGGGGCGAGGCAGCAACAGCAGCGTCGCGCTGGATTACCACGGCGGCTTCGGCAACGCCCAGCTCGGCTATCGTCATGACGCCGCCAGCAACCAGCTGACCTGGGGAGGCGCCGGCTCGGTGGTCGCGCATCCGCACGGCGTCACCTTCGGCCAGACGGTGGGCGAGAGCTTCGCCATCGTCCGCGCGCCGGGGGCCGCTGGGGTGGCGGTACAAAACGGCAACAATGTGCACACCGACTGGCGCGGCTATGCCGTGGTGCCATCCCTGACCGCCTACCGGAAAAATGTCATTACCCTCGACACAGAGTCGATGGCCGACGATACCGACGTCGATCAGGAGGGGCAGACCGTGATCCCCGGCGGCGGCGCGGTGGTGATGGCCAACTACCGGACCCACATTGGCAACCGGGTGCTGTTTACCCTGCGCAATGCCCAGGGGCCGTTGCCGTTTGGCGCCAGCGCGCGGCTGGTCACGGCGGAGGAGAGCGGCAATGCGCCGGGCGGCATGGTGGCTGACGGTGGGCAGGTGTACCTCAGCGGCGTGCCGCAGGAGGGGACCCTGGCGGTGAGCTGGGTCGTTAACAACCAGTCGCAGAGCTGCACGCTGCATTTTCAACTTCCGGATAACCCACAGCAGAGTCTGAATACGGTGAAAACCGTCTCCGGACTGTGCCAGACACGCTGAGGCGGCTATGAAATCTGTTCTTCGTCTACTTCCTGTTCTCTTTCTGCTGGCGCTGAGTGGTTACCTCCCCGGCGTGCGGGCTGAAACCTGCCGCGCGAATATCGGCCAGACCACGGTCAATATTCCCAATATCAAATATTTACCCACGCTGCCGGTCAATACCCAGATGACCAGCGCGATGGCGGATAACGGCAGCGGGATCCCTTTTTCCTGCGACCTGCAGCTGCCGACGGCGAGCGCCAAACGCATCGTCTATAAGCAACTGAAAACCGGCGGCGCGCCGGTGGTAATTAACGGACAGCACGTCTACCCCAGCGCCATCGACGGCATCGGTTACTCGCTCAGCTTTCAGTGCGCGGGCGGCCCGATGCGCGCTATCGACGGCAGCCACTCCGCGGGCGGCGAGTCGGTGGTGGTGTGCGACAGTGCAATGCTCCCGGCGCTGATGACGCAGCAGCAAACCACGGTCAGGATCGCGGTGACCTTCTATAAAACCGGGACGGTGCAGCTGGCGGACGGGACGCATACCAACTCGCCGTCGCTGCCGCAGGTGGGGGAGATGACCATTGAGCAGCAGGCCAGCGGGAGCGCCGGCTATGTCGCCAGCGCGCCGGTCAGTCTCGATATGGCCGCCCTGAACGTGGACATCGGCAGCAGCGGCAGCTGTCAGGTAGCGACGTCGACGATCCAGGTCACTCTGGGCACGGTAAACCGGGCGGAGTTTCACGGCAAAGGGAGCACCGGCGGCCAGGCGAAGCGCTTTTCGATTCCGGTGTTCTGCCCGTCGCCGACCGACGTGCGCATCGGCTTTTTCGGCGTCAGCGTGGAGAGCGATACCCTGGCCCTGAGCAAGGCCAGCAACAGCGCCAGCGGCGTCGGCGTGAAGCTGACCTACGGCAATAACCCCGGCGCGGCGGTCTCTGATGGCACCAGCGTTAAGATCAATGAGGCCAGCAACTTGCCGATCCTGAAAAGGGTGACCGGCGCCAACGCCGGTACCGCCGAAGCGATCAATTTTAACGCCCAGTATGTGCAGACTGACGCCACGGTGGGGGCGGGCACGGCCAACAGCATGGTTACCTTCGCCCTGGAGTATAACTAACCCGGTGCGGCGTTATTCAAAGGTCACGGTGATTTTGGCCGTCGCGGAAAAAGGACCCAGCTTCGGCGTTCTCGACAACCAGAGCAGCCCCGCCGTATAGGTGCTCGCGAGGGTCGCGCCAGTTGCCAGCGTAAAGTGAATCGGAGCATTCATCTCAATACGTGGAAGCATGCTGGCGTTTGGCGAGATGACGATGCCGAAGCCGCTATCCGGCTGTGGCAAAATAATGGCGCTCTCCTGTACCGTATTGGTGGAGCTAAACGTAGTCAGCATAGGTTCGGTCCCGCATTCACTGCCGTTACCCTGCTTGACCAGACCATAGGTGACGGTAAATGGGCGTGTTTTTTCATAGTAGCCCGGTCGGGCGTTACCGGCAGGAATATCGCCAAAGTTAATTTCGCTTGGCGAAATAGATACCGTGGGGACGCAGGCCATCGTGCTGATACGGTTCAGGCCGGTAATGAAAAGATTATAGTTGGCGCCAGCGGTGCCGTTACGTAGACCGCCTTGACCATCTACCTGAAAAAGCGACAATTTAAGGTTATCGGCTATTTTACCATCCCCGGTCACGCTGCGGCCCGTCGAGACGATATAGACCTGGTAAACCAGGCTGAATGTCTGCGCAATGGCCGGGGACTTGCAGGTATTACCGCTTTTATCACACAGCGTCGCCGGGCCAATCTCCACGGATGTTTTATTTTGTAGCAGATGGTCGACGCCGTTGTAAGTAATGCCTATTTGGATAAAGTTGGGCAAGCTGCTGGCTTTATTTTCCGGATCCAGCCAGAAATAAGCGCTTTCACCGTTCGGAAAATTATCAGTATCTTCGCAGGTGAAGGTGGCGGTAATAGGACTGGAGACCCATATCTTTTTATTGGCAATAAGCTCGCTGCTGGAGACTTTAATGATGTTCTCGATATTCACGACTTCGCTGATCGTGGACGAGGTGGTCTTGCAGGTCAGCGCCTGCGCCGGGAAGGCGCTCAGCATGAACAGAAAGGAAAGCCATGTCAGAAATAACGTATCGCTAAGTCGGCGCATAATTACCTCGTGGGGGTTACTGTGCAGATTAAGGATAATTCACGCCAGGCCGTCGCCTGCTGAGGCTCCTGGCGCAGTTCGGGCAGGGTGATTTCGCAGCTTTGCTGGTGCGTTTCGCCCCATTTCATCTGCAGCTTTTCGCCTGAATCGACGCCGCTGACATAAACTTCCCCTCCCGGGCCGACCAGACCATTGCTGATCCCACTGGCGCGATAGAGCTGTGCGCCCAATGGTGGATAGCTCCCGTCGGCGAGGGTGGTATGGATCAGCACGCTATATCCCCGGAATGTATCAAAGCGCACCCGGGTAATTGCCCCGCGGGTAGGCACGGTATCCGCCACTGCGTTAGGGACATCAAGAAAGGCATCGAAGTCCTGAGGGTTGAGAGCGACAGAATTGACCCGATAGGGAACGCTTTGTGGTACGACAGCGTAGCCGAATGGATCGATGCGCACGCCGGTCTGATTCTCTATCCCTACCCCCTGAGCGTCTTTGGCTTCCACCAGCGCAAAGGTTGATCCCAGCGGTTGCGAGAGGGTAACGCCGCCGCGGTGTGCCACCACGCCGCCGCTCAGATTCAGACTCGCCTGACGGTTGCTTTTGCTGTAGGCGTAGCCGGTATATAGGTTACCGTATTGGCCGAGATAACCCAGGCTGGCGCTGTTGGTGGTATGGCTGGTGTCGTCATAGGCGCTGGTGACGGCCCAGCTCAGGCGACCATCATCGAGCAGAGCGCCGTTTACCCCAGCCTGCCCGGAAGTGCCAGAAGATTTACTGTGGGCGAGGGTAAATGCGGTATTGATCCGGCGGTTTTCTTGCAGAGTAAAAGGGATGGAAACGCGCAATGTGATGCTGTTGTCGTCATGCGTGAAGTGGCTACGCGTATTCTGATAGTACAGACCATAGTTCACGTTATGGATAGTGGTATTAAAGCCCGCTTGCAGAGAGATATCGCTTCCTGAGCTATTCCAGTAATTTTGCTGGCTGAAGTTAAGGAAGAAAGCGCTGTTCTTACCGAGAGTTTGCCGGGCAGAAATATCAAAGCGATGCTTTTTATTATAAAACCAGGACGTGTAATAGTGTTGGGGAGCGCTTGCCTGCCAGCTTTCGTCTTCGTCTGAGGGCCAGTAATCATTTTCGTACAGGCCATTGTGCCAGCGTCGACGCTCGTTAACCGCATCGCTGAGGCTATAATAACCTGCGGTTGAGTAACGGTAGCCCGCGATTTGAAAGTCGGTCTTGCTCGATAAAAAGGATTTAGCATACAGAAAACGCACGCTCCCTCCCTGCTTGCGCTGGCCACTCGCCAGCGTCGTTCCCGCCAGCGTATAGTCGGCTGAGAGGGCGCCAATCTCCCCCAGATTGCTACCGATGCCAAAGGCGCCGGCGCGATAGTTCTCTGCTGCAAGGGCGCCACCGTATAGTGTGAAGGTATTATTCAGGCCATAAGAGAGCGAACTTTGCATCAGGGCGGGAGCATAGCCGTCAGCGCCGTCATGATACTTCCCCGCCGACAGCTGATAATTCCATTGGCCTGCCCGCACCAGCTGTGGCAGGGTGGTGTAAGCGACAGTAAAGGTCGTCTGGCTACCGTCGGCTTCAATGACGGTCACGTAGAAATCACCGCTGCGGTTAACGGCGCTGATATCATTTAGCTCAAAGGGACCGGCTGGGACGTTCTCGCTGTAAATCAGATAGTTGTTCTGCCGTACTTCCACCCGGGCATTGCTGTTGGCCACACCTCGAATGACCGGCGCGAAGCCGGTCTGGCTGCTGGGGCGCATTTCGGCGTCGGTGCCAAGCTGTACGCCGCGAAACTGGACGCTATCGAAGACGCTGTTGTCGGTACTGGTCTGGCCGACGACAAGCCGGCTGCGCCAGGGAATGATGTTCGTTTCCGCCCAACTGGCGATACTTTGCCACTTATCCGCCTGCCCGCTGAACTTATTCCAGTAAGCATTATTGCGAAATCGCCACGATGCAATATTGATCCCGCTGTTTAGCGAAAGATATTGATACTGGTGACTGCCCCTGTCGCCATTATTGGCATCGGTAGAATAGCTGTAGTTGACGAAAGCAGCGTTAATACCTTCATCAAAGCGCATGGGGGAAACATAGTCACGGGGATAGTGCTCAATATATTGCTGAGGGATATGAATGATCAGCCGATGATTAGCGATATCCAGCTGTTGCTCTGCCTGGCCGATCGTCTGCGACAGAGCGAAACAGGGCTGGTGGTCATCATTAATCTTGACTCCATAGCGGATATATTCCGCCGCGCTCAGGCAGGGGGCCAACCCGCCGTGTGCGCTATCCTCTGAAAAGCGAACGGGACGACTGTCCACTAGCAGATCGTTAATGTAAATATTAACGTCATAGGTGCCCGGTATGACGTCGCTATCGCTGGCGACAAACTGATTAAAAGCCAGCGGGTCGATACCGTTCACAAACTGGGCATTGTAGCGTTCCGCACTGTCTGCCGGTAACGTGACGGAGATTAACCATGCGCTGGCAAAATAGCGTAATTTAATATCGTCCATCACTCTATCTCCCTAAAGAGGTGCGACGTTTATTTTTTTATTGGAATATCAACAACGGCGCCGTAATCATTAATATATTTCATTTTGTGCAAGCGCTGCATGCTGGCGATATTGACAGCGTGATGACTGTACGGCAGCAACATAAAATTTTTCAGAGGATAGATTTTGCCTTTGTTATCGATCACCTCGGCATTAATAACAGTAACATGCAGTGGACTGTTGTTAGTAAAAGATAACGTGTTAGCGCTTTGCTGCCACTGCAGATTTTCAACAGCTTTGGTCAACGATGTGGCAATCCCTTGCGGGCGATAAAATAGTTTTAATCGGGTGCGAATCGCGAACTGCAGAATGTTATTCCCCTCAGGCGCAGGAGGGACCTCCTGAATATTCACCCAAAACAGACTTTCCCTGTCGACAGGAAGACCGGTTCCTGAGTAAATAAAGCGAAGTTGTGCCGATTGCTCGGGGCGTAATTTGACCAGGGGCGGCGTTGCCACAATGGGTAAGCCGCTGCTGGGGGTCTCCGGACCCGTATCAAGCCAGGTCTGGACGATATAGTTTTTGCTGCTTCGGTTGTTAATTTTCAGACTGGCCGATTTATCTTTGCCCGAATAAATGACCCGTGAGGCATCGATGGTAATGGCCGCCTGGGTCTGAAAAGCCAAAGCGCCTATGATCACTGCCAGCAGCGTTTTCATATCTTACCCCTTATCCGCGTCGTGCCGTCCCTGGCCAAGAGTTAGTTCTGCATAATGGTAAACCTGGCGGTCGCATTGCCGTCGCCAGCTTTGACGTTTGTTTTATCCCAGGTGTAGTAATAGGCTTTCAGGTTGAAGGTACCGGAGCCGCCATCGGCATCGATCGTAATGCTCGGGTCGACGTCGGGATCGAAAGGTTTATCGAGCGTGACTGGGGTATTATCGCGGGCGGTTAGCTTAATGCCGACTTTTTCAGCCGAATCCGGATCCGCATCGAGAGCCAGTACGTTAGTGATAGGCGCGTCGGTGGCTGATGCGCCGTCGAGCACAATATAGTACGTGCCCTCTTCACAATTTTTGACGCTAATATTGACCCCAACTTCTGGTCCGGTACCATTGGTATCATTTTTTAATTTAGACAGCGGAACAGAGCCCATCTTAACCTCAATGACACCTTGCGCATTGGCGCCTTCCAGTTCGCAAGTTGAGTTGACAATTTTACCGACAAAATTCAGCGTACCGTCCGCCGCAGTGGCATAGTGTGAGGTCAAGCCGACGAGTGCCATTGCCAGGCAAAGTGATTTCATTTTCATAGCCAATTCCTTCTGTTGTGACCCTGGGAAGCTAATAGCCAGGCATACTCATTGACGCTGCGTAAGCCGTTAGCTCTGTTGTTGTGATAGCCATAAAGCGTACTTATCCCCCCTCCAGGGAGTGCAGGAAATGATACAGACCTGCGATATTGCGGACATTGAGTTTCTGGTAGATGTTTCTCCGATAGTGACTGATCATCATATTGCTAAGATCGGTGGCCTGAGCAATTTTTTTATTATTTAAACCTGAGATGATGTAGGGGAGAAGAGAGTCCTCCTGTTTCGTAAGTTTAATATTGACACAACTGTCCAGCGAGCTAATTGATTTTCTGAACACTTTAATACAGCGATGATCAGACGCATTCTGTAAATATTTCTGCAGCCGTTGGGTAACATCTATATAATCAAGCACGATCGTCGAAATAGAGTTTATGATAATGTTTTCGACTGGATCGGCAAGAATCTCACTTTTAACGACAAAAACGATATCGCCATGAATGATCTTTTTTTTACGATAGAGCAGTGCGGCTAATTGTTGAATGTCCGGGTGGCTATAGTCCACGATAATGGTTCTGGCTATGGTTAGACTTTTCTCATTCACGTCAGAAATATTATCCAGAAACAATGTTTGACTATACCGACGTTGAGCACTCATGGTCATGTTAACAAGAGACCGGATGCCGTTAATAAAAAATTTATTGGCGGAAATGATAATAATCATAATGTATTTCCTTATACACTGCTTCTGTAACTAAGTATTACTGCTGGAGGAGGGAGGAGTAAATAAGATGATAAGCAGGATCATTAGAAAAATCCTAACGAAAGTTGTTGCATGAAGTGTTTTTAGTTATTAATCAGAAGGTTGTGATTTAACATTCAACTATTAAATCATAAGGGGAAGGTAAAACAAGCGATAAGAAATAATATATTAAACGTATGGCCAGCAATAAAATATGAATGTGCTGCGGGGCATTTTACTGAAAGTCAAAACAACCAGCAAGCTCGTAGCGAGAAAGAAGATTAATTATCATTTTGCCCCACGCCGGGTTGTATGTCCCGATGATTAAAAATAGGATGAATGCCCTGGCACATGCTGCGGATGGTGTTGACTGATAAGCGGCCGATCACCCCGGCGCGAAAACCCGATAACGATAAGGATGGCGAGATGAAACTGACGGTGGGGCTGGCGCTGACGCTGGCGATAATGACCTGCGGCGCCCAGGCGCGTGATATGCAAACCATCGAGCACAGCGGTGAGCTGAAGGTGGGCGTGCCGGGCGATTATGCCCCGCTGGCGTTTCGCAATGCCGCCGGCGAGCTGCAGGGCTATGACGTGGACATGGCCCGCGATCTCGGGCGCACGCTGGGGCTGAAGGTGAGCTTCGTCTACACCAGCTGGCCCGTGCTCGCCGCCGATCTGCAGGCGGACAAGTTTGATATTGCGATGGGCGGCGTGACGCAGACTCCGGCGCGGGCGAAGGACTTCGCCCTCAGCCACCCGGTAGTGGCAAACGGTAAAATCGCCTTAGCCAACTGCCAGGCCGCCCCGCGGCTCGGCTCGCTGGAGAAGATTGACCGCCCGGAGGTGAAGGTGGTCGTCAACCCTGGCGGCACAAACCAGAGCTTTGTCGATGAGCATATTAAGCAGGCGCAGATCATTCGCGTGCAGAACAACGTCGACAACCTGGAGGCGCTGCGGCAGAAAACGGCCGATATGATGGTGACTGACCTGATCGAAGGCGACTACTATCAGAGCAAAGAGCCCGGCGTGTTCTGCGTTGCTAACGAAACGCCGTTTGCCGGCACTGCCAGCGACAAAGTGTATATGATGAATAAAGATAACCCGGCGCTGCTGGAGAAAGTGAACCAGTGGCTGGATAGCCAGGACAAAAGTGTTCTCAAACGGAAGTGGAAAATTCGCGGTTAACCGCTGAGCTAAGAGGGGAGAGGGTCTCCCCTGCGATTCAGAGAATATCATCCACCACGCCGCCGTCGACGCGCAGCGCGGCGCCGGAGGTGGCCGATGCCTGCGGCGAGCAGATGTAGACCACCATATTGGCGACCTCTTCCACCGAGGCCGCCCGCTGGATCACCGAACTCGGACGATGGGTCATGACAAACGCTTTCGCCAGTTCCTCCAGCGACTGGCCGGTTTTCGCCACGTCGTCTTTCAGCATCTCGGCAAAGCCGTCGGAAATCGTCGGCCCTGGCAGTACGCTGTTAACGGTCACTCCGCTGCCGGCGACATATTTCGCCAGGCCGCGGGCCAGCGACAGCTGCGCGGTCTTGGTCACGCCATAATGGATCATGTCCGCCGGGATATTGCGCGCCGATTCTGAGGAGATAAACACCACCCGCCCCCAGCCTTTACTGACCATCGCCGGGAGCAGCCCCCGCGACAGGCGTACGCCGGACATGACGTTGGTCTGCCAGTAGTTGTCCCAGGTCGCGTCGTCGGTGGCGTAGAAATCCTGCGGGCCATAGATCCCGGCGTTATTGACCAGAATATCGACGCCGGTCACCGCCCGCAGCAGCTGGGCTGCGCCGTCGGCGTCGCTGAGGTCGGCGATGGCGGGGCGCGCCTTCGTGCCCGGCACCTCATTTTGCAGACGAGCGATCGCGGCGTTCACGCTTTGCTCGCTGCGCCCGTTAATGATGACCTCTGCGCCGCTCTCCGCCAGGCCTTTGGCAATGGCGAAGCCAATCCCCGCCGTGGAGGCGGTGACCAGTGCGACTTTCCCCGCTAAATCAATCTTCATGTTCCTGCCTTCTGGTTGTGGATCTCCCATTAAGCGTAGCAGCGGCGGTATGGTTGGGGATCAGTAACCGGCGTGCTTATTGACCAGGTTTTTCAGCGGCAGTCCACGGCGCTGGCGCTGAATGTTCTCCAGCAGCTGGCGGGCGATCACCTCAGCAGGGGCCGCAGAGGCCATATGCGGGGTGATGACCACCTGCGGATGGCGCCACAGCGGATCGTCCGCCGGCAATGGCTCCTGCGGGAAGACGTCGAGCACCGCCCCGGCGAGCTGTCCGCTCTCCAGCGCCGCCAGCACATCTTCATTGACCATATGCTCCCCGCGGCCGCAGTTGATCAACACCGCCCCGGCGGGTAGCTGGTTGAACAGCGGTGCGGCGAGGATACCGCGGGTCTGCGCGGTGAGCGGCAGGAGGTTAATCAGCCCGTCAAGCGACCCAAGGAAGTTGCCGAGCGCCTCCTCGCCGCGATAGCAGGTGACGCCAGCCAGCTGCTTTTCACTGCGCGACCAGCCGGAGACCCGATAGCCGAGGCGGGCCAGCTGGTCAGCGATATAGCCGCCAATTTCGCCCAGACCCATAATGCCGATATGGAAGTCGGCGGCGGCGCGCTGGGGATAGAGCTTCCAGGTTTGGGTTCGCTGGTGGGCCAGCGCCCGGTCGAAATGGCGCTGAAACCACAGGACGCTCCACAGGGCATATTCGAACATGCCGTGGCGAAAATCTTCATCGATCACCCGGCACAGCGGGATCTCGCTGGCGAACAGCGCGGGCGGCAGATGATCGACCCCGGCGGACGCGGCCTGGATCAGCTTCAGCCCCGGCGAGCGGCTCAGCAGCTGCGGGTCCGGGAACCAGCAGCTGGCGTACTGGGCGTCGCGCGCCGCCTGGTGATGGGGCAGAAGCGCCGTGACGTCGGGAAACTGCTGCAGGGCGGCGCAAATATCGCGGGCGAAATCCGCGTCGTTACAATCCACAACGATAGTGATATCAGACATAGGCGTTAGTCTTTGTAAGAGGTATCGAGACGGTCAAGACGGCGCAGCCACGCCTGCCAGACCTGTTGACGTTCATGCTCCACGCCCATCAGCTGCTCGCAGGCGTGCTGGCTGAGGTGCGGAGCGATGGTGTGGATCGGGCTGAGGGCCGCCAGCTGGGCGGTGGCCATCTGGATCTCGCAGGCGCGGTTCAGGTAGTACATGATGTAAAACGCGTCAGCCACGGTGCGGCCCACCGACAGCAGGCCGTGGCTCTGCAGGATCATGGCGATATTATTCCCCAGCGAGCGCTGGATGCGCGCCCGTTCGTCGAGGTCAAAAGCCACCCCTTCATAGGGATGGTAGCCGACGCGCTGGTAAAACTCGGTGCTGATCTGGTTGAGCTGCAGCAGGCCGTCCTCGCAGGCGGCCACCGCCATTCCCGGCAGCGTATGGGTGTGGATCACGCAGTGGGCGTCTTCCCGGGCCATATGCACCGCGCTGTGGATGGTGAACCCCGCCGAGTTAGCTGGCGCGTCGCCCTCTACGACCTTGCCCTGCATATCCACCACGATCAGGTTGCTGGCGGTGACTTCGTCAAACATCATGCCGAAGGGGTTAATTAAAAAACGCGGCTCGCCATCGCCGGGCAGGCGCACGGAGAAGTGGGTGTAGAGGGTATCCTCCCAGCCGAACAGCGCTGCCAGCCGGTAGGCGGCGGCCAGCTGCTGGCGCAGGTGTTGCTCAGTTGCCATTTAGCGTACTCCCATAAATTCACGGATTCGTTGCAGAGAAGGGGCCTCCAGCGGGCTGCGGATCACCTGCGGGGCGATATCGGCCTGCACCACGCCGTTCTCCATCAGCACTACGCGGTCGGAAATCGACAGGGCGAAGTCCATCTCGTGAGTGACAATCAGCATGGTCATGCCTTCGCGGGCCAGCGACTGAATGACCTTCAGTACTTCGCCTACCAGCTCCGGATCCAGCGCCGAGGTTGGCTCGTCAAACAGCATAATGTCCGGCTTCAGCGCCAGCGCCCGGGCGATCGCCACGCGCTGCTGCTGGCCGCCGGAGAGCTGCCAGGGGTATTTGTGGGCATGGGCCAGCAGGCCGACGCGGTCGAGCAGCACCAGGGCCTGTTCTCTGGCGACCGGCTGGTCCAGCAGTTGGTGATAGCGCGGGGCCAGCATCACGTTGTCGAGCACCGTACGGTGGGGGAACAGGTTGAAGCTCTGGAAGACCATGCCGATGCGCCGCACCCCGGCGCGCATCTGGCGCTTATCAACGATGGCTCCGCCTTTCAGATAGTCTTCGCCGTAGAGAATGATCTCCCCGCCATCAATGCTTTCGAGGGCGTTGATGGTGCGGATCAGGGTGGTTTTGCCGGAGCCGGACGGGCCGATGATGCTGATCACCTCCCCGTTCTCCACCTGCAGATCGATGCCTTTCAGCACCTCATGCTGACCCCAGGATTTGCGGATGCCCCGCAGATCGAGCGCTGGCGGCGCGCCGTTGACGGCCGGGGTTTTGATCTCCTCCGTCAGCGCCGGCAGGCTCTGGCGCAGCGCCTGGCATTCCGCCTCGCTGAGGGTTTGCGGACGCTTACGCTGAATATCGAGACGATTTTCCAGCGCCCGGAACAGCCAGGTGAAGACGGTAACCACCATCACGTAGTACACCGCCACCGCCAGCAGGGTCTCCATCACGAGAAAATTCTGCGCATATAAGCGCTGGCCGGTGAGCAGCAGTTCGGGTAAGGAGACCACCGACAGAATCGAGCTCAGCTTAATGATGGTGATGTATTCATTGATCAGCGTCGGCAGCGAGATGCGAAACGCCTGAGGAATAACAATCAGCCGCTGGATGCCGATAAAGCTGAAGCTCAGCGCATGGCCCGCCTCGCTCTGCCCCTTGGCCACCGACAGCAGTCCGCCGCGGTGGATCTCCGCCATATAGGCCGCTTCGGTGACGGTCATCGACACCAGCCCGGCGATAAACGGCACCCCGAGCAGCGGCTGGGTCACCGGAAACAGCTGCGGCAGGTTGTAGACAAACACCAGCAGCACCATCAGCGGCACGCTGCGAAAAAACCAGATATAGAGTTCGACGGGGATCTTGACCCAGCGCGGCGCGGAGAGCTTCGCGCAGGCTAACAGAAAACCGACCACCAGGCCGATCCCCCAGGACAAGGTGCTGACCACGATCACGGTCACGCACGCCTGCCAGAATGCTCCAATGCTAAACAATGAAAAAAAGTATCCCCAATCGAACGCCATACTGACTCCTGTTGCGCAGTGCTTATTGTTTTAATCGATGCTTTCTAAGTTGTATTTCTTGATCAGCGCGGCATATTGGCCGTTGGCTTTCAGCGTGGCCAGGGTGGCCTTAATCGCCTCCGCCAGCTCGGTGTTGCCTTTGGCGACGTAGATCCCCAGCGGCAGCGGGTAGACCAGGCGCGTAGAGCTTATCCCCAGGCGGCCGCGGCTCTTGTCGACGATGATCTGCGCCGCCGGGGCAATCTCAAGCTGGGCGCCGATGTTCTTCGACAGCAGCGCCTGCGAGGCTTCCGGCGCCGTCGGGAACTCCTGAATGGTGATGGCCGGTTTGCCGTTTTTCAGGCACCACTCATCGGAGTGTTTTTTCAGGCTGGTCACCCAGGTAGTGCCTGCCTGCAGACCGACCTTCACACCGCAGAGCTCATCTTCGGTTTTCGGCTGCACCGCGCCGCCCTTCAGGGCGATGATCGACGCGCCGGAGAGGGCGTAAGGGATGGCGTCGGCCTGCTTCTGGCGTTCCGGCGTTACGTACATCCCGGAGATCACCGCATCATATTTCTTGCCGATGCCGAGGATCAGGCTGGTGAACTTGGTGTCGATCAGCTGCGGTTTGGCCTGCAGATGTTGGGCGATCAGCGCGGCAAAATCCGGGTCGAGACCGACGATGTTGTTATTGCTGTCATAGGACTCAAACGGCGGGTAGGTGACCTCCATCCCCACCTTAAAGACGCCCTCGGTCAGCAGTTCCGCCGCCTGGGTGACAGGGGAAAAACAGGCGCTGACGGCGAGGGTAAGCGCGACACGGCGCGAGATTTTTTTCAGGGTGCTAGTCATCATGGTTCCTCACGGGTGGTTAGGGGTTTTTTTGCTGTGCCTGTTTTTTCAAATGGCCAAACGTATTGGTGCCGCGCGCGCGCTCCGGTAGCTGAAGTTCACCGCGATTGACCTTCTCACGCAGGTAGCGATAGGTTTGCAGCGCCTGGCTCCACATATGCTCCCCGATGCTGAGCTCCTGATATTCACCGGCTTCGCCAGCGGCGAGAAAAGTCGGCAGCGGGCGGATCAGCGTGTGGTAATCACAGGCGAAAAACAGCGGGAAGGAGTACCGCTCCTGCGGCACTTTGCGCACCCGGTGGGCTGTAGCAACAAATGTGCCAGCGCTGAGCACTTCCAGCATGTCGCCGATATTGATCACGAACGCCTCTTCTCCGGCGGCGTTCTTGACGGGAGGTGCATCGATCCACACGCTTTCTTCATTGAGGACTTCAAGCCCGGGCTGGTCGGCGAGCAGCAGGGTGAAGCACTCATAGTCGGTATGTGCACCAATTCCGGGAACATCTTCGACGCTGGCGTCGAACGGGTAATGGATCAGCCGCAGCTTGGCCGGTGGGCAGGTCACCATCGGTTTGAAATACCCTTCCGGCAGGCCGAGCGCGAGGGCGAAAGCGTCAAACAGACGGTGGCCGAGGGCGAAGACTGCATCATAGTAGGCCAGCACCCGCGCGCGGAAATCCGGCAGATCGGGCCACTCGTTGGCGCCGATCAGCGGCGTGCCGGCGAGCACCAGCGGATGGTCATCCGCTGCCTGGAAGCCGATATCGAAGGCCTCTTTATGGTCCGGCTTGCCGGAGCCGTAGATCTCTTCTCCTTCCGGAACGTAGCCCTTATGGCTTTTGGAGTGGCCGATGTAATAGTTCATCTTCTCCTCCATCGGCAGGGCGAAGATCTGCTTCGCCGCCTCGCGGACGCCGGCGATCAGCGCCGGGTCGATGCCGTGGCCGGTGATGTAGAAAAAGCCCACCTCGCGCGCCGCGCGGCCGATGGCGTCGGCCACCGCCTGGCGCCTGGCGAGATCGTCGCCGGCCAGATCGCGGATATCGATGGTCGGGAGTTCAGTAAAAGCGTGCTTCACGGCGGTCATGGCTGCGGTTCCTGTTCAGTGAGCGTTAAAAACTGCTGAAAGTGGGCCTGCTGGCGCGCGACCATCCAGGCGTTGAGCGACCAGAGATCGGCCACCGGGACGTTGGTGAACGGCAGATGGTGCAGATAGCCGTCGGCGCCAAACTCAGGGGTCAGCGTGGTCTGCGGGTAGCCGCGCTGGCGCTGTGAATGCCAGATTTGCTGCCAGAAGCGCTCGGCAAAAGTCAGCGCCGGCTGATACTCCGGCGCCGCCGGGTGCGGCACCTGCGGCCCCTGGTCGTAGCCCACCCGAGCCTGCACGTGATGCACGCGGTCGATAAAGGCGCTGAAGTCATCGCAGGGGTCATCCAGCAGGCGCTCGCTGACCACCACCCAGTGGCTGATGTCGGCGGTAAAGCGCAACTGGGGGAGCTGCTGAATAATCTCCAGTGTGAGCCACGGGCTGTACAGCGAGGTGGCGCGATGGGTTTCAAAGCTGCAGGTCAAACCAAACCCGGCGGCCAGCTCGTGCGCCTTGCCGAGAAAATCGACCTGCTGCGCCAGCGGCCAGCGATCGTTGCCCGCCAGCAGATTGACAAAGCGCGGGTTGAGGCTGCTGGCCTCGGCGAAGCGGGTCTGCAGGCGTGCCAGATGCTGCTCCGGCGTTTCATGCTGGGCGGGGAGCACTCCGCCGCCGCTGAAAAGAATGGCGATATACTCCAGCCCTGACGCCTGCAGGCGGTCGGCGAGCTGCCGCCGTTCGGCCACCGTTAACGGCACGCGGGCTTCGATACCGCAGCAGCCGACGCGCTGCAGTTCATCCAGCGTTTGCGACCAGGGGGTGGTGACTCCCCAGAGGGTGCGAAAGCATTTCAGCTCCATGGCGGCTTCCTCAGGCGTACTTCACGCCGGGCAGGACGCAGAGCATCTCGTACAGCAGGTTGGCCGCCAGCTGGGAGGTATTGCCGCTCACGTCATAGGGGGGCGAGACCTCGACCAGATCGGCGCCAATCAGGTTCAGGCCGCGGCAGCCGCGGACGATCTCCAGCGCCTGAATGGAGGTCAGGCCGCCGACTTCCGGCGTCCCGGTTCCCGGGGCCCAGATGGGATCGAGGCTGTCGATATCAAAGCTGAGATACACCGGCCCGTCGCCCATCTGCTGACGAACTTCGGCCATCAGCGGCGCCAGCGAGGTATGCCAGCACTGCTCCGCCTGCACCAGGCGAAAGCCCTGGTCAACGCCCCACTGGAAGTCGCCGGCGGCGTAGCCCTGGGCGCGCTGGCCAATCTGCACCACCCGTTTGAGGTCGAGCAGTCCCTCCTCAACGGCGCGGCGGAAGGTGGTGCCGTGGGCGATTTTCTCTCCGAACATCTCATCATTGGTATCGGTATGGGCGTCGACGTGGATGAGCCCCACCGGACCATGTTTTTTGGTCAGCGCCCGCAGGATCGGCAGGGTAATGGTGTGGTCCCCGCCGAGGGTCAGCGGGATCAGCGGATAACTATTCAAACCGGTGTAGTAATCTTCGATAATTTGCACCGATTTGAGCAAGCTGTAGGTATTGATCGGCACATCGCCGATGTCGGCCACCGACAGCGAGTCGAACGGTGCGGCGCCGGTTGCCATATTGTACGGACGGATCATCACCGATTCGGCGCGAATATAGCGCGGTCCGTAGCGCGTGCCTGAGCGCTGCGAGGTGCCGATATCCAGCGGAATGCCGACAAATGCCGCGTCAAGTCCCTGTAAATCTTCGATAAACGGCAGGCGCATCATTGTGGCGCGGCCGGCGAAGCGTGGCATCTCATTGCCACCCTGCGGTTGGTGAAAGAGGTTATCCATGTCTGCTCCTGAATCTGACGGATGAAACGTAACAGGAGAGATAGTGCGCAACCCGCGCTGGACTTTACATCGTCTGACGTAAATACTCAGTTCATTTATTGGTGAACTAAATACGATGCATCACGACGCCAGCCTTAATATTCGACAGCTGCAGGTTTTCGAGGCGGTGGCCCGCCTGGAGAGCTACAGCCGGGCCCAGCAGGAGCTGGGCATTTCGGTCTCCGCCATCAGCAATGCCATGTCGCAGCTGGAGGGACAGCTCGGCTTCACCCTCTGCCAGCGCGGGCGCGGCGGCTTTTCCCTGACCGAGAAAGGTCAGCAGTTTTTACAGCAGGCGATCCGCGTGCTGAGCGAACTCAATGAGCTGGAGCGGCAGTCGGCGCTGCTCAAAGGGGAGCACAGCGGTACCCTGTGCATCTCGACGCTCGACTCCATCGAGACCGAAACGGCGCTCTCGCTGCCGGTGGTTCTGCGCAGCTTCAGCGACAAATTTCCCCATGTGCATATCAAACTGATTATTCGCACCCCGGCGGAGCAACTGAACGGCGTGCTGAACAACCATATCGACCTGGCCATCGGCAGTTACAACTCGCAGGTGCATAACATCATCAGCGAGCCGCTGTACCGCGAACAGCACTGGCTCTACTGCAGCGATCTGCACCCGATGTTCTTCAGCCGTCAGCTGGATAAAGAGCAGATCAGCCAGTGCCCGCTGGTGACCCGCAGCTACTGGAACACCAGTGACCTGCGCCGCCGGGGCTTCAGCAAAGGCAGCGCCACCGTCGAGACCGTCGACGCCCAGCTGCTGCTGATCCTCTCGGGGAAATATATTGGCTATCTGCCGGAGCATTACGCCTGGCCGTGGATCAAAGAGAACCGCCTGCGGGTGCTGCTGCCCAACGAGTTTGGCTTTCAGTCGCCATTCTCGGCCATCTGTAAGCGCGGGCGCAGCAATGAGCCCTACCTGAAAGCGTTCCGCGACCTGCTGAAGAAAAACACGGTGGCGCGGCCGAAGTGGAATTACTGAGTGGGGTAGGGGCTTCCCTCCGCCGCGGTGGTGACTCTGGCGCTCAGCGTGCAGCCCGGCGATGGCATTTCTCCTGTTCAAAAAACGAACGGCAGCCGGTAGCCCGCCCGGGCTGCGGCTGCCAGGCAACTGCCTCCAGGTTATCCACAGGGTTAGGCGCCGCTGGTGTGGACAGGTCGCCGGGCGACAGGGTGCGGCTAGCGGAACAAAAGATGGCGTTTGCGTTAAATAAAACGGTACGAAAGGGAATCTGTGTTTGCCCCGCCTTCGCCCGTGAAATCAGAAAATTTACTTCGCAGGCTAACCGCAGATTGCTTCAAAAAAATTCCCGTATTTGTTATATTGTTGTTCATTGATTATTCACCTCTGCGGTGCCAAAAAGAACAAGATTCACCGCAACCCAGGACAATACCATGTTAGATTACCGCTTCCCGACAGCTTTGCAGATGGTTCTCAGCGTAGCAATGGCGGAGCAGATGGGTGAACGTTCGACGAGTGCGATTCTGGCCTACGGACTGGAAGCGAACCCGAGCTTTATCCGTAAACTAATGGTTCCGCTTACTCGTGACGGCATCATCGTCTCCACGCTTGGCCGTAACGGCTCTATTCATCTTGGCCGCCCGGCGGACAAGATCACCCTGCGTGATATCTATCTTTCGGTTATTGAAGATAAAAAGCTGTGGGCGTCGCGTCCCGAAGTTCCGGCCCGCTGTGTGGTCAGCGCCAACGCCTGTTGGTACTTCAAATCGATTGCCGATGAAGCAGAGCAGGCTTCGCTAAATGTCCTTGCTCGTCACACCGTGGCCAGCGCGCTGGAGGCGGTGAAAAATGGCGATAGCAGCGGCTGCGACCCGGTGCCGGAAATGATCGCCCGCTTTAAAAAAGCGCATTAATCATTTTCTGGTGACGAAAAAAAACCGCCTTCAATTGTGAAGGCGGTTTTTTGTTATCTGCTGCAGGTTAGGCGGGCAGATCCTCCTGGACCGGCTTCCTGCGGGTCACCAGTTTTCGCAGCGTCACGTAAAACACCGGTGTCAGGAACAGACCGAACAGCGTCACGCCCAGCATCCCGGAGAACACCGTGATCCCGGTGACACCGCGGACTTCCGCCCCCGCGCCATGGCCGAGGATCAGCGGAATGGTCCCGGCGATAAAGGCGATGGAGGTCATCACGATCGGGCGCAAACGCAGGCGGCATGCCTCCAGCGCCGCTTCCATGATGCCTTTCCCCTGGATCTCCAGCTCGCGGGCAAACTCGACGATCAGAATGGCGTTTTTACAGGCCAGGCCCATCAGGACCACCAGACCCACCTGCACGAAGACGTTGTTATCGCCGCCAGTCAGCCAGACGCCAAACAGCGCGGAGAGCATCGTCATCGGTACGATAAGGATCACCGCCAGAGGCAGGGTCCAGCTTTCATACAGCGCGGCCAGCACGAGGAACGCCAGCAGCACCGCCACCGGGAAGACGATCAGCGCCGTGTTGCCCTGGGTGGCCTGCTGGAAGCTCAGATCCGTCCACTCAATATTCATCCCATTCGGCAGGATCTGCTTCGACAGCTCCTCAAGATGCGTCATCGCCTGCGAAGAAGAGAGGACCCGCGGATCGGCATCGCCAATCAGGTCCGCCGCCGGATAACCGTTGTAGCGGATCACCGGATCCGGCCCGTAGGTGGTACTGATATTCACCATACTGCCGATCGGCACCATTTCACCCTGATTATTGCGGGTGCGCAGATTAGCAATATCTTCCACGCTCTCGCGGAATGGTCCGTCAGCCTGGGCCATCACGCGCCAGGTACGCCCGAACTGGTTAAAGTCATTGACATAAGACGAGCCGAGATAGGTCTGCAGCGTGCCGAACAGATCGGTCAGCGACACCCCCTGCGCTTTCGCCTTATCGCGATCGACCTGCACGTCCAGCTGCGGCACGTTAGCCTGGTAGGTCGAGATCGGGAAGTGCATCCCCGGCGTCTGCATAATCGCCCCGGACATCGCATTCACCGCGCTTTGCAGCGCGCCATAGCCCAGCCCACCGCGATCCTGGATGTAGAGCGAATAGCCGGAGCCCTGGCCCAGTCCTAAAATCGGCGGCGGCAGGATGGAGAAGCCAAAGCCCTGCTGAATTTGCGCGATTTTGGCGTTGATCTCCGCGTTAATTTCCGCCGCCGAGTGTTTGCGCTGATCGAACGGTTTGAGGCCAAAAAAGACCGTCCCGGTATTCGGCGTGTTGGTGAACTGCAGTGCGTTAAGACCCGGGAAGGCGACCGCATAATCGACCCCTTCGGTATTCATCCCGATCTCGCTCATTTTGCGGATCACCGCATCGGTGCGCGCCAGCGACGAACCTTCCGGCATCTTCACGCCGCCAATGAGATACAGCTTGTCCTGGGTGGGAATAAACCCGCCGGGGACGACTTTAAACATCACCCCAGCGGCGCAGAGCAGCAGCAAATACACCACAAACACCGCGCCACGGCGTCCGAGCGTTTTGCTCACCAGTCCCTGATAGCCGTTCGAGCTGCGCAGGAAAAAGCGGTTAAACGGACGGAAAATCCAGCCAAACAGACGATCGATCAGCCGGGTAGGGAGGTCTTTCTTAGCGCCGTGCGGCTTTAACAACAGGGCCGCCAGCGCCGGGGAGAGCGTCAGCGAGTTGATGGCCGAGATCACCGTCGAGATGGCGATGGTCACCGCGAACTGTTTGTAGAACTGGCCGGTGACCCCGGAGAGAAACGCCATCGGCACGAACACCGCACACAGCACCAGTGCAATGGCGATAATCGGCCCGGAGACCTCACGCATCGCCTGGTGCGCCGCCTGCAGGGGAGCCAATCCCTCTTCGATATTACGCTCGACGTTCTCCACCACCACGATGGCGTCGTCCACCACGATACCGATAGCCAGTACCAGCCCGAACAGGCTCAGGGTATTCAGAGAGAAGCCCAGCAGATAGAGAATGCTGAAGGTCCCTACCACCGATACCGGCACGGCGATCAATGGGATAATCGACGCGCGCCAGGTCTGCAGGAACAGGATCACCACCAGCACCACCAGCACCACTGCTTCCAGCAGCGTCTGCACCACCGCGCGGATGGAGTCGCGCACGAAAACCGTCGGGTCGTACGGCGCCGCCCATTTCATATCTTCCGGGAAACGGGTGGCCAGCTCGGCCATTTTGGCGCGTACCGCGTTGGACAGATCGATGGCGTTAGCCCCCGGTGACTGGAAGATACCGATCCCGACCGCATCCTTATTGTTGAGCTGGGAGCGCAGCGCATAGCTGCCGGAACCCATCTCGATGCGCGCCACGTCGCGCAGGCGGACCAGCGAGCCGTCCTGCGCCGTTTTCAGAATGATATTGCCAAACTCTTCTTCAGTATGCAGACGGCCCTGGGCATTAATGGAGATCAGGAAATCGCTCTCCTGCGGCAGCGGCTCGGCGCCAAGCTGTCCGGCAGACACCTGGACGTTTTGCTCCTGCATCGCCGTCACCACATCCGAGGCCGTCAGACCGCGGGCAGCGACCTTATTGGGATCCAGCCAGACGCGCATCGCATATTCACCGGAGCCAAAAATCTGGATCTGGCCGACGCCGGGCAGGCGCGCCAGCTCATCCTTCACTTTCAGCGTGGCGTAGTTGCGCATATACAGCGAGTCGTACTTACCGTTTGGCGAAAACAGATGCACCACCAGGGTCAGCGTCGGAGACTGTTTCTGGGTGGTGATGCCCAGACGGCGTACATCCTCCGGCAGACGCGCTTCCGCCTGCGCGACCCGGTTCTGCACCTGAACCTGCGCCTGATCCGGGTCGGTACCCGGGCGGAAGGTGACGGTGGTGACCAGCACGCCGTCGGAGCCAGCGACCGATTTCATGTACATCATGTTTTCAACGCCGTTGATCGCTTCCTCCAGCGGCGTCGCCACGGTCTCGGCAATCACTTTCGGGTTGGCGCCGGGATACTCCGCGCGCACCTGGACGCTCGGCGGGACGACGTCCGGATATTCGCTCACCGGCAGCAGCGGGATAGCGATTAACCCGGTGATAAAAATTAAAATCGACAGCACCGCGGCGAAAATCGGCCTGTCGATAAAAAAGCGGGAAAAGTCCATGTGTTGGATTCTCTGATTAGGGATCAGTTGAGGGCGGCGCTGGTGGTCATGGCAACGGTTTTGGCATTCACCGGCATACCCGGCATAAACACTTTTTGTAACCCGTCGACGATGACGTTATCCCCAGGGTTCAGCCCCTTCTGAACGATGCGTAAACCGTCTGCCAGACGCCCCGGGGTAATATCACGTCGCTGCGCTTTACCATCTTTATCAACGATATAGACGTATTTACGATCCTGATCGGTCAGTACCGCTTTGTCGTCGATCAGCGTGGCGTTGAACTCGGCGCTGCCCGGCAGACGCACGCGGGCAAACAGCCCCGGTGTGAACAGACGCTGCGAGTTATCCAGCAGCGCGCGCATGCGGATGGTGCCGGTACTCGGCGTTAACTGATTATCGAGAAAATCCACTTTGCCCTGATGGGGGTAACCCTCCTCGCCAACCAGGCCAATCTCCACCGGGAGCGCCTGATTATCGCTGGACGCGCCTTGCCCGCGGCGGGCGAGGTTTTGATAGTGGAGGTAGGTTGACTCGTCGACGTCAAAGTAGACGTACACCGTCTTCTGCGAGACCAGAGTGGTGAGCACGCTGGCGGTGTCGCCCGCGGTGACCAGGTTACCGCTGGTGATCAGCGCCCGGCTGGCGCGGCCATCGATAGGCGCGGTCACTTTGGTGAAGTCGAGGTTAAGCTGCGCGGCATCCACCGCCGCCTGCGCGGCGCGAATATCAGCCTGCGCCTGAACCGCGGCTGACCGGCGCTGCTCCCACTCTTCACGGGAGACAAGATTGGTATGGACTAATTTATCGGTGCGGTTCGCCTCGCTTTGCGCCAGGCTGGCCTGCGTTTTGGCTCTCGCCAGCGTTGCCTGCGCCTGCTCCAGGGCGGCGCGATAGGTTCTGTCATCTATCGTGAACAGCACCTGGCCCTTTTTCACTTCCTGACCGTCGGTGTAATTCACTTTATCAATATATCCCGAGACGCGAGGGCGAAGCTGAACGCTCTCCACCGCTTCAATGCGACCGTTAAAACTATCCCACTGACTGATCGACTTCACCAGCACCTTAGCGGCGCTGACCGTCGGGGCGGGAGGCGCGGCGTTTTGCGCGACGCTGTTGTCGCAGCCGACGAGCAGAAAGGAGAGCATCATCGCGCCGAGCGCGGTCAGGTGAATGTTTCCCCAGGTTTTTTGCAGGCTCATTATTTTTATTCCGGTAATTGTAGCCGCCGGGCAAGACGCAGCGTGAGAGGCCGCGCCACTTCCTTTGTCCGGGCTGGCTTAAGGCCATTTGTGTCGATCATCGCCACAAAACTGTAACAATTTCGAATACACTATCGCGGCGATTGTAGGAAGGCGCTTAACTAAGTGCAAGAATAATTGTTGCACTTTATGTGCGGTCCTGGCTGGAGACAAAAACCGCGATCCCGGCGCGGATTTAAATGTAACAATAAAACTTGCATTTTGTGTGAAACCAGTCCACCTTTAAATGCAACTGATAAAGATGCTTTTAACCGGCTGCGCGGAGGTAACATGATGAACACTGGCGCCATCATTCAGGATCTCATTGACTGGATCGACAACCATCTTGATAGCCGTCTGGATATAGACACCGTTGCCCGACGATCCGGCTATTCGAAGTGGCACCTGCAGCGGATCTTCAAAGAACATACCGGGCAGCCCCTCGGAGAATATATTCGGGCGCAAAAGCTGGAAAAGTCGGTCGAACGCTTAGCCCACAGCAACGAGCCGATCCTGAACGTGGCGATCGCCCTCGGCTTTGACTCCCAGCAGTCCTTCAACCGCAGCTTCAAGCGCCAGTATGGCCAGGCGCCCGGCGTCTGGCGCCGGAGTATCAGCCGCTCTGCTGCGCAGACATCTCGTCAGTAAGCCACATGACCGGGGAGGGTCAGTCCTGACCCGGCCCATGATCGAATTTGCTGCCCTTACCGATGGCATAGAACTGCCCGCCTGCGACATAGTGAACGGTCCGTAGCTCGTCCGGCGCATCATCAAAAATCCAGTGTCCGTTACGGAATACCCGATCATCGCTCCAGGCGGCGACGATGTCGCCCAGAAACAGATTGTGTTGCTGCTGAATGTCCGGGTAGGGCATCACTTTGCACACCAGCCAGCCCGCGCAGCCTGCCACGAGGGGGATGTCGAGCCCCGGCTGATAAATGAAGGGGATGGCGTCATTTTTATCCGGCGCGTCGGCATAGCTGCGCCCGCCAGCGTAGAGGACGGTTGCCATCTGGCTGACTACGGGGATCTGCACCACGAAATAGCCGCTCTTTTCCACCAGCTGACGAGTGAAGGCCTGGGTGCCAATATAGGCCACCACTTTTCGCTCGCCTGCCAGCCCAACCCAGGCGGCTGACATGACATTTTCGACGCCATTATATTTTGCGGAAATCATGGTGGTGGACCCGACCTGCAATAAACGATACGCCTTACTTAATTCGACAGGCTGCACGGACATTATTTTTCCTTTATGCGTGTTATTTAACGTAATGATTATCTGGATATTTATTGAGGGCATGTTCATTTTCGGCCCCTCCTTCGTCATCCACCGAGCAACGATACGCCAGGCGATTAAGCGCAAAAAGATGCGTAAATTGTTTTCATTATTCATAATCAACAAATAATCATGCCGTCTGTCGGTAAGCCGCTCGCTTCAGGGGAGAAAGAAGGTGGATCGTATCCAGGCTATGCAGATGTTTATGCGCGTCGCGGAGGCAGGGAGCTTCGTGCGTGCCGCGGAAAACCTTTCCCTGCCCGCCTCCACTGTCACCAGTACCATTAAAAACCTTGAGAAATACCTGAAGGTGCGGCTGCTGAATCGGACCACAAGGCGGGTGAGCCTTACCCCTGAAGGGCTGCAGTATCTGGCGCAGTGCCGGGAAATTCTCGCCCTCATCGAACATAGTGAATCCACCCTGAGCGAGTCTGTCGCGCGGCCTCAGGGGCGCCTGCGGGTTGATATGCCCGCGGGCATCGCGCATTTCATCGTCATGCCGCATCTGCCGGACTTTTACCGACGCTATCCCGATATCTACCTGATGATCGGCGTCAGCGATCGCCAGGTCGATCTCATTCAGGAAGGCGTCGACTGCGTGATACGAACGGGAGAGCTGAACAACTCCAGCCTGGTGGCCCGCCCTCTGGGCCGCTTTCGCTGGGTAACCTGCGCGTCACCGGACTATCTCAGGGAATATGGCGTGCCGCCGTCACCGGAGGCACTCTCTCAGCACCGGGCGGTGCATTATTTCTCCGGTCAGGCGAGGCGGGCCGATGAGTTCCGCTTCGTTCGCCACGGCGAGACCTTTTCTGTACCCGTCAGCGGCAACGCCGCGGTGAATGAAACGGGGCTCTATATAAAAATGTGCCTGGCGGGCTTCGGGCTGGCGCAGCTGGCGGAGAATATCGTTGCTGACCATCTGCAGGAGGGGAGGCTGGTGGAAGTGCTGGCGAACTGGCAGCCGCCCCCGGTACCCGTCACATTGCTCTATCCGCACCAGCGCTTTCTCTCTCCCGCCGTGCGGGCGTTTGCTGAGTGGATGAGCGAGGTGGTCTGAGGGGAGGATTGCTTGCATTTAGCGCTTCGCGATGGAGCGTAGGGTTCCTGGCGAAATATCTGGTCTGCTGATGAATCGCTCGATATTCTGTAATGCTTTGTCTTTTTTGTGAACAGGAAAAAGTATGCTGAATACGCTACCCGATTTACACAGAAGTTTTGCAGAGCAACTGAAGCTTAAATTACAGTCTGATTCGCGGATCCACTCCCTTCTCGCTGGCGGCTCGTTTATCCATGGCGGGTTTGATCAATACTCCGATCTGGATTTCGTGGTGGTGGTCGACCCTCTCTATTATGACGAAATCATGGCTCAGCGTATGGCGTTCGCCGGAACGCTCGGCCATCTGCTACATGCTTTCACCGGTGAACACGTCGGTGAGCCTCGCCTGCTGATCTGCCTGTTTGGCCCGGAACTTCTTCATGTCGATCTGAAATTTATCACCCTGGACATGCTCACTCAGCGCGTTGAGGAGCCTGCCGTGCTATTTACCCGTGATAACGATGCTCTCGAGCGACAGCTGGCAAAATTTAGTGCTCACTGGCCGAATATGACGCCGGAGTGGTTTGAGTCCCGAGCCTGGATCTGGCTGCATTATGCCGTGGTTAAACTGGGCAGGGGCGAACTCTTCGAAGCGCTGGGGATGCTGTCTTTCTTCCGGGAACAAGTGCTGGGACCGATGCTGTTCCGTCGCGCCAATCTACCGCAACGCGGTGTTCGCCGAATAGAAGCCCTCGGCATTGATCCTGATGGCTTGCTGACTTCCACCCTGGCAACGCACGATCGTCACTCCGTCGGGATTGCCATTCGAAGGGCTGCTGACGCTTATGTCACTCTGCGGGCTGATGCGCTGCCTGACAATATCGCAGACGATGCGGCGCGTCGGGCGGTCCTTGCCATGCTGGATGCGTATTCTGACAAGGGGTAAATCTTTGCCTCTGGCCGCTGACGCGGCCGGAGTGTGAAAGGGTTGTGCGAGTGTCGTGGGAGGTCTAATTCTGAGAGGGGGGTTGGCGGGTAATTGGTAGCGCGAAAACAACAGAGCTTTCGTTGGGCCTATCAATGGGCCTAAAAGGTTCGGATTTAATGAGTTCTCTTCGGACTTCGCGGGATAAATTCAAGGCACAAAAAAGCCCGCAGGGCTTGCGCCGTGCGGGCTTTCAGGACTTCATCGGATGACTCTGGTAATCACCGATGGAGAATTTTGGTGGAGCTGGCGGGAGTTGAACCCGCGTCCGAAATTCCTACATCCTCGGCACTACATGCTTAGTCAGTCTTTACATTCGCTTGCCAGCTGCGGACAGACACGCCACTAACAAACTAGCCTGATTAGATTTAACGCTTCAACCCCAGGCAGGGCATCCACGCGATCTCTTTTGGGTTTGACCTCTCTTTGATCCCCGTCTTAAGAGCGGAAGCTAGGGAGAGAGGGCTCAGAGCAGGGTATTAAGCTGCTAAAGCGTAGTTTTCGTCGTTTGCGACTATTTTTTGCGGCTTTTTACGAGGCCAACCGCCCCTCGGCATGCACCTTGGGTTTCGCAAATCCCGTCGAATCCAGAATCAGCCCCAATGTGTAGGTCAAGTATAACAGATTTGTGAATGTCGTTACCAGCCCCATTACGCAGGATTGTTTCAACGGGGTGGATGAAAAAGCAGCATCAACAAGGATATAGCGTAAGGGCCAGCGATAGCTGGCCCTCGGGGAGGGGGTTAGCGTCCGGCGTGCTTCATAATACGCGCCTTATCCAGCGCCCATTCACGATCTTTCAGATCGGTACGCTTGTCGTGTTGTTTCTTACCTTTGGCGACGCCGATTTTCACTTTGCACCAGGCGTTCTTCCAGTACAGCGACAGGGCGACGACGGTGTAACCTTCGCGGTTAATGCGGCCGTACAGGGTGTCCAGCTCACGCTGGTTAAGCAGCAGCTTACGAGTGCGCGTCGGGTCGCACACATAGTGGGTGGAAGCCACGGCCATGGGCGTAAAGTTGGCGCCGAACAGGAAGGCTTCGCCATCCTTCAGGATGACATAGCTATCGCCGATGTTGGCTTTGCCTGCACGCAGGGATTTGACTTCCCAGCCCTGCAGGGCGAGACCAGCCTCGTATTCATCTTCGATAAAGTATTCGTGACGGGCGCGTTTATTCAGCGCAATGGTGGCTGATCCAGGTTTGTGGGCTTTTTTCTTAGTCATAATGTCCTGAAGTCATCGTCTTATACACAGTTACCTCGATCGCATCCTGCGAGGTGTACTGCGCATCTTAGCACGAGTTGCGGCACAGCGTTTTTTTTAGCAGCAGATAAATGATATTATTTGCACTGTGTTTAAATGTGGAACCTGCTATGCCTCAGATTAGCCGTACTGCGCTGGTGCCTTTCAGCGCGGAACAGATGTATCAACTGGTAAACGATGTGAAGTCCTATCCTGATTTTCTGCCAGGCTGCACCGGTAGCCGCGTGCTGGAATTCGGGCCGACGCAAATGACGGCGGCGGTTGATGTGTCCAAAGCCGGCATCAGTAAGACCTTCACGACCCGGAATACACTGACCAGTAACCAGAGCATTTTGATGAGCCTGGTGGATGGCCCGTTCAAGAAGCTGATTGGCGGCTGGAAGTTTATTCCGCTGAGTCCCGAGGCGTGCAAAATCGAGTTCCATCTCGATTTTGAATTTACCAATAAGCTGATTGAGATGGCCTTTGGCCGGGTCTTCAAAGAGCTGGCCGCCAACATGGTGCAGGCGTTCACTTCGCGCGCCAAAGAGGTCTACAGTGCCAGCTAATATTCGTGTTGAGGTTGCCTACGCGCTGCCTGAAAAGCAGTATCTGCAGCGAGTCACCCTGGATGAGGGAGCGACGGTCGAGCAGGCGATTATCGCCAGCGGGCTACTGGCCCTGCGTGATGACATCGATTTGGCGAAGAACAAGCTGGGTATCTACAGTCGTCCGGTTAAGCTGCATGACGAAGTTCACGACGGCGACCGGGTCGAAATCTATCGCCCGCTGATCGCAGACCCGAAAGAGCTGCGTCGCCAGCGGGCAGAGAAAGGCGCTGCGAAGTAACCCACAGCAGCAGACCGGCTATCAGCCATAAAAAAAGCGCTCATCGAGCGCTTTTTGCTTTTCCGGGCCTTACTGACTGGTCAGCGCGGGCTTGTTATCAATGTTAGTTAACACGCCGCCGCTGTTGAACGTCAGGGTCAGGGTCTGCTGAGTCACTTTCTCGTGGCCCGGCTCCTGACGGAATACATAGAACCAGGTGTTGGTGCCGAACGGATCCGACATCATTGGCGTTCCGAGAGCATAAGCAACCTGCTGTTGCGTCATACCGACACGAATTTTTGCTACATCGTTAGGTGCCAGATAGTTACCCTGGTTGATGTCAGGACGGTAAACCACTCGTTCCAGAGTAGAACAGCCTGCGGTCAACATAAGAAGAACCGCTGCGGCAGCAGTCAGCGTTTTACAGCGCATAGTGATTTGATTCCTTTTTGGGCCCGAGCAGTACGTGGCTCATCTGTAATATGCCGATAATAATAGACCTTCGCGCCGATGGAAACCTCCGGCTGCAGGTCAGCAGGCAATTTGCTGTTCACTATGACCCTGTGAAAATCAAAAAGTTTACGCCGCAAGCAACTCTTTCGCGTTCGCCAGGGTGTTGCGCGTGACCTCGCTGCCGCCCAGCAGACGAGCCAGCTCCTGCAGACGAGCGCGCTTATCCAGCGGCTGCATATGGGTTTCGGTCATCTCGCCATCGGTCTCTTTGCAGACAAAGAAATGATGGTGGCCGCAGCCCGCAACCTGCGGCAGGTGGGTCACACACATCACCTGCGTGGACTCGCCCAGCTGGCGCAGCAGCTTGCCGACCACGGCGGCGGTCGGGCCGCTGATGCCGACGTCCACTTCGTCGAAGATTAGCGCCGGGGTTTCCATTTTACGCGCGGTGATCACCTGAATCGCCAGCGCAATGCGCGACAGTTCGCCGCCGGAGGCCACTTTGGCGATCGGCTGCAGCGGCTGACCCGGGTTAGTGGTGACACGGAACTCAATATGGTCGGCGCCGTCGGCGGTCAGATGGCGTTCATCGAAAGCGACCTCAATCGCAAAGACCCCGTGCGGCATCGAAAGTGAGTGCATACTCTCGGTGATAAGCTGGGTCAGCTCGTCGGCGCTGGCCTGGCGCAGGGCGTGCAGCTGACGTGCAGTCTCCAGCGCCAGCTGATGATGTTCGACCACCTGCTGGCTGAGGGATTCCAGCGAGCCGGCGCTGTCGTCCAGCAGGCGCTGCTCTTCCAGCATCGCCTGATAAACCGCCGGCAGCTCTTCCGGCATCACCTGATGTTTACGCGCCAGCGCGATTTGCCGGGAAATACGCTGCTCAAGTTCGAACAGACGGTTCGGATCGAGATCCAGACGGTCGTGATAGTGGCGCAGCTCGTCGCTGGCCTCGCTGAGCTGAATGGCTGCCTCTTCCAGCATATCCAGCACGCCGGAAAGCTTGCTGTCCATACCCACCAGTTCGCTGACCAGTTGCTTCGCGGTATAAAGCTGGCTCTGGAGATTGGCCTCTTCGCCGTCCGCCAGTACCGTCAGGGCGTGCTGGCAGGTGCTGAGCAACTGCCCGCTGTTGGCCAGGCGCTTGTACTCTTCGTCAATCTGCTCAAACTCGCCCGCCAGCGGGTTAAATTCGTTCAGCTCTTTAAGCTGATACTGCAGTAGATCGGCGCGGGCGGCCCGCTCCTGGCTCTGCTGCTGGTGTTGAGCCAGCTCGCGGCAACTCTGGTGCCACTGACGGTAATGCTCGGCCATACGCTGAGTAAGCGCATACTCACCGGTATAGCCGTCGAGTAGCGTTTTCTGGTGTTCGGGTTTGGTTAACAGCTGGTGCGCATGCTGGCCGTGGATCTGGATCAGCAGCTGGCCCAGCTCGCGCAGTTGCGAGAGCGGGACGGCTGTGCCGTTGATGAAGCCGCGCGAGCGGCCGTCAGCGCTGATCACCCGGCGAAGTAAACACTCACGCCCGCTCTCCAGTTGGTTCTCTTCCAGCCAGCGCTGGGCGGCCGGGGTATCTTTCAGCGCGAAGCGCGCGCACAGGTCGGCACGGGTGGCGCCGCGACGCACCATGTCGGCTTCCGCTCTGCCGCCGAGGCACAGCCCCAGCGCGTCGATGGCAATGGATTTCCCGGCGCCGGTTTCCCCGGTGATAGCGGTCATGCCGCTGTGGAAATCAATTTCCAGTTCACGAACGATAGCAAAATTACTGATGGTGAGTTGCGCCAACATAGCTGCCTTCCTGTATGAAAAACCAATACTGTGTTTTCGTACAGTATAGACTGGTTTTTTATCCAGTAAAGAGGCAGCGATGTAAATCAGAACAATTTTTTCGACCAGCCGAGCTTGGTGCTTAATGTATTGAAATAGCTGTAATCTTTAGGGTGAATAAGATTGAGGTGATAATCACAGCGGCGAATGAGAACGTCTTCGCCATCCTGGATCGGCAGGGCAATCTGGCTGTCGCAGCTGATCTCCAGATCGCTGCAGCGATGCGAGAAGCGCAGACGGATGGTGCTGTCGCCGTTGATCACCAGCGGTCGCGCTGAAAGGGTGTGCGGGAACATCGGCACCAGGGTGATGGCGTCCAGCGACGGCGTGAGGATCGGGCCGCCGGCCGACAGCGAATAGGCCGTGGAGCCGGTCGGGGTGGAGATTATCAGGCCATCGGATCGCTGAGAGAACGCAAAGACTTCGTCGATATAGACTTCGAACTCAATCATATGCGCCACTTTGCCCGGGTGCAGCACCACTTCGTTGATGGCGGTGCTGATGCGTTTCTGGCAATCCTGCTGGCACACCTGGGCCTCCAGCAGAAAGCGTTTCTCGGCGATATAGTGGCCTTCCAGCACGTCGGCGAGCTGCTGCAGGGCGTTGTCCGGGTCAAGGTCGGTGAGAAAGCCGAGGTTGCCGCGGTTAATGCCGATGACGTTAATGTCATACCGGGCCAGGGTCCGCGCCGCGCCGAGCATATTGCCGTCGCCGCCCACCACCACCGCGAGGTCGGCCTGTTGACCAATCTCCGCCAGCGTGCCGGTTTTCACGTTGCTGAGCTGAAGTTCATGGGCGATCTGCTGTTCAACCAGCACTTCATACCCTTTGCTGCACAGCCAGCGCCAGAGCATTTCATGTGTGGTCAGGGCGGTGGGGTGACGAGGATGTCCCACAATGCCGATACACTTGAAATGGTTCTTCATGATCTGGATGTCCTTGCGTTAAATGAAATAGTGACAATCTGTCCGCTTCCCTTGAAACCCGGAAACTGATCCCCATAATAAGCGAAGTTAGCGAGATGAATGCGAAAAAAACGCGGAGAAATTCATGAGTAGTAAAGAACAGAAAACGCCTGAGGGGCAAGCCCCGGAAGAAATTATCACGGAGCAGCACGACGACGTTGAGGCAGTAGAGCCTGAAGTTTCGGCTGAGCAGGTGGATCCGCGCGATGAAAAAATTGCGAATCTGGAAGCCCAGCTGGCTGAAGCGCAGAAACGTGAACGTGAAGTGATGCTGCGTGCCAAAGCCGACGAAGATAACCTGCGTCGTCGTACCGAGCAGGATATCGAGAAAGCGCACAAATTCGCGCTGGAAAAATTCGTCAATGAACTGCTGCCGGTGATCGACAGCCTGGACCGCGCGCTGGAAGTGGCCGACAAGGCTAATCCGGACCTGGCGCCGATGGTGGAAGGGATCGAACTGACCCTGAAATCCATGCTGGACGTGGTGCGTAAGTTCGGCGTGGAAGTGATCGCCGACACCAACGTTCCGCTGGATCCGAACGTCCACCAGGCCATTGCGATGGTCGAATCTGAAGACGTGGCGGCGGGCAACGTGCTGGCCGTGATGCAGAAAGGTTATACCCTGAACGGCCGTACTATTCGCGCCGCGATGGTGACGGTAGCGAAAGCGAAATAACGTCTGCTGCATTGCTCAACGGCTGCCCGCGGGCGGCCGTTTTTTTATGCCACCACTCCCGGCGTGAGATAAAAAAAAACGGCGGGCCGCAGCCCACCGTGATGTTAATTCCTTCGCTCGCGCTACTCCGCGACGCTCTCGCGTAATGATTTCACCGGCATCACTTTCACCTGTTTAATCATGTTGTCCTGCACGTCGAGGATATCTATATCGTACTGCTCAATGCGCACGCGGGTGCCCGGGACCGGGATCTCTTCCAGCGCCTCGAGGATGATACCGTTGACGGTGCGCGCTTCATCTTCCGGCAGATGCCAGTTGAAGGCTTTATTGATCTCGCGAACGTTGGCGCTGCCGTCGATAATCACCGTGCCGTCGTTAAGCGGGGTCACTTCCTCCGCCAGGGTGGGTGACATAGAGGTGGTGAAGTCGCCGACAATCTCTTCAAGAATATCTTCGACGGTGACCAGCCCCTGAATATCGCCGTATTCATCGACCACCAGACCGACTTTCTTTTTATTGCGCTGAAATTTCACCAGCTGGGTGCTGAGCGGCGTCCCTTCCGGAACAAAGTAGATCTCATCTGCCGCCCGCAGCATGATCTCTTTTGTGAACTCTTTCTTCTCCGTCATCAGACGGTAGGCTTCGCGAACACGCAGCATGCTGATGGCATCGTCCAGCGAATCGCGGTAGAGCACGATGCGGCCATGCGGCGAGTGGGTCAGTTGGCGGACGATAGATTTCCAGTCATCATTGATGTCGATGCCGACAATCTCATTGCGCGGCACCATGATGTCGTTAACGCTGACTTTTTCCAGATCCAGGACCGACAGCAGCATATCCTGGTTGCGCCGTGAGATTTGTGAACGGGATTCATTCACAATCGTGCGCAGTTCATCTTTGCTCAGGGCGCTACTGATGACGGTATCGGTGCGGATGCCCATCATGCGCATCAACATGCGGGTGATGGTATTCAGCAACCACACCAGCGGCATCATCAGCACCTGCAGCGGCGCCAGCAGGAAGCTGCTGGGGTAGGCGACCTTTTCCGGATAGAGGGCGGCGATGGTCTTCGGCAGCACCTCGGCAAATACCAGTACCACAAAGGTGAGCACGCCGGTGGCGATCGCGACGCCGGCGTCGCCGTACAGGCGCATGCCGACGATGGTGCCCAGCGCCGAGGCGAGAATGTTGACAAGGTTATTGCCGATGAGCACGAGGCTAATCAGGCGGTCCGGCTTGCGCAGCAGCTTCTCCACGCGCTTAGCCTGGCGGTTGCCTTGTTTCGCCATATGACGTAGCCGGTAGCGGTTCAGCGTCATCATGCCGGTTTCGGAGCCGGAGAAATAGGCAGAGATAATCACCATGACGATCAGCGTTATGATCAGCGTGGTGGTGGAGATATGTTCCACGTAGGATTCCTTAAAAGACTTAGCTCACGAACTGCTGCAGCACGCGGCTACCAAAATAGGCCAGCGTCAGCAGACCGGCGCCAGCGACGCTGAACCAGACCACGCGACGTCCGCGCCATCCTTCATGATAGTGGCCCCACAGCAGGACGATATAGACGAACCACGCAATAATCGACAGCACCGCTTTATCAATGTTTTCGCTGCTGAACAGATTGTGCATATAGAACAGGCCGCTGCACAGGGTCAGGGTCAGCAGCACCACGCCGACCTGGGTGATGTGAAACATTTTGCGCTCAATGCTCATCAGCGGCGGCATTTCGCTACTGAAGGCTAGCTTTTTGTTCTTTAACTGGTAGTCGATCCACGCCAGCTGCAGCGCATACAGCGCGGCAATGATCAGCGTGGCGTACGAGAAGAGCGACAGACCGATATGCACCAGCATCCCCGGGGTGGTTTCCAGGTGAGTGATATATTCGTTAGGCACGAAAGTGGCGAAGGCCAGATTGATTAGCGCGAAGGCATAGACAATAGGCAGCAGCAGCCAGCCGCGATTGCGCGAGGCCACGATAGTCATCACCGTACAGATCATCAGGCTGACCAGCGACCCGACGTTCAGTAAGCTGAGGTTTTGCCCGCTCTCGCCGCCGGGGAATATCCGTGCTTCCAGCGCAAAAGCATGGCAGATCAACGCGATAGTCGCAGATAAAATCGCCATACGCCGCCAGCTGCTGTTTTTTTGCAGCAAGCCGGGGATAATCAGCGCCAGGCTGATGGAGTAGGCGACAAGGGCGAGTAGAGCAAAAACAGGCATAGGTGTCGGCTGTTGGCTAAATAAGAAAGAGAAGCAGTATAACGTCAGCAGGCCTCTGCTCCAACCGTTGCAGCACATTCAGATTGATGTCGTGTTATACTCCGCCACATTCGTTTTGTGTGTCGCTGCGGCGACCGACCGTTTCCACCTCAGGCGAGAGACAATGTTTGATAATTTAACCGATCGTTTGTCGCGTACGCTGCGCAACATTAGCGGCCGCGGACGCCTTACAGAAGACAATATTAAAGACACCCTGCGCGAAGTGCGCATGGCGCTGCTGGAAGCGGACGTTGCGCTTCCGGTGGTACGTGATTTCATCAGCCGCGTGAAAGAGAGCGCGGTCGGCCATGAAGTCAATAAAAGCCTGACCCCGGGTCAGGAGTTCGTCAAAATCGTCCGCAACGAGCTGGTGGCGGCGATGGGCGAAGAGAACCAGACGCTCGACCTGGCGGCGCAGCCGCCGGCGGTGGTGCTGATGGCGGGTCTGCAGGGCGCCGGTAAAACGACCAGCGTCGGTAAGCTGGGGAAATTCCTGCGCGAGAAGCACAAGAAGAAAGTGCTGGTGGTCTCCGCGGACGTTTACCGTCCGGCGGCGATTAAACAGCTGGAAACCCTGGCCGAGCAGGTCGGCGTCGATTTCTTCCCGTCTGACGTCGGCCAGAAGCCGGTGGATATCGTCAATGCGGCGCTGAAAGAAGCGAAACTCAAATTCTACGACGTGCTGCTGGTGGATACCGCCGGTCGTCTGCACGTTGACGAAGCGATGATGGACGAAATCAAGCACGTCCACGCCGCCATTAACCCGGTTGAAACCCTGTTCGTCGTCGATGCGATGACCGGTCAGGATGCGGCGAATACCGCGAAGGCCTTTAACGAAGCGCTGCCGCTGACTGGCGTGGTGCTGACCAAAGTGGACGGCGACGCCCGCGGCGGCGCGGCGCTGTCGATTCGCCATATTACCGGCAAGCCGATTAAATTCCTCGGCGTCGGCGAGAAAACCGAAGCGCTGGAGCCGTTCCATCCGGACCGCGTCGCTTCCCGTATCCTCGGCATGGGCGACGTGCTGTCGCTGATCGAAGATATCGAGAGCAAAGTTGACCGCGCGCAGGCCGAGAAGCTGGCCTCCAAGCTGAAGAAAGGCGACGGTTTCGATCTGACCGACTTCCTTGAGCAGCTGCGTCAGATGAAAAACATGGGCGGCATGGCCAGCCTGATGGGCAAGCTACCGGGTATGGGCCAGATCCCGGACAACGTAAAAGCGCAGATGGACGACAAAGTGCTGGTGCGTATGGAAGCCATCATCAACTCGATGACCCTGAAAGAGCGCGCCAAGCCGGAAATCATCAAAGGCTCACGTAAGCGCCGTATCGCCGCTGGCTGCGGGATGCAGGTGCAGGATGTGAACCGTCTGCTGAAGCAGTTCGACGACATGCAGCGCATGATGAAGAAGATGAAGTCGAAAGGCGGCATGATGAAGATGATGCGCGGGATGAAAGGGATGATGCCGCCAGGCTTCCCGGGCCGCTAATACGCGTCATAATTCAAGCCGCAGATGCGTTGGCTGCGTTCGTTCACCCCGGTCACGTACTTGTGTACGCTCCCGGGGATTTACTCACTTGCCGCGTGATTCGGCCATTCGGCCTCACCCCTTCGGGGCCAGCGCAAGCGCTGTTCAAAACGCTTTCGCGTTTTGTCCTGCAACTCGAATTATTTAGCGTAATGTAGTTTTGAATTGATTTTTGCACAGAAATCAGTAAAATTTTCGGGCTTTTAATATGACACCGGGCTCCGTTCCTCGATGGGGCCCGGTTGTTTTATTCACACAAGAGGATGTTATGGTAACTATTCGTTTAGCACGTCACGGCGCTAAAAAGCGTCCGTTCTACCAGGTTGTTGTCACCGACAGCCGTAATGCACGCAACGGTCGCTTCATCGAGCGCGTTGGTTTCTTCAACCCGATCGCTAGCGGCGCGGAAGAAGAAACTCGCCTGGATCTGGATCGTATCGCTCACTGGGTTGGCCTGGGCGCTACTGTTTCCGATCGCGTTGCCGCGCTGATCAAAGCCGCTAACAAAGCAGCTTAATCTGTCACGGTGGTCATGATGAGCAAGCAACACACCGCACAAGCACCTGTTGATCCGATCGTATTGGGGAAAATGGGTTCTTCCTACGGTATCCGTGGTTGGCTCAGAGTGTTTTCCTCCACCGAAGACGCCGAAAGCATTTTTGACTATCAGCCCTGGTTAATCCAGAAGGCGGGTCAGTGGCAGGTTGTTGAGCTGGAAGGCTGGCGCCACCACAATCAGGACATCATCATCAAGCTGAAAGGCGTTGACGATCGTGATGCCGCGAATCTACTGACTAATTGCGAAATTATCGTGGATTCATCGCAGTTGCCGGAGCTGGAAGAGGGTGACTACTACTGGAAAGACCTGATGGGCTGCCAGGTAGTTACGACGGAAGGCTATAGCCTCGGTAAAGTCATCGATATGATGGAAACCGGGTCTAATGACGTACTCGTCATCAAGGCAAACCTGAAAGATGCATTTGGCATCAAGGAGCGGTTGGTTCCGTTCCTCGATGGGCAGGTTATCAAGAAAGTCGATCTCACTACGCGTACTATCGAAGTAGATTGGGATCCTGGTTTTTAAATTCTCCGGATAAACGGTAAAAGACGGCGCTATGTGGATTGGCATAATTAGCCTGTTTCCTGAAATGTTCCGCGCAATTACCGATTACGGGGTAACTGGCCGGGCAGTAAAAAATGGCCTGCTGAGCATCGAAAGCTGGAGTCCTCGCGACTTCGCTCATGACCGGCACCGTACCGTGGACGATCGTCCTTACGGCGGCGGACCGGGGATGCTAATGATGGTGCAACCTTTACGGGATGCTATTCATGCAGCAAAAGCCGCGGCAGGTGAAGGCGCGAAGGTGATTTATCTGTCACCTCAGGGACGCAAGCTTGATCAAGCGGGCGTCAGCGAACTGGCAACGAATCAGAAACTGATTCTGGTGTGCGGTCGCTACGAAGGGATAGACGAGCGCGTAATCCAAACCGAAATTGACGAAGAATGGTCAATCGGCGATTACGTTCTCAGCGGTGGTGAGTTACCGGCAATGACGCTGATTGACTCCGTTTCCCGGTTCATTCCGGGAGTACTGGGCCATGAAGCTTCGGCAACGGAAGATTCCTTTGCTGATGGGTTGCTGGATTGCCCGCACTATACCCGTCCTGAAGTGTTAGAAGAGATGGAGGTACCGCCAGTATTGCTGTCGGGAAACCATGCTGAGATACGTCGCTGGCGTCTGAAGCAGTCGCTGGGCCGCACCTGGCTTAGAAGACCTGAACTTCTGGAAAACCTGGCTCTGACTGAAGAGCAAGCAAAGTTGCTGGCGCAGTTCAAAAGCGAACACGCGCAACAGCAGCATAAACATGATGGGCAGGCGTGAGCCCCCAATATCAGTTTACCCAGGATAAGAGATTAAATTATGAGCAACATTATTAAGCAACTTGAACAAGAACAGATGAAGCAGGACGTACCTTCCTTCCGTCCGGGTGATACCGTGGAAGTGAAAGTATGGGTTGTTGAAGGTTCCAAAAAACGTCTGCAGGCATTCGAGGGCGTGGTTATCGCTATTCGTAACCGCGGTCTGCACTCTGCATTCACTGTTCGCAAAATTTCCAACGGCGAAGGCGTTGAGCGTGTCTTCCAGACTCACTCTCCGGTAGTTGACAGCATTGCTGTTAAACGTCGTGGTGCTGTACGTAAAGCTAAACTGTACTACCTGCGTGAGCGCACTGGTAAGTCTGCTCGTATCAAAGAGCGTCTTAACTGATAAGCGTTTCACGCTGCATCCTAAGCGTGTTATAAAACAAGGGGTTAGCTATGTGCTAACCCCTTTTTTATTGGCGATGGCGGCAAATTGGCGGCAGAGAATTACCTAATGGCGATGGGCATAAAAAAACCTGCTTTCGCAGGTCTTTTTTTACAGCCATAGCTGATGCTGGGCGTAACGTGTCGGATGTGGTGGGGCCGGGTCAATTTCTCCAGGCTTAACAATAAATCTAGCAAGCGTTTCGTGAGTAACAAAGGTGCAGCCGCAGTTTATATTTTGACACTGATGATATCTCTCTTTTGTCTCTGTGCTTAGATATCGACTTGACCGAGCGTGCGCAGCATCTTGACATAATGGACAGTGCATCATTTTTTAATCCCCCCCCCCTGGCGTTAATGAGCATAATAGTCCCGTGGTTTGCAAATGCAAATTAAAGTTGATTTTGCGTTCTATTCGGTTGACTCGTATTCAACATCCGTAAGCCTCACCTCAAGCTCTAGGCTCGTCGTGAATCCGTTATTGCTCAGAGAGTGCATAACCTTAGTAATTGTCCATGATTGCTCGTCTATGACGCGCTTAAAGCCTGAGACCTGCACCGGCGTCTCCGGGTAAAGGTCTGCTCGCCCCGTCGCCAGCCTGATAGAAAACTCAGCAACCCCACGTTGCAGTTTGTCCCATTTGGCCTGGGCGGCTCGCATGGCCTGCGCTTTGGTTGAAAAAATAGTCGTCAGGGCAAACACGTTGTCATCCTCACCGACCATATATTCACCTTCCCTGGCTTCCGGTGTCTTCACCGTTTTTTTCTTCGTTACCGGTTTGGCTTTGGGGTGCTGTAGCGCGCGTAAATGCTGCTCTTTGGGTTTGCGTTTTAACGCAACCTTTTGCTTTTGTGGCTTCGGGTCTTTGGTGTGCAACCATTTTGCTGTAACGCCGGTATATGCCCCACGGTCAGCAATGGAAAACTGATGGCGGTCGCCATCACTGCGGGTGATCGTGACCTGCGGAATGGCTTTTCCGCTGGCTGTAACCCCGCGACCGGCTTTGAGTAACAGCAACTTTCCCGCTTTTACCGAAACCTCACCGCCGTTTCGCTCGGCGAGGCGTGTCAAAAATTTGGCGTCCGATTCCTGTGACTGGTCGATATGCGGAATTTTTATTCCGGCCAGCTCCGGTATAACGCTCGACACCAGTTTGTTACGTGTCGCTATCGCTGCCACGATTTCGCCGAGCGTTTTGTCATGCCATGACTCTTCCCGACGTGAGTTCAGCGTCCCCCGAAAATCGGCGCTACGGGCGCGGATTGTCACCGTGTCCGGCGCGCCATGATGTTCAACCTCATCGACGGTAAAACTTCCCTTACCCATCAACGCAAAGCCTTTCCACCCGAGGTAAAGCGTCAGTACGGCACCGCGTAACGGCAGTTCGACCAGCCCGTCAGCATCATCAAGCTCGATGTCGAGCTGGTCGGCCTCGAATCCGCGATTGTCTGTCATGGTCAGACTCATCAACCGATTACTGATGTTGCCGGTAATATCTTTGCTGTCTAGCATCAGCATAAAATCGGGCGTCAGTACGCCACCTGCATTCAGATTCAGCATATCCAGCATCAGCTAATCCCCACCATGCCGGCCACTGACGACGCCATATTTCCCGCCTTGCCAATCAGTGATTTTGCCTGTTCGCCGATATCGCCATACAGCGCCGCAAGGGATTCATCCACGCGGGTGAGCGTCAGCGTAAAATCAATTTTACGCGCCGTTCCGTCAGCAAAAAACAGGCTTCCTGTCTCGCTGATATTATTGATGACGTACATACCGTAAATCGTGCCGGTACCATCCAGTAACGGCCAGGCGCGCCCCTGGTCAGCCATCAGGCGAATAGCCGTCATCGTCAACTTACCACCGGTCAACTCCGGGTAAAGCGTCCCGGCCAGGGTGATTTTTTCCTCACCCGGCCCTAAAAACTGAAACGAATCCCGTTTCCCGACGCGTGAATTTGACGGCCATCGATATTCGGCGTCGCGTTGCATCGTCTGGTGGGGCAGCGTCTGGCGCATAAAAACAAACATTCCAAGAGCAAGCATCATAATCCGCCTCCTTAATCGTGCATCATGCTGGCGCGGGCTTTGGCTCGCTTGTCGCGTTCATATTTTTCTAACGCGTCCTGCAACTGGTTTCCGAGTTGACCGCTCGGAGCACCACCCGGCATGTTGATTTGATAGGTTGGGCTGCTCTGGTCAATGTAGGTACGACCGATGGGAGCCGTAACAGGCTGATAAGCCTGATACCCGCTAAGTGAGCTTGTCGCCGGGATATAGCCACCGCCCTGACCAACCGACGGCGCTTTTGATGTTTCTGCATCAATGCTGCTCGACTCCTTTTTCACAAGGCCGAGCTTTTCGAGAATGACATCGAGGCCACCGCGCAGCTTATTGAAAATATTCAGAGGTAACATCAGTGCATCGGCCAGAGCCTGACCGAAAACGATGCCAACATTTTTGCAGCTATCGAGCGTCTCCTGCGTTGCCTTGACTGGCGCAATCAGGTCTTTAAACCACTGCCAGACTTTGCGCAATTTCTCGCCGAGGCCGTCAAAAATGGGGGCCAGTGGAGCGAACATTTCCCCGACTGGTGCAAAGGCGCTGATGATGCCTTCAATCACCCCCGAGAAAAATGCGCTGATGGGTTCCCAATATTTACGGATAAGCAGCGCACCGGCCACAATCGCTGCACCGACGGCTACAATCGGCCAGGTAATCGCACCGAGCGCGGTCGCTATGGCACTACCAGCAACAGTAAAGACGGTACCCATCACGCCAGCAGCGGCAATAATGGCGTTAATCCCCATGACAACCGGCCACGCAATGAGACCAATGCCGCCGATTATGCCAATCAGAGCCAGTGCGCCCCCGGCAATGATTCCTATGGTTTGCGCAAGGCCTTTATTTTTCTGGATCCAAATATCAATCTTTAACACATACTGCGTCGCCGTTTGGGTGAGCTTACGCAGAGAGGCCTCTTGTTGGTCGTATAGGTCAGTACCCACAGCCTCATAAGCAGACTGAAATTCCTTAAAGTCACCGCCGAGGTTATCCTGCATCACCTTGACCAGTTCCTCTGTTTTGCCGTCAGATTCTTTAATTAACTTGGTCAGGTTATCCAGTTTTCCGCTAGCCGCAGCGGTCATCAATATGCTGGCGGCTGAACTAGCTTCCTCACCGAATATAGTTTTCATATATTCGGCTCGTTGCCCGGTACCCAGTTTATTTTTTTCAAAACTGGCCTGCATTTCCTTCAGGATGGTAAATATTGGGCGCGTATTGCCCTTGCTATCCATAGTCTTGACACCAAGCTCTTTAATTGCCGCATAAGCCTGACCAGTTGGAGCTTGCAAGCGACTTAATATGGCACGACCTCCAGTCCCTGCCATTGACCCGGTAATTTTTGCATCATGCAATGCGCCAAGCATTGCGGCGGTTTCCTCCAGACTAACACCGGCATCTTTAGCTACCGGGCCGACATATGTAAGCGAGTCGCTTAATCCCTCAAAGGTGGCCTGAGATTTATTTATCGCCATAGATATAACGTCAGCGATATGCGACGCCTTATCATCGGCAAGCCCAAAGGCGGATTTTGTCCCAATAAGTAAAGTAGCGTTTTCCTCCATTGTTTTTTTGTTCGCTAACGACATATTCAGAATGGCGGGAGTTTGCGCCAAAATGCCATCTTTATCAGCGCCAGATTTAGCTACAATTACCTGTGCAGCTGCTGCATCGTCTGACGATGCAGCAGTATTATCCCCAAGCTGGCGCGCCTGTTTGCGTAACGCCTGCATTTCTGGTGACTGCTTACCGACCCCGAGCACCGCCTGCAATTCAGAGTTTTTTAATGAGAAATCATAGCCCGGCACCATCAGCTTAACCCCGGCCATTGTTCCCGCTGTCGCGATACCAACCCCGGCAGCACCCGCACCGGCCATTTTACCGGCCATCTCTTTACCGGCCTGATATCGCTGCTTAACCGCGTTGAGTTTTGCCTGTTGTGCGCTGACCCGCGCCAGCGCTTCACGCTGACGATTGAGCTGTGCTGTCGTTTCGCTGATGCTGGTTTTTAACCGACGCTCGTCTGCTGCCAGGGTGCGGGTATTAATTCCCGCCTGACTGAGTTCATGCCGCTGTCGCTGTACGGCCTGCCGCAAGCTGTTGTGTTTGAGCTGGAGCTCGGCGGCACTTTTTCGGGCGGCATCCATTGCCTGCGCCTGCGCGCGCGTCGGCTGTTCCGTATTTCTAAACTGGATCGCCAGCGCGGCGGCTTCCTGTTTAGCTTTCTTCAGCTCCTGACCGGTAACGGCAAGTTGCGCGCTGGCCTTGCGAAACCCGTCAATACGGGATGCCTGACCGTTCAGTTCACGCAGTGATTTTTGAGTGTCCCGGATATCACCAGACAGCGCTTTACTCGCTGTCTGGATGGTTTTAAACGGGCGGGTCGCCTGGTCAACAGCCTTGAGTAAAACCTGTAATTTAACGTCGCTACTCATTCGTGTTTCCGCTTCGTTGAATGGCCTTTTCGCGCCAGGAGGTGAGCTCGGTCAGGCTCATGGGATATAACTCTGATGGCGGCCAGTGGAAAATCACCGCGACATCCGCCATCAGGTCATCGACCGACAGGTTTTTCGGGAAAGTTAATCCGCCAAATTCGGCGACAAAAAACCGATCACCTTTGTTGCCAGCGCCATCAAATCGGGTAAATCCATCATCACGACATCCGACTCGGTGAGTGACGGGCTGGTCATACGCGGCAGCACTTTAATGAGGGCGTCCACTTCGGAGCGGGCGACATCAGCCAGGCTGACGCCGCGCAGGGTTCCGGCGTTGGGTTTCATCAGGGTGATGGTTTCGATGACCTGCTCGCCGCGTTTGATGGGGTTTTCCAGGGTGACGATATTTTCTTTGCTCATAAGTTTCTCGCTGTTTACGGATTCGGGGTTAACCGGCCAGCCGTGCTGACCGGGGAAAAATTACAGACCGATATTGCGGCGGTGCTGGTCGAGGCGGTCGACGCCGTTCACCTTCTCAATCATGTTGAGGACATCGATTTCAACCAGCTCTTTACCGTTCATGGTCAGCCTGTAGTACGTGCAGACCAGCGATAATTTGCTGCTGGTATCCTCGCCCTGTTTGCTCTCGCCGTTATCGACTTCCTTCACCTTGAAACGGGTCTCAACTTCCACCGCGACGGTTTCGCCGGTATCGTCCCGCTGGTAAGAGCCTGCATAGCGCAGCAGCGTCCCGGTACCGACGGCACCGTAAAGCGACCAGATCGCATCATCAGGGAAGCCGCCGAGGGAGATTTCCATCGTCAATGCATCATCGTCGAGGCCAAAATCGACCGGGGCCGAGCCGGACATCCCGCCGCCCCGGTAGTTTTCCAGCTTACGGGTCAGTTTGGGCAGGATGACGGACTCGATAACGCCGAGGTAGCTGACGCCATCCAGAAATGTGTTCAGGAATTTAAGTTTTCGCGGCATTGCCATGGGTTAAGGCTCCTTAATTGCTGTTCACCGATGACACCAGATTCGCCAGGTATTTATCGGTAATGCGCTGGCGCAGCGTCAGGTTTTCGAGAGGGGGAACCGGCGTATAGTCGTAATCGATATACAGTTTCCCGGCTTTGAGGGTCGCCGCGTCGTTGGCCGCTTCATCAAACCAGCAGGTCGCATCGACGATGTAACCCGCCGTTTTCATCTCGCGGAATTTCGCATTGATACCCGCAACGATGTCACGGATGAGAGTGGCGGTGATGGGCTTGTCGACTGCCCACATGTGACCGGCGGCCATGGTGTCGGCGATAACCTGCGCGGTGCGGGTATAGTTCTCAAACAGGAACAGCGGGTCATCAGAGCAACAGCGGTTGCCCCAGAAGCGGAAACCGTCTTTGCGAATGAGTGTGGTGACGCCAGCCTCGTTCAGCAGGTCGGCATCGGTGCCGGACTCCTGCAAATCCCAGAAGACCGACGCGCTGATGCCGGTGACGCCATTCACGCCGACGTTTGACAGGGTTTTATGCCAGCCGGTCTCCTGGTCGATTCTGGCGCGCAGGCCCAGCGCGCGGGCGGTCGCCCAGGCGGTTTCGGTCGCGTTCGCCGTGGTATCCCATGCCAGAAAATCCGGCCAGATAACCATCAGCTCGCGCTGGCTGAAATGCTTACGATAAAGCATGGCCTCGGAAAGGGTCTGACAGTTCCAGGCGCTGATATAGCCAAAGGCGCGCAGCTTCTGACAAACCGGCGCAAGCGCGGTTGCCACCTCAAGGGAGTCGAGACCCGGCACGCCGAGGATGCGCGGTTTAACGCCGGTGACGGCCTCCGCCGTGAGCAGCGCTTTGAGCCCGGTGTAATTGCCGCTCTCGTCAGTGCCGCCGATGATATTAGAGACAGTCTGCGCTTCGGCATCATCGCCGGTCCCTTCCGCAACGCGTACAACAACAACGACCGGCTTCGACTGGTCGGCGATGGCCTGGAGGGAGGCGGCCAGGGTGCCTTTGGTTCCTGCTTTTGCAATGGCGCTTTGCACGCTGGTAATAAGGACAGGCTTGTTGAGCGGGAAGGTGGTGGCATCGGCATCGCTGGCCGTGCAGACCATGCCGATAATCGCTGTGGATACGGTGGAAATGACGCGGGTGCCGTCGTTAATCTCGACAACCTGGACGCCGTGATGAAAATCGCTCATCCGTTTAACTCCGTGGTTAAGGGGGAGCATTATTTTCAGTCGTGGGGGAAGGGGTGACGAGTCATCCCCGTTGGAACAGGGGCAGTACAACAGGAATGACCGTCAGAGAGTCAGGCAACGCGGCTCCAGCACATCAGCAAAGTATGGGCCTCAGTCACGCTGATGGCCTGACCGTTACCGAGGTTTTCTGTCTTCCCGCTGACCGTGTGGCCGTGACCCGGTACCGTGTATTCGTGGTCGTGCTCACCCTCGTCAGAGGTATAGTTTCGCGTCCTGCGGCTGTCATTATCGGAGCCCACAATATAATTACTGTCCCAGGCCTCACCTGGCCCCGCCATCCCGCCTTTGTGCTTATGTCCGCCGCCTCTGCCGGTTCTCAGTCTCTGCTCCTCCACCTCGGAGGCTGAGCCGGCTACATCAACCTGCACGGCGGGAAGATTCGCCCGCTGCAGGGTGACCGTATCGCTGCCGCCGGTGGCGCCGACGTTCGAACCGTCCGCTTTTGCCACTCGGAGGGTTCTGTTTTCACCGGTATAGGTCCACGTTGACCACGGATAGCGCTCATTCGGGTCAATATGCTGGCTGTAAAACCGGACCGTGCCGACAGGGTTTTCCGCTTCCCAGAAATCACGAATGGCGGTGCTGACCGCTGATGCAATGGCCTCCCTTGTCTCATTCTCCAGGGTGGAAACAATGTCATCAGCATAATCTTTGGCGTTGTTCCCCGCCCGGCGGACTTCTTCCACCGTCGCCAGGATGACTGACGGGTCCGCAATCATCTGCACATCGGCAGTCTGGCTTACCATCAGCCAGATGTTAATCACCTGGAAACGTCCCGACCCTTCCGCCAGAAGCGGCTTGTAGGATTCAGGCAGGTTCGCCACCGCCAGGCAGATGCCGGTCTCGTCAAAGAGTGCGGCCTCGCGTATCCAGAAGCCCCCGGCCTGCGGCGGCATTATCATTTCGGCGCGGATAACATTTGCCGCCTGGTCGGCGATGACCAGCCGGTTTAACGGTGCGCGGTACTGCTCGTTAATCAGGGCGGTCTGGTCCGGGGACGGCACCGGCAGGACGCCGCCCCCGTCGCCGACGGCCATGTGAGTGATACCCAGGGGGATACCCTTCACCGCCGCAGCGGCCAGGCGTTCAGCCCCCTGCGTGGTCAGTATGGCGCTGAATTTTCTACTCATAAGGCAGTCCGTAATAGCGGGCTTCCCCGCCGGAGCGGGGCGGCCTCGGGATTAACTCAGGGGCGCGTAATACACCGGGCGCAGGCCCATCTGGGTGTTTACCGTTTCGGTATTATTGGCAAAGCCAAACTGGAAAATATCATTCATGCCCCGTACCGGATGCATGCAGACTGTCGCGCCCGGGTTGTAGTTGACGGTGGACCCCGGCGGGATAATCGCCTTCCCGGTCCGGGACGGCCACACACCATACAGCTCCAGAAGATTTTTTACCGCTTCCGGCAGCGTGTTCTGCGGCTGCACGAAGGTTCCGCCCCAGGCCGGGTGATAAAACTCGTTGTCAGCCAGCCCGGTGGTCTGTGTCACCGCCCGCACGCTGCCGGGCGTGGTGGCCACATAGTCCGCCGTGGATGTATTCCCGGTGTGCGTCGGGGTGATAAAGGCTCCGGTCACCGCATGAATGGCGTACCAGCCCGGCACATCAGCGCCGTGTGCACCGAACACCGCAGAGGTAGCGAGCGCGGCCTCATTGCCGGTCCCGTAGAGCTGGATTTCACCGCCCACCACACGCGCGCCGTAGGTACGCTCCCAGACATTTCCGGCAAGGTCGCTGATACCGTTGTATTTTTTATCCTGACGATAGGAGACCGGACCGGAGCCGGTATAAATGCGCGGAGACTGCGAGGACAAATCGCCCGCCTCTTTGCCGTCGATACGGCGCCCGGTCTGGGTCGCATCCCGTGGCGATTTGCCGTACACATCAGCCCCGAGCGGACAGTATCCGCTCTTCACCGCCATCGCCTGTATCAGCGCCCACTCGACCGAGGTCATGCCGTGCCAGGTGCTGCCCATCGTTTTCAGTAACGGAATAAGGGTTTCGCCGGAGGCATTACAGGCATTCGCATCCACGTTGGGCAGACTCAGGACCTCGCCGTCAAGCACGCATCCCTGATAGGTTCCGACATACAGGTACGGGATTTCCCTGTCGCCCTGCTTAAAGGCCGGGTGTACGCCGGAAATCCCCAGCGCCGGGTTCAGGCTTTCGATACTCACCTTCGGGATAATATTCACAAAGGTCGGCTGTCCCTTCGGGGTATACAGCACCGTCTGTTTTCCGCCCGAAGCCGCCTCAACGGAGGTCCGCAGCGCATCTTTGACTAAAATCGTGGTCATGGTGGTGTCCTTATTGACGGTAGCTGAAAAAAGTGTCCAGGTATGCAATACGCTGTCGGGTCCAGTCCATCATCTGGTCCAGACTGGTGATGCTCAGGGAGGGCACATTCGGCCATTTTTCATATTCAGCCTGCATCAGTTCCGGGGTGTAACGCCCCAGCAGGTCGCGGGCCAGCTCCAGCACGCCGCGCTGTGAAAACAGACCGTTATCCCGCAGCTCCGCATAGCGGGCATTCATTTCCGCCTGGAAGGTGGTACGGACCTTCTTCCAGAAGGTGCGGTTGACCTGCATGGCGAGACCGTTATCAAACAGATTCAGGTCTGGCGGATAGGCAATGGACGTCCCGGCGTAATGCAGACCAAAGGTGGTATCCAGGTCATAGGGCATGAAAAACCATTTCGTGCCGTCCCAGGTGATAAACGTGGTGTTCTTCTGCACGCAGTCCGGGGCGCAGATAAAGCTGAGGAAGACGTAGAAATCCACCACGTTGTTTTTATCCAGATGCGTACCGGCGGCGGCGGTAAACGCGTCCTGCGCGGACTGCGCGAAGTCCCGCCAGCGGTCGAGGCAGGCAGCCGTTTCCGCCGTGGGTTTCGAGGGTGAGTCCATCACCCAGGTGCCGTTATCCGTGAGCGCCGGGATGTTAATCGCCCCGTCCCAGATAATCATGATTTGCTCCGGGCTGTTTTTGGCGATGTTGTAATCCTTGCGCGACGAGTTGTAGAGAAAATCCCCTATCCCGTAAAACTCACCGTTGATATACAGCACGCAGGCGTACCCCTTCGGGCAGCCGATGGCACCGGTATCAATGGCGCTGGCCCCCTGCTTCCCCACGTAGCTGTTATCAATATCCCGGCGCGGCCAGCCGCTGCGGGTCGCCATCACCTTCTGCCACAGGTTGTAGCAGAGCACATTGCGCAGGTGGGTCGAGTCAATCCAGTTCGCCTTGAAAATCCATTTATCCTTCGGCACCACATCCCCGATTTTCAGGCTGACATTTTCGGTATGCGCCGCGTCGGCAAACAGCTCGAATTTCATGTTCTTTTTCGGGTATCCCGCCGACGACGCCCCCTGAACCTTGAAGGACACGTATGCCGTGAACATCTCTCCGTCGACGTCCACCTTTAAGGTGCCGTTAACCGGGTTGTCCTTGCTGGTCGGCGCGCCGCTGTCGGAGCTCACGTCCAGGCGAATCAGACCGCGCGGCTCACCGAAAGCAAACACGCCCGGATATTTCGCCTGCGCCTCCCGGTTTCCCGTGCCGCTGCCTGCCGCTGAGGGGTCGAAGCCGTCGAGCGGGAGCAGCTGACGGGCCAGCACCTGGAAGGCATAGAGGTTACTCAGCTGATGACTTTCCACCTCCTCGGGGGTGGCCTCCACCAGAGCCAGCGCCCGCATACCGGACTGAAACGCCAGCATCAGCGCCTGAATCTGGTCTGACTGACTTTTTTGTGAAGCGGCCATGCTGGTCACCTGCGCGGCCATCTCATCGAGACCGAGCTGCATCAGTGCGGCCGTCAGCGACTGGAGACCGGACTGCAACGCGGTCAGGCCATCCAGCGCCGCGCCGGTGTCCTGCTCCAGCTGCTGTCGCAGGGACGTAATCGCCTGCTGACTTGCCAGCGCATTCAGCCGGTTCGCCTGGCCATTGCGCTTCTGGTAATAGATAAAGGCCAGCAGTTGCCCCTCGCTGTCAGGCACCACCACGCGAAAGAGTTTCCCCTCCGGCGTACCGGCAAGCCCCGCAACAGTACCGTCCGGGTCATCCGGGGTCATGAAGAAGGTGTAATCCCGGTAGTCCTGCAGCGACTCAACGGCGGTTTTTAAATAGCGGGTACGGTTCGCCAGCTGCCGGGCCTGTTTGTTTGACGGACCATAAATGCCGCCCTCCACCCGGTCTTCACGCGCCAGCAGGTAAACCTCATCTTCCCATTTTGTCTGTTCGTTAATTGCACTCATATTATTCTCCTGCGTAAACGCCCCGGCCATCGTGAAAAGTGCGCCCGTCATAGCGATGTGAGTCTTCCCCGCGCTGATTTTCGGTATAGGTGACCGACCCGGAATGGAACCCGCCGCCGTCATAACGGGCAGCCTCATCCGGCGTATATTCCGGCGGATACACGCTGATGACCTCCCCGCCGCACGAGGCCGCGCCGGTATACACCGGACCGGTGGTCCCCGCTGACAGTGACAGGCGGGCAATATGGCGGCTGACCGGTCGCGCATCGCCAATAATCCGCTCCAGCTCCTTAATCATCGTTTCGGTAATACCGATATCCTTCAGGTCAATCTCAAGGCGGAATGTCCCGGCGGGGTCGGCCACCTCCCACCACTCCTGTAACGTCATGCTGTAGCCGAGGTTTTCAATCACCCGGCGAACCGCCGCCACCGTCCCCTTACGTTGGTGGATCCAGAACGCATCGCTGACCGCCTGACGCTTCTCCCTCTCTGACCAGGTTTCCTCCCAGCGGTCGACGGAAAACGCCCACGCCAGATACGGCAGGAATTTCACCGGGCATTTCCACGGATCCCACAGGTCACGCAAGGGGACATTCAGGTCACTGATGACGGCACACGCGGCGGCAGCGCGCTGTTCCAGCTGTGATGACCCGGTCGCCATCAGTGAATTACTCATCCGAGCCCCCAATCACCACGCGGGTGTCGGTGCAGTACGCAGCCTGAGTTTTATCGAGCACCACATCCGCCCGTGGCTGAAGCAGTTCAACGCGCTGGACACCCTGCACATGCAGCGCGGCGTATATCGCTGACATCCGGATGTCACGACCGAGGCGACGCTGCTCAGTGATATAGGCGGTTAACTGCGTTCTGGCGGCGGCCAGAATGGGCTCAGTCGCAGGACCGGGGTACACGTACAGCACGGCGTCGACCGCATAAGGGATAATCTCAGCCGAGACGACTGTCAGGCGGTCACCGACCGGGCGTACCGTCTCATCATTCAGCGCCGTACTGACGGCCAGCAGCAAATCATCCGATGCCGTGCCGTCACCTTCCCGCGACAACACCGCGACAGTGACTTCTGCGGGGGCGGGACTGTTCGCCGAGGCATCCGCCACACGACCATCGGCGCTCATGGCGTGAAATTCATAGGCACCGGCTGGCCCGGCAACGCTCATGCCTTCAAAGGCCGCCGGGATGCGCTGACGTAAATCGCTGTCGGACTCCATGACCGCCGCCACCGGCGGGATTTGGGTGTCGTCTGCGGCGGTGATGACCAGGCGTTCAACGTTATTATTTGCGGCAAGCTGGTCGAGGTCGTTTTTAATGGCGTAGGCCACCATGCCGGCCTGTGCCGCCTCGTTAATACGCTGGCGTAAAATCACCTCCCGGTAGGCATTCTCTTCCAGATATTTCACCAGTGGCTCTGACTCCAGCGTCAGCGCTCTGGTGACCGCCTCCTGCTCATCCTCCGGGTAGAGCGAAACCAGCGTAGCCTTACGCTCTGCGAGGATGGTTTCAAAATCCAGCGTTTCCACCACATCTGGCGCGGGGAGCTGGCTCAGGTCGATAACTGCCATAGATTCAACTCACAGGAATGGTTAAGGAAAGGCTCTCGCCGGTATCGGTAATTTGTCCGGTCACGTCGACAACCATCTGCCCGTTAAACTGCCGCGCGGTAGTGATACCGGTCAGCCTGACACGCGGCTCCCATTTGAGGATCGCCATGTAGCACGCCGCCATAATTTGCAGCTCAAGCGCCGGGGTCTGGGGCTGGTCAGTCATCTGTGACAACAGCGAACCATATTCACGACGCATGACGCGGGAACCAACGGGCGTGCTCAGAATATCCCCGATGCTCTGGCTGATATGGTCCACGTCTGCAATACGCTCGCCGGTCGCGCGGTTCATACCGAGGTAACGGGCGGTCATTGGGTCCCCTCCGTCCATTCATCGCCGCGTCTGATGCCGCCGTGACCGTGTTTATCCACCTGAACACCGTTTGAGGTGAAAGCGCCGCCGCTGTGCTCGATATCACCGGACATCCTGCCACCTTGCTTCACCTCCAGCGTGCCGGTCGTCAGCTTATTGGTGCAGACCACCTCCGGGGTATCGAGGGTGACGCGGGTGGAGGCTTTGACCAGCACCACCGGCACGCTGACGGCAACCGAACCGGAAGCGGTCACATCGGCAGTTTCAATGCCGGTGACGGTCAGCGCGCCGGTTTCCGGCTCATAACTCATGACGGCGCCGTCGGGAAACTCAACGTGCCAGGCATCCGCCGAGGCCGACGGCGCGGGGTTGTCATCGGAATAAATGCCGGGCAGCACAAAAGCGGTATCGAGTTCACCGCCCACAGCCAGAATCATCACCTGCTCACCAACGGAGGGAGCCCACCAGGTGCGTGAGCGCCCGGCACGGTGGGTTAACCACTGGAGCCAGTCGGTATAAATGCCACCGGTCTGAACGCGACAGCGTCCGGCGACGAGGTCAGTTTCGACGACGATGCCGGTGCGGATCATGTTGCGTATCGCCCGGGCGAGTTCCTGGATAGATGCGAGAGTATTCATAGGAGAAAGGATGCCGTCGGCGTGTTCCGGGGGCAATCTGCGAATGTTTTGCTAGATACAGCACAACATACAGCTTGCGCTCCGGACTAAAATCATATGAAAATAAAAAAAAATTCTTAAGGTATGCAATATGAACGACATACTCTCAGCCTATGACGAACAAAAAAATAAATATGAATCATATGCACTCTCTTTAACATCCCTTCTCAAGACTCTTATCTTAGATACAGGAGCATCTGTTCATTCCCTAGACTATCGCATAAAAGACAGAAACAGCCTTGAGAAAAAAATAATTGACAAAGATAAATATGAAGATATATCAGAAATAACAGATATCGTAGGAATTAGAATCATCACTTATTACTCTGATGACGTTGACAAAGTAGCAAAGCTTCTTGAGCAAGAGTTTATAGTTGACACCGAAAACTCTATAGACAAAAGAACAAGTTTAGAGCCTGACAGATTTGGTTATTTATCACTTCATTACATTGTAAGCCTGAATGAAAATAGAACATGCCTCCGGGAGTACGTTCCATATAAGAGCATTAAAGCCGAGATACAGATAAGATCAATCCTGCAGCATGCATGGGCTGAAATTGAACATGACCTCGGTTATAAAACTGCGTCTGGCTTGCCTAATGAAATAAGAAGATACTTCTCCCGACTCGCAGGATTATTGGAACTTGCTGATGATGAGTTTATTAAAATCAAAAAGGCCATCTCAGCCAGACAAAAAGATGCAGCCAAGAAAATTGAACAAGGTGGTGATGACGCCTTATTAGATGCTGTATTTCTAAAGGAATATATTAACAAAAGCAAAGTGATAGATGAAATAGCATCTGATTTCTCCGAGCTATACAAAATCAATGTTACCGGAACATCAGAAAGCGTGGACAAGAAAAAGTTGCTTGATGGATTAACATTACTCAACATTAAAACAATCAAGCAGCTTGATGAATTATTAATTAGCAATAGAAAACTACTATATAAAAGAATCGGTAACTCATCAAAAATGTTCATGGACTTACTTATGAGAACTGGCTTATCACGGGACGCCATTATTTTATATGCAATTCAAATAGGCATTGTCAACCTTAAATCAGAAGATATTGAAGATAGATTCTTTAGGGTGATGGGTTATAAAAATAATTCACTAAGGAATGGTTTTTTCAATAACATAAGAAAAACGATAACCGATGATTGATAGCCACCTTTTTTAATTCATAAAAGGAAAGGGCTTAAAATAATTGCTCACTTAACCAGATGGTGAGCAATTATTTCTTCTACAAGGCATCTTTCAACATTATTGAATCCTAACAGTACTCTTTTCGGATAGGGCACATTTGCGCTATAGACTGTCGGTTTATCTTTTAATCCAAATTGGTGAGCACGAGCAATGCGCTGCACTTTCCCGGTAAATTCCACCACCGCCGCGCTGTCGTTACCGCTCGCTTTCATATAGCGACTGGTGCGCAGCTTCGCAAACATCTCGCGCTTAATCCGGCCTTGCTTTGCCCTGACGGGCGGGCGCTTACGCGGGGCAAAGGGCGAACCGTCCGGCGCTTTTTGTGATTTAATGCGCTGCTGTTGCCGCTGGCGCAGTTTCTTCGCAATGTCGACGGTCATCCGACGCCGCCCGGCGGGGGAAAGGGCCGCTATCAATCCGGCGAGCTTGTCCTCAAAGGGTTTGAAGTCATTCATCCCATTTACTCACCAGTTCGCCATTACTCCACATCTCGACAGGGCGCGTCACCGGCTCCGGCGGTGGCGGCTCCGGGATGTTCTCCACGTACAGCGCGCCGTCGGCCTCTTTAACCAGCGTGCGCTCGGTCAGCAACAGGCTGATACTGACGTCGAGGCTGCTGTCGTTATTGATGTCAGCGTACCAGGCAAATCCTTTTTTTCTGCCCTCGTCGGTTGTCATGATGTCCGGCTGATTGACGCGCAGCCAGGCCATAATCGGCACAAACAGCAGGTCGATATCGTCGGTAAAATCCGTGACCACGATGTTAAGCGTGTACCGCTTTTCATACGACAGGGAACTCGCCAGCGTTGCCGCATTATTCCCGTTATCGATAAAGACGCGCAGCATATCGGGGTTGGTACGCAGTACCGGCACCGCATCAGTTAAGGCTTTTCGCAGACTGTTGGGCTTTTGCATCGATTTCATCCTGACAGTGTTTCACCGTATCAACCTGAATGGCACAGCTCTGGAGGGCGTTTTCGAGCTGGCGTATATCCGCACTCAGGTCGCCATTAGTCAGCGGGTCGCTGCCCGGCATCGGGCAGGGGCTGACCTTCGGGCAGGCGTTGTACACAATCACCGGCGGCGGCGTTGGTGCAGGCGGCGCGCTGGTGCAACCGGCGCACAGCATCAGGTAAATCAGCGCGATACCAGCGGCGAAACGCGTCATTTTCATTAAGTAACCTCGTGATGGTTTGTTCACGGCGGAAAGCGAGCAGGTTAGCCGCAGTGAGTTTGTCCCGCATGGCGACCTGCGCCAGCTCTTTACGTTGCGACTGCTCTGCGGCAATGTTGAGCTGATTTTTCAGCATAATAATCGTGGTTTTCTGCGTACCGGCGACCCGGTTCGCGCGTTCAAAAGAAGCGCGCAAATTGCTGTTATCGTGGCGCATCCACAGCAGCCCCACACAGGCCAGCGCCAGCAGGATAATGACTGTTTTCATGCGGATACGCCTCCGGCCTTGCGCCACACGGCGACCAGCCTGTCGGGACTGTGCTCGCGCTGACCGTATCCGGCCCCCGGCAATGACGCCCAGATATTGCGACAGCGGGAAATCGCGCGCTCGATGCGCCCCTGCTGCAAATCTTCCAGCGCGCCACGCTCACGGATCAGCTGAATGGCGAGCCGGTCCTGTGATGCCGGGCTGAAATCCGGCAAAGCGAGCTGCTTTTTGTAATGCGGCCAGAACAGGTAAAGCTGCTGGTAACGCCCGGATGCCGTGGATTTTTCCCCGCGACGATTAAAGACCTTCGCCGGGCGTCCACCGGCAAACGGATGTTCGCGATAGTCGGTAAAAATCTCTGGCTTGCCATCGATACCGGTGACAATGACGTCGTACCCGTTGTTTCTGGTCAGCGGGTGCGTCGCCGTCCCCTCTGAAAACGCCAGCATGTCGAGGAATGCCGCGACGTTGGGGTGTGTCTTAATGACCGCCATCGTTTTCCCCTTTTTTAACCCTGCGCTGAATCGCAATTTCCACCGCCTGATAACCGGCGATACCCAGCATGGAGCCAAATCCGCACACGGCGGCGGGCGGCAGGTCGGGAAACTGCACCAGGGCCACCCCGGCCACCATCGAGACAAAGCCGCCCAGCAACATGCGACCAATAAAAAGCCGGGCGTTGATGGGCTCGCCACCGGCCAGCACTTTACCGACGACAATCAGCACGCCGATAACAAAGAGGGACAGGACGCTTTTTTCACCTTCCGTCATGTGTTTACTCCCACAGATTAATTGTTTCAGTTACGGGGGATGACTGGACGTCGGGCAGCTCGACCACCGTGCCATGTGGCAGCACAGCGCCGAGTTCGGCCAGCCCCGGATTAGCGGCCAGCACCGACTCGAAGACCCCCTCAGTACGCCCGTAATAGCGGGCGCAAATCATGTCGAGCGTGTCGCCCTGTTGCGCGATGGCCTGCATCAGATTTGGCTCACGATGCAGCGGGGTTTGTCCTGGACGCGTGACACGGCCCAGCGCATGTCCCGCCACAGCTCGTCGACCGTGGTGTCGATACTGTCGGCCTTTTTATCGCCTCTGGCGCTGGCATCCACGCCGCGATAACGCTCGTAGAGCGTAGCGGTCGCCATTGAGGTCACGGCGCGCAGGTAGTAGAAAACACGCACGCTCTCGCCGTCGAGCTCATCCGCCGGCACACTGGCCAGCTTGCTAAACCCCCCGGCAATCTGCTGCTCGCGCCACAGATACAGCTCGGCATTGGTTTCGGCGATGCCGGTTTTGATGGCCTCACGCAGCCGGGACGGGGCGACGGTCTGTTCAAGGCGCATCCCTTCACGCACGCGTTTCGGGTCGATGTCAGGAAAGAAAAACGTGTTTTTAATCACCGGCTCATCACTGGCAGGCGGCGGGATGACCACCACACCACCCGGCTGCGGCTCATCGTTCTTTTTAATAATCAGCGTCGTCATGACTACCTCTGAATAGGTGGGCGGTGGACGCCGGTCTCAGGTCGGGTAAAAACCCCTCATCGACCGGCGTGCCGCCCTGGCGCGGGGCGCATTCTGTTAACCGGCGGTCTTTTTTGGTCGGCCACGTTTAGCCGGTGCCGTGGTTTTCACGGCGCGCGGCGCGCTTACCGGGGCTTTAACGACCATTGCCGGTCTGGGCTTCAGCTCTCGCTCAAGCCGTTCAATGTCTTTTTTGACGCCTGCCTGACAGTCGAGCTGCATTGCGCGTTTAAGGTGGGCCAGCGCATCGGCGGGCTGTTTGTTGTCCCGCAGCACCTGGCCGGTGATTTTGTGCAGTTTTGCGCGCACCTCATCAGGCATATCGGCGGCGGCGGTCAGCGCCAGTGTGTCGAGTAGCTGGCTGACGACGACCGGTTCACCGGCGGCGTGGGCACGCATGGCGGCGAGTGCCACCTCTTCGGTAAACATGTACTGTGGCGGGCGGCGGTGTCTGCCTGGCATGGTCAGACCGTACTTAAAGGCGTAGCGGGCAATATCCATCGCGCCGCCGATATCGCCGACATCGAGACGCCACAGCATGACGGTCATCACGATGTCATCCTGCGCGCCTTTACCCTGTTCCAGCACGCCACTGATCCACGGCAGATAGAACGGCAGCAGCTCGCGCTTTTTCCTGGCTTTCAGCTCTTTACCAAAGATGGCTTTTAACGTACGTTGGTCTGCGGCCAGCTTAACCAGCATCTGCTCGTAGGCAGTGGCATGCCGCAGCGGGTTATTTTCCCGCTGCGCGGTTTCAATGGCCGAGACCCGCATCATGTGACGCTGTGCGGGGCTCGTCATCGGTTAGCCCTCCGGTTGCGCGGCAGAGAAATCGCCCAGCTTGATATTTTCAATGAAGCACCCGGCAGCGTAGGTTTCGACCACGTAATCGATGTTCATCGATTCGTAGTTTTCCACCTGGTCGAGTTTCGGGTTTTCGATGATGGAGCGGTGGTGACTTTCGTCCATGAAATAGATGGACAGGTTATCGAGACGCGTCACCATAATCGCGTTCGCCGGGAAATACGGCACGCGAACGGCGGGCAGGTTGCCGATGCGTTTCTGGCTGATGATGATGTCAGCCGCCAGCGCTTCGCTGTTGGGCTGGTCTTTGTTGACGATGGGGAAGTATTTGTCGGCCAGCAGCTTACGACCCACAATCGCGACAAGCTCCGAATCTTCCTGATAAATCTCGTCAATCAGGTTGTCGGTGGCATCCATGACCAGTGCATCAAGGCTGACGTAATCGCCGTTTTTACCCACACGGATCACAGCGGAAACAACATTCCCTTCCTCGTCGACGACTTTGCTCATCACACGGGTCGCCGCTTCATTGCGGTATTTCTGCGGCCAGCCCACGGCGACATCCTGCAGCATCGGATGGGCTTTGCGGTCAGAGGTTTCGGCACGCTCAACGCCGTTGAACCCGGCCATGATGAAATCAAGCGCCTGTCGCTGGATGATGGCATCGCGAATACGGCGCTGGAAGTCCTGGAAGCGCGCCCACAAATCCAGCTTTTTATATTTGAAATGGAAGTCAAAGTTGACCTGGTCGCATTCGTATTTTTTGGATTCCAGCGCAGCGAAGTCGGCAGTTTTACGCTCCTGGCCGCTGTTGGTGTCCGTGGTGCTGGCGATGGTGCCATTGACGCCGACGCCAATTTTTTCACCCTTCAGCTCATCCACCGGCACGATATTAATTTTCTGCAAAAAGGCCGAGGACATCTGCACGGTGTTCATCATGGTTTGCGTGACGGACGGCTCGACGGAGAATTTTTTACTCACGTCGTCCGGGTCGATGCCGTTCAGCTCGGCAACGCGGGACAGATAGCCATTGAATTTAAAACGGGTTTCCTGACGCATAGTCTTTCCTGTTGGGTTAAATCGGGTTGTCTGACCGGGCAAACCTGTCGCCCGGCGATAAATTCACGACCGTTTAGCAGTCAGTCAGCAGCTCATCACCACCGCCACCGGTGGAGAGCTTGCGGCGGGGCTGCGTGGTGCTTTCGGTGTTATCCAGCGATGTTTTTAACTGGCTGAATGCCTGGCGGGTCTGGTCGGCCTTCGTGGTGACGTCCTGTTTCAGCGTCGCAAAGGCATTTTCCAGTGCGACAAGACGTTGCCCGGTAGCGGTGAGGTTTTCCTGCACATGCTCACTGACGGTCGTCACGGCTTCATGCACATCCTGAAAACGGGCGTCATCACTGGCCTGTTTGCGGCTGAAAATCGTCTTCACCTTGTCGCTCAGGGCGGTGAACACATTTTCCGGCAGGTCTTCGAATTCCAGCTCGGCGAGGGTGGCAACAGAAATCAGGTTGCCCGGTGCGGCTTTGAAGCGGTTAAGGGGGTTAAATTTGGCCCCCCGGCAAAATTCGAGGTATTCAGTGCCGAGGCTGGCCGGATCATCGGTCACGGCGAGGCCGACCAGGTAGCATTTGCCGCTATTGGCAAAATTCGGCTGGATTTCCATGGAGGTGTAAACCTTCTGCAATTTTTTATTCATTGCGATCAGGTCATCGGTCGGGGTGATTTTAGCGAACAGCGCCAGCTTGCCGTTCAGTACCGAATCGTCGTCAATTTTTTCAGACTTCAGCTCGACCACATCGCCGTAACGGCTGAACGGACCTTCCGGCAGGATGCCTTTCAGGTGTTCGAGGTTAATGCGGCAACCGTAGACGCGGGGGTCAAAGGTCTCAGCCATTTCCTGAATATCCGTCGCGCTGATAACGCGGCCGTCACAGGTATCGCCTTCGACGCCGATGCGAAACCATTTTGAAACTTTTTTTGCCATTGTCAGGAGTCCTGATATCGGGTTAACGGGTCGGGGCTAGTTTCCCGACCTCGCCGCTCTCCCGCCATCAGTCGCGGATGGTTTATCCCTCACACAACAGCACCTTAGCGATTCACATCCCCCGTTTCTTTAGCCTTGCCCTGTATCAATCACGGCGAGGCATCCATGACCATCACCACCGACACCACTTTGTTAAACGACCCGCGACGCCAGGCGGCTTTGCTGTACTGGCAGGGGTTTTCCGTGCCGCAGATTGCCGACATGTTGCAGACCAAACGCCCGACGGTGCAGAGCTGGAAACAGCGCGACCACTGGGAGGAAACCGCACCGCTTAACCGGGTCGAAAGCACCTTAGAGGCCCGGCTGATCCAGCTTTATGCGAAACCCAGCCTGACGCCCCACGATTTCAAGGTCGCCGATTTTCTGGCCCGGCAGATGGAGCGCTTCGCGCGGATTAATCGCTATGGCCAGACCGGAAACGAGGCTGACCTGAATCCCCGCGTGGCCAACCGCAACAAAGGCGAACGTAAAAAGCCGACAAAGAACTTTTTCAGCGACGAGGCGATCGAAAAACTGGAAGAGATTTTTTTCGCGGAGTCTTTCGAATATCAGCTCCGCTGGCACCGCGCCGGGCTTGAGCACCGAATTCGCGACATCCTGAAATCACGCCAGATTGGGGCGACGTTCTACTTTTCCCGCGAGGCGCTGCTGCACGCGCTGAAAACCGGCCATAACCAGATTTTTCTGTCGGCGAGTAAAACGCAGGCGTATGTATTCCGCGAGTACATCATCCAGTTTGCCCGCCGGGTTGATGTTGAGCTGACCGGCGACCCGATTGTTATCGGCAACAACGGCGCAAAACTGATTTTTCTCGGCACCAACTCCAACACCGCGCAGAGTCATAACGGCGACCTGTATGTCGATGAAATTTTCTGGATCCCCAACTTCCAGAAACTGCGCAAAGTGTCGTCGGGCATGGCCTCACAAAGCCACCTGCGCAGCACCTACTTTTCGACACCTTCCACCCTGGCACACGGCGCTTACCCGTTCTGGTCGGGGGAATTATTCAACCGGGGCCGCGCCAGCGCCAGCGAGCGGGTTGACATCGATATCAGTCATGACGCGCTCGCCGCTGGCGTGGCGTGTCCTGACGGTCAGTGGCGGCAGATTGTCACCATTGAGGATGCGCTCGCCGGGGGCTGTACGCTGTTCAATCTGGAGCAACTCAAGCGCGAAAACAGCGTCGACGACTTCCGCAATCTGTTTATGTGCGAGTTCGTTGACGACAAGGCGTCGGTGTTCCCGTTCGAGGATTTGCAACGCTGCATGGTCGACAGTCTGGAAGAGTGGGAGGACTTTTCGCCGTTCGCCGACAACCCGTTCGGCTCCCGCCCGGTCTGGGTGGGATACGACCCTTCGCACAGCGGCGACAGCGCCGGGTGTGTGGTGCTCGCACCGCCGGTTGTCGCCGGGGGCAAGTTTCGCATTCTGGAGCGCCATCAGTGGAAAGGCATGGACTTCGCGACTCAGGCCGAATCCATCCGCCAGCTCACCGAAAAATACAACGTCGGGTACATCGGTATCGATGCGACCGGCCTCGGTATTGGCGTCTTCCAGCTGGTTCGCTCGTTTTATCCCGCCGCCCGCGATATCCGCTACACACCGGAAATGAAAACCGCAATGGTGCTGAAAGCAAAAGACGTTATCCGCCGTGGCTGTCTCGAATATGACGTCAGCGCCACCGACATCACCACCTCGTTTATGGCAATCCGTAAGACCATGACCAGCAGCGGGCGCAGCGCCACCTATGAGGCCAGCCGCACCGAGGAAGCCAGTCACGCGGACGTCGCCTGGGCGACCATGCACGCGCTGTTAAACGAACCGCTGACCGCTGGCAGCGGCCAGGTAACATCATCCATTCTGGAGTTCAACTGATGAGTAAATACAAAGGCCGCAAGCCACAGCCACAAAAGCGCCCGCGCAACATGAAAGACAGCGCGCCCCAAAAAATGGAGGCGTTTACCTTTGGTGAACCGAGCGCCGTGCTCGACCGCCGCGATATTCTGGATTACGTGGAATGCGTCAATAATGGCCGCTGGTTCGAACCGCCGGTCAGTTTTAACGGGCTGGCGAAAAGCCTGCGCGCCGCCGTTCATCACAGCTCGCCAATTTACGTTAAGCGCAACATTCTGGCCTCAACGTTTATTCCGCACCCGCTACTGTCACAACAGGACTTCAGCCGCTTCGCGCTTGATTTTCTGGTGTTTGGCAACGCGTTTTTAGAGCTCCGAAAGAGTGTCACCGGTCGCCCGCTGAAGCTGGAAGCGTCACCGGCTAAATACACGCGGCGTGGTATTGAGGAGGATATCTACTGGTGGGTGCCGTCATTCGACCAGCCGCACCCGTTCGCGCCGGGCTCCGTGTTTCACCTGCTGGAGCCTGACATCAATCAGGAGCTGTACGGCATGCCGGAATATCTCAGCGCGCTCAATTCCGCCTGGCTGAATGAGGCGGCGACGCTGTTCCGTCGCAAGTATTACCAGAACGGCGCACACGCGGGCTACATCATGTATGTGACGGACGCCGCGCAAAGTGGTACCGATGTTGAGGCGCTGCGTGATGCGATGCGCAGCTCAAAGGGACTTGGGAACTTCAAAAATCTGTTTTTCTACGCTCCGCATGGAAAACCGGACGGCATTAAAATTGTGCCGCTCAGTGAGGTGGCAACGAAAGACGATTTCTTCAATATCAAAAAAGTCAGCGCCGCCGACCTGCTCGACGCGCACCGCATCCCGTTCCAGTTGATGGGCGGCAAGCCGGAAAACGTCGGTTCGCTCGGTGACATCGAGAAAGTGGCAAAAGTGTTTGTCCGTAACGAGCTCATTCCGCTACAAGACCGGATGCGCGAGGTCAACGCGTGGGCCGGTCAGGAGGTGATCCGGTTCAAAAGTTACACCCTCGACACCGAAAGTGACTGATTTTCGCCGCCTCCGGGCGGCTTTTTCTTACCCCCACGCCTGACCGCCTCAGAAGCCCGCCACGCCCTCAGACATCCCCGCACCATCCACCGACACCCCCGCGAACCCGCGCGGCACAGCGACGCGCTCAGGCTGCGAAAATAAATTCGCAAAAGTACGCTGGCGCGCAGTGCTTTCCCCGCCTCGCCTGCGCGCTTAACGGGGCGTTTTTAATGCAGGTGCATCAGGAGCCCCTAGCCGCGCCAGTACTAGCGCTGGCTGGCAAAACTTGACATAAAAAATGTATGCAAACTCATGCGCCTGATGCATGCACCGCTAAAAAACTGAAAATACGCAGAAAAATGGCATAAAAAAACCGGCCATCTTGAGGCCGGTCTGGTTGGCATGTGGAGAGTGGTTACTTAGAAAATTTGTTTCTGAGGTAATTAATCGCACCCATGATTAATTCACTGAGTGGGGTAGCCAGCTCAATAGCATCAGTCGTTTTTTGTCCGTTAATATTTTTATCTGTAGGATGCTGGAAAGCAGACTTAAGAAGGGTCAGAAGCAACGTCAACCCGACGCCAAGAATGAAAGCGACGATTGCAATCAGTGAGCTGGCAGAAAGCCAGTCCGTAGATAAATTTGGCACAGTGATTGGAGTATCAGCTTTTTTTGCTGGGGCATCCGTTTTTTTCGCGGTTGGCACTGTTGGGTGTGTGGTCTGCTGTTTCGGTTCTGTACACTCGGTTTTCGGTTCGCAGATATCTTTTTCGCTTTTCTGCGTTAACGCAGAGACAATGCTACTTTTCGCCTCAAGCAGGCCATTTCCAACTTTAAGCGCAAAGTGCAAGCCCTGCCACAGAAACACTACGGCAAAAAACAGCACAACGGCAGACAGAACCAGACGCATCCCCCGGCGTTCCATTCCATCACGGGCGTCCCTGCGCAATAAAATATTCGGGTCAGTATCGCCACGAGGTGTCGAAGAAGCTGGGGAATTTGATGTTTGTGGGGATGGAGTCGGGGACTCACCAGAAAGGTCGATATCTGCCATAAAAAAATCACCATTATTTTTAAGAGTAATGGTGATTTTAAACGGGTTTGAAAAAAGTTAAAGAGCTATCAGTAAGCCATGCCCAGAGCCCTGAGCCGCCAGTACATAGCAGCCTCAGAAACGTTAAAAATACTTGCCAGACGCAAAGTGCTGTTAACACCTTCCCGGGATACTAATTGATGAATGGCATCCTCTGGCATTAAAAGCTCTGCGGCAAACTGGTTTGCTTCTATTTCTCGATAATCACGGGTTCCGGTTGAGTAGTTACCCACGTTATCGCGATGGTATTCTCCATCCTGTGTATGCCCCAGAACATGATGACCGAGCTCATGAGCTACGGTGAAACGTTGACGGTTGTCATGTTCACTGGAATCAAAGTAAATCCGGGGCACGCTTCTTTTGATGACCGCTAGGCCGCTTAACCCATCGTTGTTATACGCCGAATCCCTGAGTGGCTCTACTTTCGCACCCCACGCCGCGGCGAGTTTAAACGGATCGACAGGTAGTCGGCGATCCCAATAGCGATTAAGCAGATTTTTAGCTGCGATGCTCATGGTAGCCTCCTACATTTGAAGTTAAGGGGATACAGCCTTACCATACTTGTAATTTATTGTCAAGGCTGTTTTTTTCAGCCATTAATATAACACTAATCCCCATTTTCCCATAACATTTTTTGTGCTGCTTGGCATGCATTCAAAGTGACAATGTGTAGACCACCTTCGGCATGTAAAGATGTTTGCTTACTAACCTTAGACCAGCAATACCCAAAATAGTTGAGATTTTTTCGACAAACCTCGCCTCTCGGATCAAATCTACTTTAACGTGATACTTACTCGCATCGCTCATTGAACCTCATAAAAAATCTTGTCATCAGCTTTGTTATTTTCCCTGCTTGCGAGGTCAGCAATGATGGAGAGGGCAAGCTTGAGATCTGATGATTTGCAATTAGCTATCAGAGACACCTCGGCAATGAACTGCACACATGCCCACTTATGCTGCGTTTGGCTGAAACAATCGCCAATCATGAATCCCTCCAACAATAATAACTGTATATTTATACAGTATACCAATTGTTGATGAAATTGAAAGAGAAATTAACAATTCAATCGAAGTAGTAGGTGCATGATTAAATTGATATTAGCTCCTTTTTTCATTGGTTCTGTTAGAGATAGCCGCAACTCTCCTTAGAATTTTTGTCGCTTTTTCTTGGTGAGAAGGGGGGGATGCGAAAATGTCTCCCTTCGATGATCCCCTACACCATTTGCTACCAATACGGCTTTTCCCCCCGGCCATAAGATGCAGAGCTTCACCCCGGCTAATGGTTACACCGGCGCATATTTGTATTTCGTCTATAGTCTTGGCTATTGAATCGTTCTGCTCATCAGTTCCGTGGATAAATTCACGCCTTTTGACTGGTTTTTTCACTCTTAGTCGATTGGTTAATGACCGTCTTTCGCTTCGACTTAGCGGTTTTGATAAATCCAGTATCGGTGGATCGCTTTCGCTTCCCGTACAGTTATTGACAGAACTCCGAGAGGGCGCAGGTGCGCCCTTAACATCAACGGCCAAATCAACTGCACGCTTCGGTACAATCTTCCACTGCGTGAGCCGGGTCATAATCGGAGTATCTGCGCCGATGGCAGAGTCGTAAACGCCACGAATGCAGATGGTCTCCTCGCCGTACTGATTAAACTCGGTACGTGGTTCGTAAAACGTGCGTACCTGCAAATCGTCGCGGCGAACAAATGGCCCGCCCTGGGCGTTAACGTAACCAGCCCAATCACCGGCGTCGGCGGCATCATGAACGGCGGCAAACTCAACGCTCAGGCCGTGCGCGGTCTCGGTATCAGCGAGACGACGTAACTCACGGTAGACCGTCACCGGTGCGCCACCGATAAACTGAAATTGACGGATGTGCCAGCGCGCGGCCCAGGCAGAAACGGCAGGCGCGGTCTCTTTCAACAGTTCGCCGCTTTCGTCGTCGAGCTCACCATCAAGTGCATAACCGTCGATATTTTTGGAAATGTATTTAGCGACATAGCCGGTAGCGCTGCCCTTTTCCGGGTCGATGGCCTCGGCATGAAAGCGTGCTTTTTTGGCTTTATCGCTTCTCAGTTCGTGGCGGTCTTCCTCCCACGCATAATCACGGATGATGTGGCGCACGCGCTCGACATCTTCCGGCAGCATGAACATAAGCATGTGCCAGTGCGGGGTTCCATCGTGGTGGGGTTCTGCTACGCGGATCCCGAAAATACGAATATCTTCACGGTGAAGCTTCGCGCGGATGCGCGCCCATAAGCCAGTAAGGTAGCTTTGTGTATCTGCCGGGCTGGAGCCGTTCCATTTGCTGTTACGGTAGCCCGCTTTGGTGGTGGCGTGGTATTTAGATGGCGCGGTCAGGGTGTAAAACTCCCCGACATACCCGAGTTCATTGCATATATTTTCAAATCCGCGGATGCGGGTCATCAGCTCGCAGCGGCGTATCGCAGGGTTGGCGACCGAACCGTCGTATTTTTCTATAAGGCTGATGCGGTTGCCGTCTTCGTCTTCCAGATCCAGCCCTTTCAGAAACTCGCGCGTGCGGCGCTTCTGCTCACGCCAATCAGTCACGCAGTTTTTACTCGCGTATGCGTGCTTTTTCTTGCTGACGTTACCAACGGCAATTTGCAGATGTTCGCGCCATGCCGACGCGACACGACGCAGACGACTACGCCACCATGACTCAGTAAACATGCGGATTACTGCGGGAGCGATATCATCATTGTTGAAGTATTTATTTGCCACGCGCTCCCAATGGGGAGGGGTGACATTGAATTGCAGAGAAATAAAGCCAGCGTGCATGTACCAGGTGTATAGTGTTTTGAGCTCACCAAAACCTGAATCATCAATATTTGCCAGCTCAGAACGAATGAAATTAGCAATGTCACGGGCCAGCAGGTCAATATCGGCGCGCTGCATATCCGGGAGGCGGTTATATCTGGCGACCATATTGACCATGCGGGATGCCAGATATTGCATAAGCCGGGTATCAAAATGACCACCAAAAACAGCGACTGATACTTTGCTATTGATACCCGCGCACTCATATTTTTTTGCGACCAGTTCCAGACGTGGCAATGCTTTTTTGCAGAAGCTGATTAAAAAGGCATTGGCTCGTTGACTGCCCTGATTTTGCTCCAGCACCGCAGCGGTGCGATAAATGTCAAAACGCACACACTCAGGCTGGAGAGAAAGTGCTTTTCTCGCATGCAACAAAGCCGCGAACATACTGTCGCGGCGATACTGTTGCTCATAGGTAAGATATGGGCTGGCTATTGCCGACCGTGGGGCATTCCACGGAAAAGCGAATTGAACAGCCAATTCATACCCCCCGATAGTGTTTTAATTTAAGCTCGGCGATTTGTTGGCAAGTCACGCAAAAGACCACGCCCGGAATCGCAATACGGCGAGCTTCCGGGATTGGTGCGTCACATTCCTCACAGAGAAAGCGGGAAGGTGCAGCGATACGGCTGCGCGCGTTGTTGATAAGGCGCTCGCGTTCTGCCTGCTCGTGCTGTTGTGCGATATCCATTGCGTCGGCCATTAGTGCAGCTCCTGAGATTCGTTTTCGTAGCGGGTGGCCTCCCGGCGCAGCAGTTCAGCCGCTTCTATCGAGCTCATACCTTTGTTAGCGATGTGGGTTGCCAGCGCCTCTAGGCGGATGGAAACAGCAAGAGCGCGACCTTTTCGCTCTTCACGTTTTGCAACACCGATAACCTCAAGAAGCAGGTCGGTATTTTCTTTAGGTACTGAAGATTGCTTGTGCATTCTTAATCTCCTGATTTCGGGCAATAAGAAGCCCGGCGGGTTTACGCCATTAATTACGGGTTTATTTAATTAGCTAAAAAGCATTCGTGGATGGAAATATGCCGGGGCAAAATCCCACCCCAACGGGAAATTTTATTCATTGACGCAATAATCAGCTTGCGGCGATCCATATCAAAATACTCATATGGCTTACCGACTTCATCAGAGCGAAACGCGCCCGGATTATTTCGGTTAGCAAGCGTTAAAACCACAAACTTAAAATCTTCATCAAGCTTATTGAAATTACGCAGCGCCTTATTTTCTGTGGCTTTCAGCTTTTGATGAAACCGTGCGAAACACTCTTCGCCGGTCATGGTCTTCGGTTGTTCAGTAGTACAATCAGCATTGCTAAAAAGCTTGCTCGCCTGGGTGTTATGAGCTGAAATTCTTTCGTTCATTTTGCCCCCATTAATGCATTTAAAAGCCGCTTAACCACAGAGGCTTTTTTTGCTGTTAAGCCGTTCAACAATTCGGACTGAGAGCTGCAAGGGTGCCAGCGCTGGCCGTCGCTACCCATTATCCAGCCGTGCCCGTAGTGCATGGATGGGCTACGTTTTTTTAGCAGAGAGGCGAATGACGGTTCGTTATTCAACATAAGCACCTCAAATCAAACCGAATGACGCACCGATGCCGCTGACGGTATCGACGACACTCGTCATTGCCGGGTTAGCCTGGATCCGGGCCTGCAACGCCATTGCCGACAGCGACAGCATGCGAATACCCGCGTTTACGCTCGCAATCATGTTTTGCTTACGGGCCGGGGTAAGGCGGTCGCCTGAAACGGCACCATTCGCCAGTTCGCCGAGTTCACTCATGGCGCGCATGACGTAGGATTGCAGTTTCTCTTTTGCTAGCTCATTTACCGGCACGCATGGCAAACAATGGATCTGCGCCAGAAAACCATCGACGAGGGTCGAATCTTCGGTCAGGTCTGTCAGCGTCCAGATTTCGCGCGGCGTTAACTGGTGCGGCTGTTCCGGGTTGAGCTTGTTACGTAACGTTTGAACGTTCATACCCGCACGCTCGGCCAGCTTCGCCATATTGTGACGCTGCGCAAAAGTCCGGCACGCTTCGTCATAGTGGGGATGTTTGGAAATCTGAAAATCAAACATGGTTAAGTTCCTTCTAACTTGCATAATCAAATTCAGTTAAGAACGGTGCGCTGGTCGATGTACCGACAATCAATCGCTTGTTGAGTTAGCTTATCGCGCCATGCTTTTACGTTTACGAGGGTGCGGCTTCGTTTAGCGGCTTCCTCTTTGTTGGAAAAGTCTTTGGTCGGAGCTTTTAGAAGGATGCCCTCATCGAGCCATTGCCAGACCAGACGCTCACTTACACCGCGAGTGGCGGCGAAGTCTTTCACTGTCATCGTGTCTGACATAGCGGAGCGAATCATTGTCTGCAGAGCTGGAAGCATGGCAGTAACGATGGCATCAAATTGTGTTTGATCTAACAGCACAGTTTGATTTTGTGAGTTTTGCGAATCCTGCGTCGAGATTGATTTTGCATCTGACATATCGCATTATCTCCTGTTGTTTGAAATGTAGTGCAATGGTGTGCATCTTGGTCGATGAATACCAATATAGATCGCTAATTTTTTGTTGTAAACAAAATTATTGTTGGTGTGATATGGCGAAAAATGATGTTGACGCTCCAGCTGCTCTGGAGCGAGTCCTTTCTGCATACGGTTTTAAGCAGCAAAAGGAATTAGCTGAAAGGCTTGGTATTCATGCGAATAACGTAAGTAGTTGGCTTGCAAGAAACGTAATCCCAAGCAACGTTTTCGTTGAATGTTCTCTTGATACTGGGGCCGACCTGCGATGGCTTGTTAATGGGGAGCTTGCAAATGCAAAATTTAATGCGGGGCAAGTAAACCTCAAAGGCAAGGAACTCTATGATGAAATCATGGCAAATGGAGGAAGGGCGGTTTTGCGTCGTATTCTCGATGCCTATGGTTTTACGATGCAAAAAGAGCTGGGAGATTTATTAGGTATTTCTTCCGGCACTATTAGCACTTGGGTTAGGCGAGACTTCTTCCCAGGCGATGTGGTTGTGACCTGTGCACTCGATACCGGCGTATCGTTAGAGTGGCTATCTACAGGCAAAGGCCAAATGCGAGACGGCAAAGAGAGGGAATCACTTACAGCTTTAACAGTAAGAAAATGTCGTCTTGAATCTGGTGAGTTAAAAGATATAGGGCGTTGGACTCCAGACCTTTCAATGGTTCCTGCAAACATTGATGAGCTGGTCTTTATTGATGGGGTTGGCGCATCTTGGCTTGTTGATTGTTCTAACTCAAAGATAGGAAATAGTCGTTGGCTTATTGGCATTGATGGGGCGCTCGATGTTTTTGACGTAATCAGGATGCCAGGTGGAAAGGTCAGGCTTTCAAATAAGTCTGCTGAGTTTGAATGTAATCTATCTGATATCACACCATCAGGTGCAGTTATCTTTACCTTAGAAAAGCATGTTTAAGGAGTAGTAATGAAAAAGTTTTTATTGGGAATGGTCTGTATTGCACTATCTTCCTCAAGCTTTGCTGCTGAAAATTTCAAAGAGATTGATATTAAATCTTTTGGTGATAAATGGCCGCTGACCTTTGAACATGCAAAGGTATCTTGTGTAAATCGTCACTACGTTTTTGTTTATGACATTGATACAGATGAACGATACCCCTTAAGCGGCATGGCTAAAAACGCCGTCAAATCAGGAAAAATGGAAGGGCGGGACTTAAAAGAAGTGCTTAAAAAAGACCCTGACGATCCATTAGAAAGCGCTGATATTGGCCCGATTTTCAGTGAAGCTATAGCGTTGTGTGAATAATATTTTTTTGGTCTCGGTGTTGCTATGACAGTAAGTAAGCAAAAAAATGGTAAATGGTTATGCGAGCTTTATCCAAATGGCCGGGAAGGGCGGCGTATACGCCGTCAATTCAATACTAAAGGTGAGGCTGAGGCATTCGAATCATTTACCAAAAGCGAGAGTGAAGATAAGCCGTGGCTTGTCAAGAAAGAAGACCGCCGACGCTTAGGTGAGATTATTCAGCTTTGGCACAATTTGCACGGTCAGGCGTTAGTCGCCAGTAAGTCGCGGTTAGCAAAGCTTCAAATTGTATGTAACGGGTTGGGCGACCCTATTGCATCTCGTCTTACCGCAAAAGATTGGGCTCATTACCGTGACCGTCGATTACGTGGCGAAATAGACAACGGATATCACAAAGACCCGGCGAAGTGGATCGCCAAACCTATAACTGTCAATCGCGAGCAGCAATACCTCGAAGCGGTGTTCAATGAACTGCGACGATTAGGGGAGTGGAGTTTACCCAATCCACTGGAAGGGATTCGCGTATTCAAAGAAGCTGAGAAAGAAATGTCCTGGCTAACTTTGTCTCAGCTCCCGGAACTGTTCCGAGCCTGTGAACAATATGGCAAAGAAAATCTTACGATGATTGTTAAGGTGTGCTTGGCTACCGGCGCGCGATGGGGAGAAGCCGAGAGACTTACACGCCCCCAACTTTCTCCCTACAAGCTGACCTTCACCAAAACCAAAGGTAAGAAGAATCGCACGGTTCCGATTCCTAAATGGCTGTACGACGATTTGTCAGAACGTCAAGGCAGAATGTTTAAGCCCTGCTATCAGGACTTTAAGAAGATGCTCAAACTCACAAATATTCAATTGACGGAAGGGCAGAAGACTCACGTTTTGCGTCATACTTTTGGCGCGCATTTTATGATGAACGGCGGAAATATACTGGTGTTACAGAGAATACTCGGCCATGCCAACATTCGTGAAACAATGAAGTATGCCCACTATGCTCCAGATCATCTTGAGCAGGCTGTGACATTGAATCCATTAAGTTTATGTGACAATTTTAAATTAAACAATGACTAAGTATACTGTAAGTGCTAAAGGCTATCCACTACTAGCCTTTAGCATTTGTGATCTTTGTTATGATGGTAGTTCTATTTCATCACCATCATCAATTTTTTCAAAATTACTTTCATTAATTGGTACTGGTTTGAGTTCAATTTCTCCAAATCCCATTGGGAAAAGACTGTGAGTAGTGTCTTTTTTGCAAAAATAGGATACTAATTCAAATCCCGATGAAACTTTTTTTATAAAATCATCAGATAATAAAATACATAAAAAAGATGAATCCTCTTTTATTTCCGTGCTTTTTTTAGTGGTTTTAGGGTGGATAATGTCATTCCTAAGTGACTCTAGTGTTTTAAAGTCCTGCCATAGTTTCGTGCCTTTTGGAGAATCACAGTTCAAAATTAAGGGTAGTATTTTGTCTATTTTTTCACTTGTAGGTATATATCGCTCAATTAACTCTTTGGTATAGGTTTCTTTGATGCCCTTTGCGTTGTTTTTTTCATATACATAATCTTGAGGTATGCATATATTGGCAAATGACTCAATTGCAGTATACATAGATACAATTGCTGTTTGAATTGATTCGAAGTAATTATAGAGCCTTGGTAGGTCTTTATCAGATATTTTGAATTTCTTATGCTTAAGCTTGCTTATTTTTCCAAAAAGACTTTTGTATATAGAGTTGGATTTTGATAGCTCTTTTTTTGCTGAGGATAAAAATATGGAAACATTGTTTGGGGTGAAGAAGCTAACTGTAGCATTAGCTAGTGTAGCCCTATCTGACATTTGTAACGTCAGGTTTATGTTTTCTTTTTCCATTCTGGCTATAATTGGTCTCTGCATCCTGATATCAATAATCTTGATTTCTTCTTTTTTTGACACGTTCTTCTCCGTAACTTTTTTTGGGGAAAAATTATATTTTCAGGTCGTAGGTTATGTAATAATGAGAATTGTTCTGTAATGTTTCATTTGAATAATGATTTTAAGACTAATAATTACATCTTATCAAGATGTAACATCATATAATGTATGTCAATATTACAATGCATTCGGAATTTTGCCAATGACCGATGTGTTAGTGTTCGTTGGGGTAAGTTAAGCTCTGTGTGGCCTAGTAGTTGATGTGGCGGCAAAGTGGCGGCATAGCTTGCATAACATTGCATTTCAATGCATTTAAAATCAAATTAACTAGTTGTTTTATATGTAATGTTGTTGTTTTTAATTGAGTTCTATTAGGAGCGTCTTAACTAAGATTCGCTTTCGCGACATCCTGACAGAAGGGCTGGCCAAATGGCTGGCCCTTTTTTTATCTTTGTTGTAACCATCGTGATGTAAATCATTTACAATACGGCCTCATTTCGGAGGGGCGGTGGTCAGCAACAGTTTCCAGCAAACGACACCTAAACGGCGAGCCGCCTGGCTGGCGCTGTTGGCGATCCTGCTGATCGTCGTGGCTCCCCTGATTTCCATCTCCCTGCAAAAAGACCCCATGAGCGCCATGCCCGGCATGTACCACGCCATGATGATGGACAGCTCGTCCGCGAGCATAGCGCAAATGCCCGGGCACGAGATGGCGATGATGCATAGCACAGACGGCGCCACGCATACCGGACACGAACTGCCGCTGGACCATGCCGAGGCGTGTGGCTATTGCGTGCTGTTAGCCCATGTCCCGGGACTGCTTTTCGCGCTGGCGCTGTTCGTCGCCATGCTCCTGCGGCGCATTCGCCTGCCGGCTTCTCGCCCGGTATTAAAACACTGGCACTACTTTCCCTGGCTCTACCCTGAAACCCGCGCCCCGCCGCGGCTGTCTGCTTTTTCCCTTTAATAAAAATCAATCTGCGCACCGCGCAATGACCTCTTTTGCTTTAAAAAAGGAAAAGTATGACAACCTGCACCTCGCGCGCGGCATGGTTAAACCTGCTGCGTCGCCTCCATTTCTACATCGGACTGTTTATCGGACCGTTTATCTTTGTCGCTGCCCTGACCGGCACGCTGTACGTGGCGACGCCGCAGCTGGAAAACTGGCTCTATCACGACGCGCTGCATGGCCTTGCCGACGGGACCCCGCAGCCGCTCAGCGCCCAGATTGCGGTGGCGGAAGAAGCGACCCAGGGTAATCTGCGGCTGCTGGCGGTGCGGCCGGCCCCCGCGATGGGGGAGACCACCCGGATTATGTTTGTTGACCCGAGCCTGGGCGAGTCAGAATCCCGGGCCATCTTTGTCGATCCGATCTCGCTACGGGTGAAGGGCGATATGACGGTCTATGGTACCAGCGGCATCCTGCCGCTGCGCCAGTGGATTGATTATGCGCATCGTTCGCTGCTGCTGGGCGACAGCGGGCGACTCTACAGCGAACTGGCTGCCTCATGGATGTGGGTCGCCGCGCTGGGGGGAATTGCCCTGTGGGCGATGACGTGTCCAAAACGGCGGATCAATAACGCCCTGCAGAATCATCGTCGGTTGCACGTGACACTGGGCTGGGGCTTACTGCTGGGCATGCTGCTCTTCTCCGCCACCGGCCTGACCTGGTCGCAATGGGCCGGCGGTAATGTGGATAAAATGCGGGCGGCTTTCGGCTGGTGGACGCCGCAGGTGAATACCCTGCTGCACGGTGAGGCGCCGATGGCGCACGATCCCCACGCCGGGCATCATATGGACGGGATGGCCATGCAACATCAGTCAGCGCTGCAGCCAGCGCAGTTTGACCAGGCACTGGCGGTGGCCCGTCAGGCGGGGCTGAACGCCAGCCGGCTGGAGATCCGTCCGCCGGTTTCGGAGGAACGTGCCTGGACGGTGAATGAGATAGACCGCCGCTGGCCGACGCAGGTGGACGCGGTGGCGATCGATGGCGCCACGATGCAGGTGGTGGATCGCACCCGGTTCGCCGACTTCCCGCTGATGGCGAAGCTCACCCGTTGGGGCGTCGATTTCCACATGGGGATCCTCTTTGGTCTGGCGAATCAGCTGCTGCTGGTGGGGTTCGGCTGCGCGCTGTGCGTCACTATCGGGGTGGGGTATCGGCTGTGGTGGATCCGCCGTCCGCCTCAGGCGGTCTGGGATCCGGCGCATTCGCTGCTGCAGGCGTGGTTATCACTCGTCTGGCCTGCCCGTGGGCTGGTGCTGGGGATAGCATTAGTCCTGGGGCTGGCCATGCCGTTGATGGGGGCAAGTCTGGTGCTGTTCATTGCCGTTGACTACCTGCGCTGGCGCGCGGCAACGGCAATGAGGATGGCGAAGTCGAGCGATTAAGCGAAGGCTTACGGCGTGCTGATGACCACCGTGACCCGGCGGTTTTCAGCGCGCCCGGCCGCCGTGTCGTTGCTGGCAATCGGGTATTTCTTGCCAAGGCCGCGGGTGACTAAATGACTGCGCGGGACATGGGCGCCTTCCGCCCAGGCATCGGCCACGCTATTGGCGCGCTTAAGCGACAGGGCTTCGTTATAGCTATCCTCACCGTAATTATCGGTGTGGCCTTCAAGGCGGCTATGGGTGATCCCGGTCGCCGCCAGCCGCGAGGCCATCGTGGTGATCTGCTGGCGGCTGTCGGGACGTAGTCGGTAGTCATTCTTGTCAAACAGGATGCTATCGGATAAGCCCAGGGACCAATCGCCATTGTTTTCAGTGAAGCCGTAAGATTTCATCGCCGCCACCTGCTCGGGGGTAAATTTTCCCTGAGGAGCCTGGCAACCTGTCAAAAGCGCCGCCGCCATCAGGGCGGGAGCGAAATATTTCCTGAGCATAATGAGTCCTTTATTATTTCAGCGTCTGCTGGATACGTTGGTTTTTCATCCGATACATATTCTGATCGGCAAGTTCTTGCAGTGATTCCGCGGTGGCGTGCTCCCACGCCAGGGCATAACCGACGCTCAACGAGAGCGTGGCGCTATGGCCATTGTGCAGGTTGAATGGCGGAAGAAATTGTTCGGACAGCGCCTGACACAGGGCCTGCACTTCGGCTTCCGAGCGCACCTCGCGCAGCAGAACGGCAAACTCATCGCCGCCAAGGCGCCACGCCAGATGGCGTTTACCGGCGAAGGCCATCAGGCGGCTGGCGACCTCCGTCAGCACTTTATCGCCCGCCGCGTGTCCCCAGTTGTCATTGATCAGCTTGAAGTTATCACCGTCAAGAAACAGTAACGCCGAGGTCTGATGGCCCACCTCGTTCTTCATCAGTTCGGCGAGCGCGTTGCGAAAGGCAGCGCGGTTAGCCAGGCCGGTCAGCGGGTCGTGTAGCGAGCTACGTAACAGCTGGGCGTTTTTGGCCTGCAGCTGCCGCTGCCAGTCCTCCATCTCCCCTAGCAGACTGTTAAAGTCCTGAGCGAAAAGATGGAACTCCTCAATACGCTCCTCGGGCACCCGACGCGAGAAATGGCGATTTTCGCGAATATCGTGCACAACTTCGGTGATGCTCTGCAGCGCGGCAACGATCCCCCGGTGCAGAGAGTGAGTCAGCAGCAGGGCGATAAACGAGGCGAGCAGAATGCTGCCGGTCAGTACCAGAATCGAGATCCCAAGAAAGTGGCTGATCAGCTTATCGAGTGCAGTCAGCTGCAGCTCGCCGATCTGTTTGCCCTGGTGCCAGATGGGCTGCACCGTGGGCTCCGGAAACAGCCATTTACTGACAAGCCCGCTCACTTGCTCTTTGTTGGCCAGTGGTTCGTGGCGCCACGCGGCGAAGTGCTGCTTCTGGCCATTGAGTACAATGGCCTGGGAAATCTGCCCTTGCTTCCCCAGTGAAGCGAGGGTGTCTTCTGCCGCCGCACTGTCGCCAAATACCAGGGCGGCTTCAAGGCTGCGACCCATGGTCGCGGCAGTGAGCTCTAGATTTTTCTGCGCGTACTGCTTGAGCGTGAAGATTGAGGCTGTGCTTAGCAGCAGCCAGACCAGCGTCATGGAGATCACCACGCTTATCACGCTAATTCGACGAAGCGCGCGTTTAAATGTCGGGCGCGCGGTCTGTGAAAAGTCCTTATTCATGTGGTTTTTTCCGGGCAAGCATCAGGACGTCCGGGTTAACCCGGACCCCGCTGTGCGTCAGAACGTCCAGATTAACGGAGAAGCGGACCCTGTCGTCGTTGATGATCAGGCAAAACGCGCTACCAATGGAGCAATCCGTATTTTGTTCTGCGATGAGTAAAAGCGGCTTCGGGCCATAGCGGCGAGTTAATTCCGACTGTTGGGTCGGTGATTCGCTGCCAAAATAAAAACCATCGCAGGTCGTTTTTAACGCTTCTTCACTATTACGTACTATCACCGGTTGATAGGGCAAGGCATCCGGATCTTCATGAGCCAGGCTATGGGTGAAGCGTGATGAGGCAAAAATGCACAGCTTCGGCGCCCCTGTTAATGCCGGCCAACGGGTGTAGGTCACGATCCCGGAAACAATAGCGCGAACATGTTCTGAAGGTCCGGCAGCAAAAACAGGAGATACCGCGATGAGAAAAAATACAGTCAATAAAAGACGGTGTAATACTGTCATTAACGCTTCCGTCAAATTCGCCATAGCGCGGGAAATACCGCTGCCGATGCCCGGCGCAGAATACCACTGTTAACAAAACCCGTCATTACATGCGCCCTTTGCTTTGGGACAAATCTCACCAGGATTTTTCGTAATAGCCATAGCGATAGTGCGCAAGTTTGGTGTGATTTAGGGTGATGTAAACATTGTTGTACGTTTATTGCCAGGTTAAGCGCCAATTAATTTATTGGTGTAAAGTAAAATTTACGGAATATGGATTGAATTCTTTACTTCGTGTGGTATCGTTACGTCATGCCCGCTGAGGCAACCTTATATCGCAAACGAGCTACACAGGATCGCAATCATGCAAAAAGACGCGCTGAATAACGTACATATTACCGACGAACATGTGTTAATGACCCCGGAGCAACTGAAGGCGGAATTCCCGCTGAGCGTTGAACAGGAAGCGCAGATTGCGCATGCCCGTGAGACCATCTCCGATATCATCGCTGGCCGCGATCCGCGCCTGCTGGTGGTTTGCGGTCCTTGCTCGATTCACGATCCGGAAGCTGCGATTGAATATGCTCGTCGGTTTAAAGCCCTTGCCGCAGAGGTCAGCGATAGCCTCTACCTGGTGATGCGCGTCTACTTTGAAAAACCCCGTACCACCGTGGGCTGGAAGGGGCTGATTAACGATCCGCACATGGATGGTTCGTTTGATGTTGAAGGCGGCCTGAAGATTGCGCGTCGTCTGCTGGTCGAGCTCGTGAACATGGGACTGCCGCTGGCGACGGAAGCGCTGGATCCGAACAGTCCGCAGTACCTTGGCGATCTGTTCAGCTGGTCAGCCATCGGCGCACGTACCACGGAATCACAAACGCACCGCGAAATGGCCTCCGGCCTGTCGATGCCGGTCGGCTTTAAAAACGGTACCGACGGTAGCCTGGCGACGGCCATCAACGCGATGCGTGCCGCGGCAATGCCGCACCGTTTCGTCGGCATCAACCAGGCCGGGCAGGTCTGCCTGTTGCAAACGCAGGGTAATCCGAATGGCCATGTGATCCTGCGCGGCGGCAAGGCGCCGAACTACGGTCCGGAAGATGTGGCGAAATGCGAAAAAGAGATGGCGCAGGCGGGACTGAAACCGTCGCTGATGGTAGATTGCAGTCATGGGAACTCCAATAAAGATTTCCGCCGCCAGCCAGCCGTGGCTGAATCCGTTGTCGCGCAGATCAAAGATGGCAATCGCTCCATTATCGGCCTGATGATCGAGAGTAATATCCACGAAGGCAATCAGTCCTCTGAACAGCCGCGTGAGGCGATGAAATACGGCGTCTCGGTGACTGATGCCTGCATCAGCTGGGAAAGCACCGATGCGCTGCTGCGTGAACTGGATAAGGATCTCCGCGGCCATCTGGCGGCCCGTTTGGTGTAAGAGGAAAGTATGGTTGCTGAACTGACCGCGTTACGCGATCAAATTGATGAAGTAGATAAAGCGTTGCTTAGCCTGCTGGCTAAGCGTCTGGAACTGGTGGCCGAAGTCGGCGAGGTGAAGAGCCAGTATGGCCTACCGATTTACGTCCCGGAGCGCGAGGCGGCGATGCTCGCCTCCCGGCGTGAAGAGGCGGCTGCGCTCGGCGTACCGCCGGATCTGATCGAGGATGTTCTGCGTCGCGTGATGCGGGAATCCTATTCCAGCGAAAACGACAAAGGCTTCAAAACCCTGCACCCGAATCTGCGGCCGGTGGTCATCGTCGGCGGCGGCGGGCAGATGGGTCGTCTGTTTGAGAAGATGTTAACGCTGTCCGGCTACCAGGTGCGTATTCTGGAAAAAGAGGATTGGGCGCGGGCGGCGGATATCGTCGCCGATGCCGGCATGGTCATCGTCAGCGTACCGATTCACACCACCGTGGAGACGATCGGCAGGCTGCCGCCGCTGCCAGCGGATTGCATTCTGATCGACCTTGCCTCGGTGAAAGCGGAGCCGCTGCAGGCGATGCTGGCCGCGCATCAGGGCCCGGTTCTCGGCCTGCACCCGATGTTCGGTCCGGACAGCGGCAGCCTGGCGAAGCAGGTGGTGGTCTATTGTGATGGCCGCCAGCCGGAAGCGTATCAGTGGTTCCTCGAGCAGATTCAGGTGTGGGGCGCGCGGCTGCACCGCATCAGCGCCGTTGAGCACGATCAGAACATGGCGTTTATTCAGGCGCTGCGCCACTTTGCCACCTTTGCTTATGGTCTGCACCTGGCGGAAGAGAACGTGCGTCTTGAGCAGTTGCTGGCGCTTTCGTCACCTATTTACCGGCTGGAGCTGGCGATGGTGGGGCGCCTGTTTGCCCAGGATCCGCAATTGTACGCCGACATTATTATGTCATCGGAAAATAACCTGGCGCTGATTAAGCGCTATTACCAGCGTTTCGGCGAAGCGATTGGCCTGCTGGAGCAGGGCGATAAGCAGGCATTTATCGACAGCTTCCGTAAAGTTGAACACTGGTTTGGCGATTACGCTCAGCGTTTCCAGAGCGAGAGCCGCACGCTGCTGCGTCAGGCTAACGATAATCGGCAGTAAAGCGAAAAAGGTGTATACAATAAAGCCAGCGACCGCTGGCTTTTTTTATAGGGATGACAACGATGGCTGAACCACAACCGCTGTTTGACTACACCGGATACCTGCCGGAATGCCCGACCTGGAGCGAGGCTGAACAGGCCCTCTACTGGGCCGATATCATGGAGTGTGAAATCCACCGCTACGATACCCGCAGCGGCGAACACCAGGTGCTGCAGTTTCCGGAGGAGGTCGGCTGTTTCTCCCTGCGTGAGAAGGGCGGGTTTATCGTTGCATTACGCAGTGGCATCTGGCTGACCGACGCCCACGGCCTGCTGCGGCGGAAAGTCTGTGATAATCCGAGCAATCCGGAGCTGGCGAGGTTTAACGATGGTGGAACCGATCGCGAGGGGCGTTTTTATGCCGGCACCTTCTGGGGACCGGGGGATTACAACGGTGCGCTACTGATGCGGGTCGATAATGACCTGAAGCCGAAAGTGATCCAGTGTGATATCCATGGCGCCAACGGCCTCGCGTTTAGCGCCGACCAGCGCTGGATGTATACCTCGGATACGCCGAACGCCGTGATCTACCGTACGCCGCTGGATGAACAGGGTGAGCCTGGCCGACGCGAGGTGTTTCGCCGTTTCCAGCCGGGTGAAGGCATCCCTGACGGGGCGGCGATCGATGTGGAGGGCTGTTACTGGAGCGCGATGTTTGACGGCTGGCGGATTGCCCGTTTCTCGCCGCAGGGCGAGGAGCTGGAGACTTACCCGATGCCGGTTCGTTGTCCGACAATGGTCTGCTTCGGTGGGGCGGATATGAAAACGCTCTATATCACCACAACCCGGGAAAATATGGAGGACGATGAGCTGGCTCAGTATCCGCTGTCAGGCGCCATCTTCACCCTGCCGGTTGCGGTGGCAGGGATGAAGAAATTACCGTTCCGCGAACGTTAAACCGGATCCACCGGCACCACGTTTTCGCTGGGGTAGCAACCGAGGACCTTCATGGAGCGAGTGATTTCCGCCAGCTCCTTCAGTGCCTTGCGCATGGGCAATGACTCCAGATTGGCCTGAATATCAAGGTAAAACATCTCTTCCCAGGGATTGCCGTGGATCGGACGGGATTCCAGTTTGGTCATGATCAGATTGTGGTTGCGCAGTACCAGCAGGGCTTCCACCAGGGCGCCCGCCTGCTGACCGGTCGCCATTAACAGCGTGGTCTTGGCCGGAACCTGATCGGAGACGTTCACCGCTTTGCGCGCCAGGACGAGGAAGCGCGTGATGTTCTGCGTCTGGTTGGCCTGGCAATGCTCCAGCACCTGCAGGCTATACAGGGCGCCACCCGCTTCGCTGCCGAGTGCCGCAACGGCCGGGGAGTTAGCCTGCGCCACTTTTTCCATTGCCGCCGAGGTGCTCTCGGTATATTCGATTTTCCAGTGCGGGTAGCGGCTCAGATACTGGCTGCACTGCTGGAACGGCTGAGGATGGCTGTAGACGGTCTGAATTTTATCGGCATCCGTCGAGGTGCTGACCAGCACGCAATGATCGATAGGGATCGTCAGCTCGCCAACGATCGACAGGCTGGTGTGCTGCAGCAGATCGTAGACGTCGTTGATCCCGCCAGAACTGGTGTTTTCAATCGGCACCACCGCGTAATCGGCCTGGCCGGTCTCTACCTGATTAAAAATATCGGCGAACTTCGCGCAGCCGCTCTCAATAAACTGCTCAAAGTGGCGAGCAGCATACTGACGCGCCGCCAGGTGCGAATAAGAGCCTTTAGGGCCGAGGAACGCCACGCGGGCCGAATGCGGATTAATTTTATTCAGATGCTGCTGCAGCAGGGTTTGTTGGGTCAGGACAGAGTCTTCGATGATCAGCTGGAACAGGCGGGTGATGTAGTGTGCATCCAGATTATGACGCTTGCCGATGGTCATCAGACGCTCCAGCAGATCGCGTTCGCGGTCAATATCACGCACTGGACGGTGGGAAGCCAGTTTGGCTTTACCAACCTCAACAGCCAGCCCGCGGCGCTCCGCCAGCAGAGCAAGCAGTTTCTCGTCCAGTGCGCTTATCTTATCGCGCAGCGCCAGTAATGGGTTTTCCTCGGTCATAGATGTTGCCTTTGTCGTTATCAAATAAAAAAGGCCTCCCGGGTGGGAGGCCTTATTGTTCGTCTTCGCATTCTTTCTTATACGACGAATTGCCTCCCGATCAGGGGAAGGTAAAAAAGAATGCGAAGAAGAACGGGACACGTTTCATGATGAATTCCTTTAGGTAGTGGGGATTACAGTACCTGTACTGTTTTCACTCTGTCAATAAAAAACGCGCCCGAAGGCGCGTGGCATGACACAACTTAAGTTAAGGATTACTCTTCTTCTTCCACAAAGCCTGCCTCTTTCACCGACGTCGCGGCGCGGCGGGCTTCCCCTTTGTGTTGCACTTTATTCAGCTGCCGTTCCAGCTTGTTGATCAATTCGTTAATGGCGACGTACATATCTTCATGGCGCGCACTGGCAACCAGATGACCGTTGGGCGTATTGATGGTTGCATCAGCGATAAAACCCTGCGGCTCCTTAGACAGAATGATGTGCGGGTTAATTAAATGAGTTTGCCACTTATCCAGTTTGGCGAGACGGTCTGCGACATGCTGGCGGATTGCCGGAGTAATTTCCATTTGTTTACTGGTAATGTTCATTGTCATAAATTTTACCTCTTGTCTTTCCCGTCTTGGTGAATCCAGCATACCTTTCCCAATGTCAAAATGTGTGATCTAAATCACATTTTATTGTCACTTTTTGTCAACGAATTCATTTTGTGAGACAGGGCAGGAAGAAGTGAGATTTTACTTGTCGAACCCGACAAAGCAGGCCATATTTGATGAGTTAACCCGGCGCTAAACCGCTTCAGCTAGCCGGGATAAAGTATAAAAAAACGGCAGCCGCTGGCTGCCGTTTTGCTTTCGGATGTTACCCTCAGGTGTTCTTGTCGTTGGCGGCGATGATTTTGGCGACTTTGTCTGCCTGGGCGTTCATCTGCATCTGACGATAGGCGTTTTCCATCTTCGGCAGGGCATCGCGGGTGGCCTGGGTATCCGGATAGTTACGCATCATACCCTCCACGCGGTTCACGACGGCAACCCAGGCGCCACGGTCGGTGTAGTAATCCACGACCGACAGCTCATATTTGGCCAGGCGATCTTTCAGGAACACCATGCGTTTATAGGCGTCAGTGGCATACTGGCTGTTCGGGTAACCACGAACCAGTTTGGAGAAGTCATTGAAGGCATCGCGCGCGTGCTGCGGATCGCGGTCAGAGCGGTCAACGCCAAAGAAACCCTGCAGGGCGCTGTCATCCAGGGCCATGTTGGTCAGGCCGCGCATATAGATGACGTAATCGATATTCGGGTGGGTGGGGTTCAAACGCATGAAGCGATCGATGGCCGCCTGAGCCAGCGGCAGATCGGCGTTTTTGTAATACGCATAAATCAGATCCAGTTGTACCTGTTGGGAATAAGGGCCGAATGGATAACGGTTATCCAACGCTTCCAGTTGCGTTATCGCCTGTTTCCAGTTACCGTCCTGCAGCTTTTGCTGGGCAGTCGCGTAGATTTCATTCGGCGGATTATCAGGCACCTCTTCCTTAGAGCCGGAGCAACCCACCAAAGCCAGGCTCAGTGTGGCGGCTGCCACCAGGTATTTCATGCGCGTCATGACGTTTTGACTTCCTCAAAATGTTTATGCGGGAGAATCTCTGTTCCTGCTCCCGATTAAGACCAGCTACAATAGCACACTATATTAAACGGCAAAGCCGTAAAACCCAACGTTAAACGAAGAAGCTGTATATGGCACAACGAGTACAACTCACCGCAACGGTGACCGAAAATCAACTCGGTCAACGCTTAGATCAGGCTTTGGCCGAATTGTTCCCTGATTATTCGCGATCGCGGATAAAAGAATGGATCCTTGACCAACGCGTATTAGTCAATGGCACCATTAGCGATAAGCCGAAAGAAAAAGTGCTGGGGGGAGAGCACATCGCTATCGATGTCGAAATCGAAGAAGAAGCGCGCTTCCAGCCGCAGGATATTCCGCTCAATATCGTTTACGAAGATGATGACATCCTCGTGATTAACAAACCGCGCGATCTGGTTGTGCATCCTGGCGCGGGCAACCCTGACGGTACTGTGCTGAATGCGCTGCTGCACTACTATCCGCCGATTGCCGATGTGCCGCGCGCGGGGATCGTGCACCGTCTGGATAAGGACACCACCGGTCTGATGGTGGTGGCGAAAACCATTCCGGCACAAACCCGGCTGGTGGAGTCGCTGCAGCTGCGCGAGATCACCCGCGAGTATGAAGCGGTGGCCATCGGCCATATGACTTCCGGTGGCACAGTGGAAGAGCCGATCAGTCGTCACCCGACAAAACGTACCCATATGGCGGTACATCCGATGGGCAAACCGGCGGTGACCCACTATCGGATTATGGAACATTTCCGCATCCATACCCGCCTGCGTCTGCGCCTGGAAACCGGTCGTACGCACCAGATCCGCGTGCATATGTCGCATATCACCCATCCGCTGGTGGGTGACCAGGTGTATGGCGGCCGGCCGCGTCCGCCTAAGGGCGCGTCGGAGGAGTTCATCACCGCACTGCGTAAATTCGACCGCCAGGCGCTGCACGCCACCATGCTACGTCTGTACCACCCGATCACCGGCATTGAAATGGAGTGGCATGCGCCTATCCCACAGGATATGGTCGAGCTCATCGAGGCGATGCGTGCCGATTTTGAAGCCCATAAGGACGATATTGACTGGTTATGACTAAACTGATTGTACCGCAGTGGCCGATGCCCCGCAGCGTGGCGGCCTGTAGTTCGACCCGCATTGGCGGCGTGAGTCTGCCGCCCTATGACTCGCTCAACCTGGGCGCCCATTGCGGAGACAATCTGCAGCATGTTGAAGAAAACCGGCGGCGGATGTTTGCCGCCGGTGGCTTGCCGTCTTACCCGGTTTGGCTGGAGCAGGTTCATGGCACCGATGTTCTGACGCTGGACGGCGGACCCTATCCGTCGAAACGCGCAGATGCTTCTTATAGTCGTACGCCAGGCACCGTCTGCGCGGTGATGACCGCCGACTGCCTGCCGGTCCTGTTCTGTAACCGCGACGGCACCGAAGTCGCCGCGGCGCATGCGGGATGGCGCGGCTTATGCGAAGGCGTTCTGGAAGAGACGGTTGCCCGTTTCGCCGATAAAGCCGAAAACATGATGGCGTGGCTGGGCCCTGCCATCGGTCCGCAGGCGTTTGAGGTGGGGCCGGAAGTCCGGGATGCCTTTATGGCGAAGGACGAGAACGCGCACCGGGCTTTTCGTCCGGCAGGCGAGAAATATTTTGCTGATATCTATCAACTGGCTCGGCAGCGTCTGACAAACGTCGGCGTTGAGCAGATTTTCGGCGGCGATCGCTGCACGCTAAGCGAAAAGGATGATTTTTTCTCTTACCGGCGCGACAAGACCACTGGTCGTATGGCAAGTTTCATTTGGCTGATATAACCTAGAGAATCAAGACGATCCAGAAGGCAAACTTATTTTTCGCATAGTTCAGGTCTTTAACCTTGAATAATTGAGGGATGACCTCATTTAATCTCCAGTAGCAAATTTGACCTGTTTATGGGAGGAGTTATGCGTCTGGATCGTCTTACCAATAAATTCCAGCTTGCTCTTGCCGATGCCCAGTCACTCGCACTCGGGCACGACAACCAATTCATCGAACCTCTTCATTTAATGAGCGCCTTGCTGAATCAGGAAGGGGGATCGGTACGTCCTTTATTAACCTCGGCGGGCGTGAATGCCGGGAAACTACGCACTGACATCGAACAGGCCTTGAGCCGTTTACCGCAGGTGGAAGGCACCGGCGGCGATGTACAACCTTCTCAGGATTTAGTGCGGATCCTGAACCTTTGCGACAAGCTGGCGCAAAAGAAAAAGGACAACTTTATTTCGTCGGAACTGTTCGTTCTGGCGGCGCTTGAATCGCGCGGTACGCTGACCGACCTTTTAAAATCTGCCGGAGCAACAACCGCCAACGTGACTCAGGCGATTGAACAAATGCGCGGAGGTGAAAGCGTGAACGATCAGGGTGCCGAAGACCAACGTCAGGCATTGAAGAAATTTACCGTCGATCTGACCGAGCGAGCCGAGCAGGGCAAGCTGGATCCGGTGATCGGCCGTGATGAAGAGATTCGCCGTACCATTCAGGTACTGCAGCGTCGTACCAAAAACAACCCGGTACTGATTGGTGAACCCGGGGTGGGTAAAACGGCAATCGTCGAAGGGCTGGCGCAGCGCATCGTTAACGGCGAAGTACCTGAAGGGCTGAAAGGCCGTCGGGTGCTGGCGCTGGATATGGGGGCGCTGGTGGCCGGGGCGAAATACCGCGGTGAGTTTGAAGAGCGTCTGAAAGGCGTGCTGACTGACCTGTCAAAACAGGAAGGCAACGTCATTCTGTTTATCGACGAACTGCATACCATGGTAGGTGCCGGTAAAGCCGACGGCGCGATGGACGCGGGCAACATGCTGAAGCCAGCGCTGGCGCGTGGTGAACTGCACTGCGTCGGGGCGACCACGCTTGATGAATACCGTCAGTACATCGAAAAAGACGCCGCGCTGGAACGTCGTTTCCAGAAGGTGTTCGTCGCCGAGCCGACGGTAGAAGATACCATTGCTATTCTGCGTGGCCTGAAAGAACGTTACGAGCTGCACCACCACGTGCAGATCACTGACCCGGCGATTGTCGCGGCGGCAACCTTGTCGCATCGCTATATTGCCGACCGTCAGCTGCCGGATAAAGCCATCGACCTTATCGATGAGGCGGCGTCCAGCATTCGTATGCAGATCGATTCCAAGCCGGAGGAGCTGGACCGTCTCGATCGCCGTATTATCCAGCTGAAACTGGAACAGCAGGCGCTGAAGAAAGAGTCTGATGAAGCGAGCCTGAAGCGTCTTGATATGCTCAATGAGGAGCTGGCGGATAAAGAGCGTCAGTACTCGGTACTGGAAGAAGAGTGGAAAGCGGAAAAAGCATCCCTCTCCGGTACCCAGACTATTAAAGCCGAGCTTGAACAGGCGAAAATCGCTATTGAACAGGCGCGCCGCGTCGGCGACCTGGCGCGGATGTCCGAGCTGCAGTACGGCAAAATTCCGGAACTGGAAAAACAGCTGGCGGCTGCCACTCAGTCCGAAGGTAAAACCATGCGCCTGTTACGTAACAAAGTAACGGATGCGGAGATTGCCGAAGTGCTGGCACGCTGGACCGGCATTCCTGTGGCGCGAATGATGGAAAGCGAGCGTGAAAAACTGCTGCGTATGGAGCAGGATCTGCATCATCGGGTGATTGGCCAGGATGAGGCGGTTGAAGCGGTATCTAACGCTATTCGCCGCAGCCGTGCCGGGCTGTCCGATCCGAACCGACCGATTGGTTCGTTCCTGTTCCTCGGTCCAACCGGGGTCGGTAAAACCGAACTTTGCAAAACGCTGGCTAATTTTATGTTCGACAGCGACGACGCGATGGTGCGTATCGATATGTCCGAGTTTATGGAGAAACACTCCGTCTCGCGTCTGGTCGGTGCGCCTCCGGGATACGTCGGTTATGAAGAGGGCGGCTACCTGACCGAAGCGGTGCGTCGTCGTCCTTATTCCGTCATCCTGCTGGATGAAGTGGAAAAAGCGCACCCGGATGTGTTCAACATTCTGCTGCAGGTACTCGACGACGGGCGTCTGACCGACGGGCAGGGGAGAACGGTCGACTTCCGTAATACGGTGGTCATCATGACCTCGAACCTCGGTTCCGATCTGATTCAGGAACGTTTTGGCGAGCTGGACTACGGTCATATGAAGGATCTGGTGCTTGGTGTGGTTAGCCAGAGCTTCCGTCCGGAGTTTATCAACCGTATCGACGAAGTGGTGGTCTTCCATCCGCTGGGTGAAAAACATATTGCTTCTATTGCCCAGATCCAGCTGCAGCGTCTGTATAAACGTCTGGAAGAGCGTGGGTATGAAGTGCGGATGTCCGATGAGGCGTTGAAGTTGCTCAGTGCCAATGGCTACGATCCGGTGTACGGCGCTCGTCCATTGAAACGTGCTATTCAGCAGCAAATTGAAAACCCGTTAGCCCAGCAGATCCTTTCCGGTGAGCTGGTTCCGGGAAAAACCGTCGAACTGGTGGTGAAAGACGACCGTATCGTGGCAGTGCAGTAAGTCACAAAACGACAAAAACGGGCCCAACGGGCTCGTTTTTGTTTAAAAACCAGGCAAGAATTAAAGCTCAACAATCATTTTGATTGAAAAGTGAGCGGTTGGATTCTTTTTTTGAATTTATCCTTGTCACTTCAGAATTACTCCCTATAATGCGCCTCCACTGACACGGAACAACGGCAAGCAAGCCGCCGGGTCAGCAGGGTTTTGGCGGTGAAGTTCAACGCTGAAAACCGACAGAGAAAAGCAAAATAAGCGCTTGACTCTGAATGAGGAAAACGTATTATACGGGACCTCGCAACGGTGAGCTGAAAGCCGCGTTGCAACTGCTCTTTAACAATTTATCAGACAATCTGTGTGGGCACTCAAAGTGACATGGATTCTTAACGTCCTCGGACGAAAAATGAATACCAAGTCTCTGAGTGAACATACGTAATTCATTACGAAGTTTA
>NZ_PIOG01000053.1:0-24169 GCF_002810545.1 Klebsiella sp. A-Nf5 | reverse complement strand
GCCGTCGCTGAAGGTGAAGCCGCGGCCGGGCGCGATACGCGCCAGCTTTTCCGGCGACGGGCCATAGCCTGCCGACCAGACGATAAACGACGGTTTCATCTGCGTCAGCAGCTCAAGATTGGGTTCGGTGCGCAGGCCGACATCAATTACCGACGTGGGCAGCGCGGGTTCGTTCACCCACAGGCGATAGTTGGGAATGTCGGCCACGCCGTAGGGCGTGACGCCAAGCGCCAGCAGCAGTTCGGCCGGCAGCCACTCCAGCGCGACGACGCGCTGCGGGTCAATGTTCGCCGCCTGCGCGCCACGCATCTGCCACAGCAGCGGCGAGAGCGCCATCGCCGTCAGCAGGCGGCGTCGGGTTATCAGAGTTGGGTTCATCATCAATAGACAAAACTTACCGGCGCCGCGCCCGCCGGGTGCGGCAGGATCCCCATCGGGATGCCGTAGATTTGTTCCAGCGTGTCGCTGCGCATCAGTTCTGCTGGCGTCCCCTGGGCGATCATTTCCCCACCGCGCAGCGCGACCAGATAATCGCAGTAGCGGGCAGCCATATTGATATCATGCAGGACCGCGATCACCGTCAGGCCACGCTGCTGGCTGAGACGATGCACCAGCGCGAGCACATCAACCTGATGGGCGATATCCAGCGCCGAGGTCGGTTCATCAAGCAGCAGGCAGCGGCTATCCTGCGCCACCAGCATGGCGATCCACGCCCGCTGACGCTCGCCGCCGGAGAGGCTGTCCACCAGCCGCTGCGCCAAAGGCTTCAGCCCCACCAGCGCGATCGCCTCTTCCACCTTTTCGCGATCCGCCGCGCCGAAGCGCCCCAGCGCGCCGTGCCACGGGTAGCGACCTATCGCCACCAGCTCGCGAACTGTCATCCCTTCCGCCGCTGGCAGTTGCTGCGGCAGATAGGCCACTTTGCGGGCAAACGCCTTGCTGCTCCAGCTCTCCAGCGGCTGGCCGTCCAGCAGCACATCGCCTGCGGAAGGCGGCTGATGGCGGCCGAGCATTTTCAGTAAGGTGGATTTGCCGGAACCATTATGGCCTATCAGGCCAGTCACTTTTCCTGCCGGGAAGGTTAACGAAAGGGGGTGAAGCAGCGTGCGACCCGGTACGCGAAAGGTCACGCCATTTAACGCAAAGGTGGTCTCAGAGTGCGGAGTCTGTTCCTGCATAGCAACAACCTGATGTTGGGCGCGGCGAACCGCGCCCGTGAGTAGTTAGAAGCGGAAGGTTGCGGTCGCGACAACCTGACGTCCCGCACCCCAGTAGCAGGCGTATTCGCTATAGCAGCTGGAGACATATTCGCGGTCAAACAGGTTGTTGACGTTGACGCCGACCGAAGAGCCCGGCAGGCCAAAGCGCGCCAGATCGTATTTCACCGTCGCATCCATCAGCGCATAACCGGCCACATTGAAGGCATCATTTTTGTTACCGGTGCTGGTGTCGTTTTTGTAGTAACTGACCGTTGAACCGATATAGCGTGCCCCGGCGCCGACCGTCAGACCGCTGAGCGCGGTTTCGTGGAAGGTGTAATCCGCCCACAGCGACGCCATGTTACGCGGCACTTCCGCCGGACGCTTGCCGTTGAACACCGTATCGTGAGTGTATTCCGCATCGGTGTAGCTGTAGGCCGCGGTGACGTTGATATTGGCGTTCACCGCCGCTTTCGCCTCCAGCTCAAGGCCGCGGGAGCGGATCTCGCCGGTCTGGATGCTGAACGCCTGGTTAGCCGGATCCGCCGTCAGGTTCTTATCTTTGGTCAGCTGATAGACCGCCGCGGTGACCACCACCGGCATGTCTTTCGGCACATATTTCACGCCAGCTTCATACTGCTTGCCACGCGACGGATCGAACGGCTGGCCGTTAAGCCCGGAACCCGATACCGGCTCGAAGGATTCGCTGTAGCTGAAGTACGGAGAGATGCCGTTATCAAACAGGTAATTGATACCGCCGCGCCAGGTGAACTGCTGGTCGTGATTCTCCGCCATGCTGTTACTGGAGCGAGTTAACGTTGAGGTGGTGGCGTAATCGTAACGGCCGCCCAGCGTCATGACCCACTTATCCCACTCCATCTGATCCTGCGCGTACAGGCCCGTCTGCTCCATTCGGTTGAGGACCGCGTACGGGAAAGTGACCTGAATATTCGGGTTGCCGTATTGCGGGTTGCTCATGCTGATAGGATCTGCCGTCCCGTAGTCGGCATCCACATCGTTGCGCATCCGCGAGTAATCCACGCCGGTCAGCAGCGTATGGCTGACCGCGCCGGTGGCGAAAGCAGACTGCAGCTGGGTATCGACGGTAAAGGTGTTCAGGTGCTCATCAGAACGCACATAGGCGCGATTCATGTAGCCCGGGGCAACATAGCCATTCCCGTACACCGAGCGATACAAGGTATCGACTTCGGCATAGCGCAGGTTCTGCCGCACGGTAAAGGTGTCATCAAACTGATGGGAGAAGCTATAACCCACCATCTTCTGGCGGCGCGAGATCTTATTATCCGCCTCGCCTTCGTTGAAATCGGTCGGCAGCTTGTGCGCCTTCCCGTTGGCGTCGTAATACGGCACCACGGTGCCTTCGCGCGGCAGCCAGCCGTAGTAGCCCGCATCCGGGTCATTCTGGAAGTTGCTCAGGAAGGTGAAGTCTGTTTTATCGTCCGGGCGCCAGCTAAAGGACGGCGCCACCGCATAGCGGGTAGACTTCGCCATCTGCTGCTGGGTATCCTGGCTGCGGCCCAGGCCGGTCAGGCGATAGGACCAGACGCCGGCATCATCAATGGCGTCGCTGAAGTCAAACCCGGTCTGCCACAGGTTGTCGGTGCCCATCTTGAACTGCACTTCCTTCAGCGGCTCAGTGGTCGGGCGTTTGCTGACCATGCTGACGATACCGCCCGGGTTGCTGTTGCCATACAGCACCGAGGTTGGCCCGCGCATCACTTCCACGCGCTCGAGGAAATACGGGTCCATGGAGACTTCAGAGTAGTTATTCCCCTGCAGCTTCATGCCGTCCAGATACTGGTTGGTATTGACGGTCGTCGAGGTAGTGAAACCGCGGATGGTGACCACATCATAGGTGGTCGAGCTACCGCGGGTGGAGAAGACGCTCGGCGTATAGGAGAGCGCCTCTTTTACCGTGGTCGGCTGACGCATCTCCATCTCCTGGCGCGTGACCACCGAGACAGACTGCGGCGTTTTTTCAATCGGGGTATCGGTTTTCGTCGCCGTGGCAGAGCGTTTTGCCGCGATGGTCGGCGCCGGTCCCCAGGCGCTTTCCTGGGCGGCCGGTGCCGCAACGACGGTGATAGTTTCTTCTTGTTTCGGTTGTTCCGCAGCCTGTGCATAGACAGACATGCCGCTAACCGCCGTGGCTACTACAACTGCGATTTTACGCAGCGAGTGATTTGGCTGAGCAGTTTTTGGACGCGCCATGGGTATATCTCTGATGAAAGTGAATGATAACGTAAACGATAATTATTATTATGACGGGCGATATAATAGGCGAAACGCCGAAGGCAAGGCAAGCGATATGCCCGCCTGGAGAAACCGAAGGCCGAATTAATAACCAGATAGTTATTATGGAGTTAAAGAGGCGTTAACTTTTTTACAGGTATAAAAAAACCCCTTAATACTTTCGTACTAAGGGGTCAGGTCATGCGGCCGAAATCAGTTACTGCCGAACATATCCTTGATCCAGCCCGCGACGCCGTCGCTCTTTTCCTGCTGCTTCGGCGGCTGTTGCTGCTGTTGTTGTTGCTGCTGCGGCTGCTGTTGCCCGGACTGATTAAACGGGTTGTTCGCTTCCTGCTGCTGCAACTGCTGCTGCTGCATCAGCTCGCCCTGGCGGCACAGCGCATCCGGCTGCGTTGTCCAGACCGGCAGCGAACGCACGCCACCGCTGCAGACGAGGTTGCCGTTGCTGTCCACGCCCATGTCGACCACGTCTTCCGGCGCCGTCAACGCCAGCGGCGTTGGCGTCTGGTTCGCCAGATAGCGCTGGTAAATCGACATCGCGCCGCTGGCGCCGTACAGTTTGGTCGGCTGGTTGTTGTCGCGGCCCACCCAGGTGATGGTCACCTGGCTACCGTCGATGCCGGCGAACCAGGTATCGACGTTATTGTTGGTGGTCCCGGTTTTCCCCGCCAGATGCAGGCTCGGATACTTCGCGCCCAGCTGACGCCCCGTCCCGCGCTGCACCACCTGCTGCATGGTCCACAGCGTCATGTAGGCCGCCTGGGCAGGCACAGCGCGTTCCGCCTGCGGGTAGCTCTGATACAGCACCGTGCCATCTTCCGCAATCACCGAACGCAGCGCCGACAGCGTCGCGCGGTTACCGCCGCTGGCGATGGTCTGGAAGGCCTGCGCCACTTCAATCGGCGTCAGGTTCAGCGCGCCAAGCAGCATCGCCGGTACGGCGTTGAGCTGATCTTTCGGCGCGCCCAGCTTCGTCCAGGTATCGACCACCGCCGGCAAGCCCAGCGCCATCCCAAGGTTAACCGTCGGGACGTTCATCGAGCGGGTCAGGGCATCCACCAGCATCACCTGACCGCTGAAGCGACGATCGTCGTTCTGCGGGGACCACGTCTGGCCGTTGGACAGGCGAATGGTCACCGGCGCATCGGCGATCCAGGTGTTCAGGCGATACTGATTCGGCTGGCTCAGCGCGGTCAGATAGGTCGCCGGCTTGGCCAGAGAACCAATTGACCGGCGGGCCTGCATCGCGCGGTTGTACCCCGCGAACTGCGGCTCCGCGCCGCCGACCATTGCCCGCACTTCGCCGGTGAAGCGGTCAACCACCACCATGGCGGTTTCCAGGTCTGCCAGCTTGCGCTGTTTCTTCAGTACCGGGATCCCTTCCGAGGCCGCTTTTTCCGCCGCATCCTGGGCTACCGAGTCGAAGGTAGTGAAGATCTTCACGCCGGAGAGATCTTTCATTTTGTCGCCCAGCTTCGCCTGCAGCTCCTGACGAACCATCTGCATAAACGCCGGCTGCGGTGAAATCACCCCACCGCGCGGCTGTACGCCCAGCGGACGCGCGCTCAGCATGTCGTACAGCTCCTGGTCGATGACCTGCTGCTGCTGCAGCAGACGCAGTACCAGATTGCGTCGCTCAAGGGCCAGTTTCGGGTTGCGCCACGGGTTATATACCGACGCCCCTTTCACCATCCCCACCAGCAGCGCCTGCTGATCGAGGCTCAGCTCTTCCACCGGACGGCCGAAGTAGTACAGGCTCGCCAGCGGGAAGCCGCGAATTTCGTTATCGCCGCTCTGGCCGAGATACACCTCGTTCATATACAGCTCAAGAATGCGATCCTTGCTGTAGCGGGCGTCGACGATCAGCGCCATATACGCTTCGTTGGCTTTACGCCAGTAGGAGCGCTCGCTGGAGAGGAACAGGTTTTTCACCAGCTGCTGGGTCAGGGTACTCGCCCCCTGCACCGTACGACCTGCCGTCAGGTTCGCCAGCACGGCGCGGCCGATGGAATACAGGCTGATACCATCGTGCTCGTAGAAGTGGCGGTCTTCGGTCGCCAGCAGCGTATCCACCAGCAGATCCGGGAAGCCACTGCGCTTCACGAACAGGCGCTGCTCACCGTTCGGCGACTGCAGCATGGTGATAAGCCGCGGATCGAGGCGGAAGAAACCGAACTGGCGGTTATTATCCATATTCTCGATGGTATCCAGATGATCGCCATCGAAGGTCAGACGCGCGCGCACCTGCCCTTCTTTACTGTCCGGGAAATCGAACGGACGACGGATCATCTCGATGCTGTTGGCCTGCACGGTGTATTCGCCCGGGCGCGTCATCGCGCTGACCTGACGATACTGGGTGGCATTCAGCAGACGCACCATCTCGTTTTTGCTGATCTGCATGTCCGGCTCAAGGTTCACCATCCGGCCATAGACCGCGGCCGGCAGCTCCCAAACTTTACCGTCAATGCGGCTGCGGATTTTCTGATCGAGGTAGACGCCATAGGCGGCAATCAGCACCGCAAAGACAATCCCCAGCTTGACCAGCAGCCACAGCCAGCGGCGCTTACGACGAGGTTTGCTGCCGTTGCCTTTTCCTTTTCTTGGCACCGGTTTCTCATCCTCATAATCATCGTCATCATACTCGTCGTCGTAGTCCTCTTCCCGGACCCGGCGACGGGTGACTTTTTGTTTTGTCGGACGCGAGGGTCTCCCCTTACGTCCGATAGGCTCGCGGTCATCTCCCGCCATGCTTTTTCTCCGCAACGTTCAGGCGCAAAGGCCTGATTCTCAATACTTCCCCTGCACAGAGGAAGAAGAAATCTCTCAAATTAACGTCCAGGCTGCTTATCCTTCGGACGACAACCTGCTGGCAGGCAGGACATGCCGCCAGCCTTTCATGAGGTTGGCTTGCTTCGTTTTACATGATATTAACAATAAAAATTCACCATAAAATCATTATGTTAAACGCATCACCAGCAGAAATGGTCAGAACATAGCACGTAATGTTCAGGGCATACAGGATAGCACTAAAATGCGACATTCTTAACCAGCATTTTACCTCCTGCGCACGTAACAAGATGGGAAAGAGTATGTTTTTTAATAACATAAAAAATGACGCTCGCCATGATGCCAAACGCACTGGCATCATCTCCGGCTGAAAATATATTTCCCGGACGAAAGCATTTATTATTGAGAGAAGTAAAGGGGTTTAACTGATTTTCTGCTGATAAAAATGCGAGCCTGTTAACATTTATGCCGAATAATATTTTATGATGACACCAAGGGAATATTTGTTAAACTAGCGGCCAGTGATTCATTATTTTGATTACTCTACTATGCGCATTCCGTTTATATTTTCGCTTTGCGTGGTCGCCATGCTCTCTGGCTGCCAACAGAAACCCGCCTCTACGCTCAGCCCGGCCATCAGCAGCCAGGCGCAGCTGGAGCAGCTCTCGTCGGTAGCGGCCGGGACGCGCTATCTCAAGAATAAATGTAATCGTAGCGATCTGCCCGCCGATGAAACGATATATCAGGCAGCGGTGAATGTCGGCAAAGCGCGCGGATGGGGAAATATTGACGTAGCGACGTTAAGCCAAAATAGCGACCGGCTTTATCAACAACTTTTGCAGGACAGCACTCCGGAAGCCACACAGTGTAGTCAATTTAATCGCCAGCTCGCTCCCTTTATTGCCAGTTTGCGCAGCGACTAAGCAAAATATTCTCAACGCGCATATTATTGCGCGTGCCCCTTATTCCCCTTTCGGCTCCTCGTCAATTTTCCCGCCGGGCCAGTCATCCAGCGCCGCCAGGGTAAATGTAGTGCCGTTGAAGCTAAAAATCGTCACATCCTGCTGGATCTGCTCCACCACCAGATTGGGCAACGGGGAATCGCCCTCCGACCACGCTTTGCCGTTTAACACAATGCTGCGCTTTTCCGGTAGCGAGGCGTAGATATGGGCGCTGTAGCGCAGGGGCGGCAGCGTATCGCTGTCCACTACCGGCGCCGCAGGTGCGCTGGGTTTTACCGCCGGCGACGGGTTTTTTGGCGCGGTCTCCCCGGCGGCGGTTAACGGCAGAAGCGCCGCATGGGCCACCGGCAAAGGCAGAGTTTGCGGCGGTGACGGATGGCGCCACTGCTCGCCGCCAAACCAGCCGAGCGCGATAAATAATCCGGCGTACAGCGGGATAATCCAGCCGGGGACCTGCACCATCCGGCCGCGGCTCACCGGCGCGTCTGCCTGCGCGGACGGCGGCTGATGCGCCACCAGCGGCGGGATGCCTCTTTCACTATCATCACGAACAATCACAACCGTCTCCTGTTCCCTCACGGTGCAGAGAAGGCGCCCTTACGGGCGCCCCAGACTGCTGACAAAGTGCAATCTTCAGGGATTGCCCGGCGGCGCTACGCTTGCGCGGGCCTACAGATAACTGCATAACTGTTTGATATTGCAATCTTTCGTAGGCCGGGTAAGGCGAAAGCCGCTACCCGGCAGAAAGGCGAGCACAATAACGAAACAGGTTTGTCATCAGCCAGAGGCGCCCTCACGGGCACCCCACGTCACCTTATTTACTGCTCACCGGCAGGCCAGCGCCCTGCGATTCGCCCTGCGGCAGCTCGAGGACCGCTACCGACCAGGCTGGCAGCGTGACCGAGCCGTCAGCGGCAACCTGCACGCCGCTCGCCAGCGAATGGTCGCCTGCCGCCTGCTGGATGGCGCTCAGCTGCAGCGATGTGCCGGCGAAGTCCTGTAGCGTCCGGCTTTCCGGTGCGGCGTTGATCGCCACCACGATGCCGTCGACACGGCTGTCCAGACTGGCGCCAGCCTGCATCCCGTCATCGATGGTCATCACCAGCAGACCCGTCTGCTGATCGGTGCCGGTGTTGCGGAAGTCCACGCGCTTCATCACCGTCGCGCCGTCACCGAGGGTAAACAGCGGAGACGATTTACGCAGCGCGGTCAGCTCCTGATAAAACGCGGTCATCTGCTTGAGCTCCGTTTCACCCGGAGTAGCCACCGCATCTTTCACCCGGGCGATGATGTCATAGTTGCTGCCATCATCGCTGCTGCGCGGCATACCCACGTTGTAGTTGTTGTCCTGCAGGGAGTAATCCACGCGGTTAAACCAGTCACCGGAATCATACGAATCACGAGTAAAAGATTTAGAGCGCAACAGCTCCGAGCCCTGCTGGTCAAAGGCGATCCCCTGGCCCAGCATCACGGTCGCCAGCGACACCGCCTGCATCCGGACGCGGGTATCGAGATCCGCCTCCTGAGCAGCTTTGTAGCTGATCATGTCCCACAGCGTTTGGTTGTCGTGTTTTGACACATAGTTCACGACTTCCGTCGGGTCAGCCGCATAGCCGCCAGGCGCGCCGTTATAGTCAATCTCGCTGCCTTTCTTCACCGCGCCGTCTTTGTCGATCAGCACGAAGTCCGCAAGGTTACCGGCCATGCCCAGACGGGTCAGATCGGCGAGGTGGCGCGCCTGATCGTCGGTCATGCTGGTCAGCTCATTCGGCAGAACGCCGGCGCCGCTGCCCACCCCCTGATTCTGGCGCAATGCATCGCCGGAATCGAACGGCCCGCCGCCGCGCACGGCGTCACGCAGACGATCGGAGAACGTGCCGATCCCGGTGCCTTTCAGATTGATTTGCGAGGCAATTTCAAAGCGATCGCTCTGGTTGGAATCCCAGCCTTCACCAAAGAAGTAAATGTCCGGGTTCAGCGCCTTAATACGCTCCCAGGCCGAGAGGATCTGTGCTTTCGGGTGGTAGCCCATCAGGTCGAAGCGGAAGCCATCGATCTTATAATCGGTGGTCCATACCGCCAGTGAATCGGCGATAAGCTTGGCGAACATCCGGTGCTCTGGCGCCGAGTCGGAGCAACAGGTGGCCGATTCCACGCTGCCGGTGGTTTCATTCAGGCGCTGATAGTACCAGGGGACGATCTTATCCAGCACCGAGGTGCGGTCAGTCGGGCCAGCGGCGTTGGTGTGGTTATACACCACGTCCATGATGACGTTCATCCCCAGATCCTGCTTGATCGCCTGAATCATGGTGCGGAACTCTTTAATACGCGCCGTGCCTTCCGGATCGGTGGCATAGGATCCTTCCGGCACCGTGTAGTGGAACGGATCGTAGCCCCAGTTATAGGAGTCGGTCTGCGCCACCAGCGTGTTCAACGCCTGCACCTGCGGGTTATCCTTGCTGTCGTTTTGCTTCAGCTGAGTCAACACCTCTTCGACCGTCGAACCGCTGTCGCAATAGCCCGCGAACTCGCTGCTCTTCACCGCGCTGTTGATTTCGCACAGGCGACTGAACGGCTGCTGAATATCGGCGACTTTGTCGCTGAACTCATTGACCGTGGCCAGATCGAAGACCGGCAGCAGCTCAATATGGGTCACACCCGAGGCCGACAGCTGTTTCAGATGCTGGACCATATTGCTGTCCTGGGCGGTGAGCGCCAGATATTTACCGCGCAGTTCAGCGGGAACGGTTTGATCCCAGGCGGACAGGTCGCGAATATGCGATTCGTGGATCGTCATTTTCGCCAGGTCGGCTTTGGTTTTCTGCGCGTGTGGCATCGTCAGCCCGTCCCAGCCTTCCGGCTTCAGCGCACTGTCGTTCAGATCGACCACCTGGCTGTACTCTGAGTTGGTCGACAAACTGTGGGCGTAGGGATCGGTTACTTCGTACTGCTCGACTTTACGCGACTGCGGGTGGTAGACCGTCATCGCGTAGCGGTAGAACGCGCCCTTCAGGTCGCTCCCGCCCTGCCAGGACCAGGCGCCGGAGGCGCTGTCGCGGGTCATCGGATGGCTGGCCACCACCTTCTTGTCGGCGCTGTAGACCACCAGTTCAACCTGCTGCGCCGTAGGTGCCCAGACGTGGAAGGTCACGCCGCTATCGGTTAGCTGGGCGCCATAGCTCAGCGCCTCGGCGGCGGCGGCATAGGTATCGTCCAGCACGCCAGCGGTCTGCACCTGGGTGGCGGAGCTCAGGATCCCATCGCTTTCCGCAGATATCGCCACCGCCTCGCCCTGCAGCAATTCATCGACGTTGACATCATCCGGCAGCTTAAAGGCAGGATAGCTGGCGAGATGCGGGAAGCGCATGCTCACCTGCTGGCTGACAGTGGTGGGGGTCAGCTTGACATACTTATCGGTAAATTCGCCGTTACTGTCGGCGGCCACCTTAGTGCTGTGGCTGTAATAGAGGCGCACAATGGGTTTATTTTCCCCGCCCGGCCACAGCAGGGTGGTTTTATCGACCCAGTGCGCATCGGCCAGCGCCACGCCAAAGGCGGCGCGGAAAGCGTCGGCGCGGGAGTCATAGACCGCGCTGTTGCCGGCGATGACCGATACCGTGCGATCGGTGAAATCGCCAAAAGAGACGCGCAGGTCGCTGTCGATAAGCTTATTGGTGCCATCGCGCACGATAACGTTGATACATCCGCTCTCTTTAGTCAGCGGGATCACCCAGTAAGGGCCATATTTGTCGCTGCCGGTCGGCGTGGTGCTGACATCATTCCAGTCCGCCACCGGCGCGCTCAGCGCATCACAGGTTTCGTTATTCCACAGATAGAGGTTTTTAGTCGCATAGTCGGCCGGCGTGCTGCTGGTGATGCCGGCGATATCGACAAGGTGAATGACAGCCTGGTTGGCGGAAGCCTGCTCCGCTTCGCCAGGGACGGCAACGTCCGGTAAGCGGACGACCACATCCTGCGGGTCGGGCGTGCCGGGAGTACCTGGGTTGCCAGGATTGCCTGGTGAACCCGGTGAGCCAGAGGGTGAAGAGGAAGAGCTGTTATCACAGCCACTCAATAATACTAACGATCCAAGAAATAGGGCATGACAGGTATATCTGAGCATTCGATAGTCCCTAATATGCTTATTAAATTATAAAAGGTAAGAAAGGATGAATATCTTTACAGCGCGCTAATTAGATATTTTTGCTTTCCGGGGCGCAATCATCCCCCACAAATGAGAGGGGGGCGTAGGAAGCCGGGGGAGTAAATCAATAAAGGGAATGACGACCCGAAACCGCAAACTGATTATGATTCGCCACGCTTATCGCCACTCTCCGGCAATAAATAATTCAAAAGCCAATAATCACCTACCTGTTTCGGTAGGGTATTACGCCAACGTGCAGAAAAATAAATTAGCAAAGGAATTAAAATGCCAGTTTCTGTGATGGGGTTAACAAATATAAATAAAGGGATAATTAAATTATTACCACAAATTGTGACGCTCATCATATTAATAACCGCTATCCCCCAGTTGGCGAAATTAACCTGGCGCGTGGTATTCCCTGTCAGTCCTGAGGATATTTCCGCCCTGCCATTAACCGCTTCTCCAATGGCGGAGCCGGAATTAAAAACCGAACGGCCCGTATTTACCCTGTTTGGGCTGGCGGCAAAAAACAGCCCTGCGCCAACGGATGCAACCCACCTCAATCAGGTGCCGGTTTCCAGCCTGAAACTACGCCTTACGGGTCTGCTCGCCAGCAGTAACCCGGCGCGATCCATCGCCATTATAGAAAAAGGAAATCAGCAGGTTAGCCTTAGCGTCGGCGATACTGTCCCGGGGTACGATGCGCGGATCGTCACCATTCTTCCCGACCGGATCATCGTTAACTATCAGGGACGCAAAGAGGCCATTTTGTTATTTAACGATACCCGCGCGCCGTCGTCATCGCCCGCTACAGCGGCCACTCCGCCTCTTGTGAAGCGACTCCGCGAACAGCCGCAAAATATCCTCACTTATTTATCTATTTCGCCGGTGCTCAGTGGCGACAAACTGCAGGGCTATCGCCTTAACCCAGGCAAAGACGCCACGCTATTTCGTCAGTCCGGCCTGCAGGAAAATGATTTAGCCATTGCCCTAAATGGCATTGATTTACGCGATCAGGCGCAAGCACAGCAGGCGCTGCAACACCTGAATGAACAGACCGAAATAACGCTGACCGTTGAGCGAGAAGGTCAACGACACGATATCGCTTTCGCGCTGGGGGATGAATAATTGCCAACCATAAAACGACTGCGGAAAATGCTGACTGCGCTGCTGATATTAACGCCGCTGCTATTTCGCCCGGCCATCGCAGAAGAATTTTCCGCCAGCTTTAAAGGCACCGATATCCAGGAGTTTATCAATACCGTCAGCAAAAACCTGAATAAAACGGTGATTATCGATCCCAGCGTACGCGGCACCATTACCGTACGCAGTTACGATATGCTCAATGAAGAGCAATATTATCAATTCTTCCTTAGCGTGCTGGATGTGTATGGCTTCGCCGTGATCAATATGAATAACGGCGTACTGAAGGTGGTGCGGGCTAAAGATGCGAAAACCTCGGCCGTCCCGGTCGCCAGCGAGGCTGCACCGGGCGAAGGCGATGAAGTGGTCACCCGGGTGGTGCCCCTGACCAACGTCGCCGCCCGCGATCTCGCCCCGCTGCTTCGTCAGCTGAACGATAACGCCGGCGCCGGCAGCGTGGTCCATTATGAGCCCTCCAACGTGCTGCTGATGACCGGCCGCGCAGCGGTCATCAAACGCCTGCTGACCATTGTCGAGCGCGTCGACAACGCCGGGGATCGCAGCGTGGTGACCGTTCCCCTCTCCTGGGCCTCCGCCGCGGAGGTGGTCAAGCTGGTTACCGAGCTCAATAAAGACAGCAGCAAGTCGGCGCTGCCGGGCTCGATGGTGGCGAACGTGGTGGCCGATGAGCGCACCAACGCGGTACTGGTCAGCGGCGAGCCAAACTCGCGCCAGCGCATTATCGCCATGATCAAACAGCTCGACCGCCAGCAGGCGGTGCAGGGCAACACCAAAGTCATCTACCTGAAGTACGCCAAAGCCGCCGATCTGGTGGAGGTCCTCACCGGGATCAGCAGCTCGCTGCAGAGCGATAAGCAAAGCGCCAAGCCGGTGGCCGCGATCGACAAAAATATCATTATCAAAGCCCACGGCCAGACCAACGCCCTGATCGTCACCGCGGCGCCGGACGTGATGAACGATCTTGAGCGGGTGATCGCCCAGCTCGATATCCGCCGCCCGCAGGTGCTGGTGGAGGCGATTATCGCCGAAGTGCAGGATGCCGACGGCCTCAACCTCGGTATCCAGTGGGCCAATAAAAACGCCGGCATGACCCAGTTCACCAACAGCGGGCTGCCGATCTCCACGGTTATCGCTGGCGCCAATCAGTACAACAAAGACGGTACCGTCAGCAGCTCGCTGGCCAGCGCTCTGGGCTCGTTTAACGGTATCGCCGCAGGCTTCTATCAGGGGAACTGGGCGATGCTGCTCACCGCCCTCTCCAGCAGTACCAAGAACGATATTCTGGCCACCCCCAGCATCGTGACCCTCGACAACATGCAAGCCACCTTTAACGTCGGCCAGGAAGTTCCGGTATTAACCGGCTCGCAAACCACCTCCGGCGACAACATCTTTAATACCGTCGAGCGCAAAACCGTCGGCATTAAGCTGAAGGTGAAACCGCAGATTAACGAAGGCGATGCCGTGCTGCTGGAGATTGAGCAGGAGGTATCGAGCGTCGCCGACTCGGCCTCCAGCACCAGTAGCGATCTTGGCGCGACCTTCAATACCCGGACGGTGAATAACGCCGTGCTGGTCGGCAGCGGTGAAACGGTGGTGGTTGGTGGGCTGCTGGATAAAAGCGTCACCGATACCGCCGACAAAGTGCCGCTGCTCGGCGACATCCCGGTGATCGGCGCCCTGTTCCGCTCCGAGAGCAAGAAAGTGTCGAAACGCAACCTGATGTTGTTTATCCGCCCAACCATCATTCGCGATCGCGATGAGTACCGTCAGGCCTCTTCCGGCCAGTACACCGCATTCGACAATGCGCAAACCAAACAGCGGGGCAAAGACAGCAGCGAAGCGACGCTCAGCAACGACCTGCTGCACATCTATCCAAAGCAGGAGACCCAGGCCTTCCGCCAGGTCAGCGCCGCCATTGACGCCTTTAACCTCGGAGGCCGACCATGACGCCAGCCGCCGAACGCCGTCCGCTGTTGCCCTTTGCCTGGGCCCGCGCGCACCATCTTGTGCTGCTCAGCGACGGCGAACGCTGCGAAGCGCTGTGCCGCGCTGATACCGCCGCCCGGGCGCTGCTGGAAGCGCGTCGCCTGGCAGACGGCCCGATGAGCGTCAGCCGTCTGGCGCCGGACGCGTTCGAGAAAGTGCTGGTGCTCAGCTATCAGCGCGACTCGGCGGAAGCGCACCGCATGATGGCCGATATCGGCAATGAGCTCGACCTCTATACCCTCGCCGAAGAGCTGCCGGACACCGACGATCTGCTCGACAGCGAGGACGACGCGCCGATCATCCGCCTGATCAACGCCATGCTCACCGAGGCCATCAAAGAGAAAGCCTCGGATATCCATATCGAAACCTATGAGCGCCATCTGCAGATCCGCTTTCGCGTCGACGGCGTGCTGCGCGAAATCCTGCGCCCGCAGCGGCGGCTGGCCGCGCTGTTAATTTCGCGTATCAAGGTGATGGCCAGCCTGGATATCGCTGAAAAACGGATCCCTCAGGATGGTCGGATGGCGCTGCGCATCGGCGGACGGGCGATCGATGTCCGCGTCTCCACCCTGCCCTCCAGCCACGGCGAACGCGTCGTCTTGCGCCTGCTGGACAAAAACAGCGTCAACCTGGATCTGCTGACGCTGGGCATGCCCCCGGCCCTGCTCGATCGGGTCGACGCGCTGATCGCCCGGCCACACGGCATTATTCTGGTCACCGGGCCGACCGGGTCGGGGAAAAGCACTACCCTGTATGCCGCCCTCAGCCGTCTCGACGCCCACGAACGCAATATCATGACCATTGAAGATCCGGTGGAGTATGAGCTGGAGGGCATCGGCCAGACTCAGGTCAACGCCAAAGTCGATATGACTTTCGCCCGCGGCCTGCGCGCCATACTGCGCCAGGATCCGGATGTGGTACTGGTGGGAGAAATCCGCGATGGCGAAACCGCCCAGATCGCCGTTCAGGCCTCGCTGACCGGGCACCTGGTGCTGTCGACCCTGCACACCAACAGCGCGCTGGGCGCCATTTCCCGTCTGCAGGATATGGGCGTGGAACCTTTTTTACTCTCCACGTCGCTGCTGGCGGTGATGTCGCAGCGGCTGGTGCGCCAACTGTGCCCGCACTGCCGTCAACCCAGGCAGGCGGATGCCGACACCGCCCGGCAGATGGAGGTTCCGGTCGGCACGCCGCTATGGCAGCCAAGAGGCTGCGCGGAGTGTAATTTCATCGGCTATCGCGGACGCACCGGTATTCATGAACTGCTGCTGATTGACGACCGCGTCCGTGCCGCTATCCACCGCGGCGAGAATGAGATCACCCTGATCCAGCAGCTGGGGCCAGCCTGGCAGACCCTGCGTCATGCCGGACGCGACAAAGCGCTGGCGGGGATCACCAGCTGGGAGGAGGTGATGCGGGTCACCGAACAGCAAACGACGGAAAGCCTCTGAGATGGCCCTGTTTCGCTATCAGGCGCTGGACCCGCAGGGCAAAACCCGCCGCGGCGTTCAGCAGGCCGACTCCGCCCGCCACGCCCGCCAGTTGCTGCGGGACAACGGCTGGCTGGCGCTGGAAGTGACCGCCGCCGACCCGGCGCGCCGGCTGTGGCGCAGCGGATCCCTCACCCGGCGTACCAGCGCCGGTGATTTAGCCCTGCTCACCCGCCAGCTGGCCACCCTGGTCGCCGCCGGGATCCCGCTGGAAAAGGCGCTCGACGCCGTCGCCCAGCAGTGCGAAAAGGCGCCGCTGAGAACGTTAATGGCCGGGGTGCGCAGCAAAGTACTCGAAGGCCATTCGCTGGCGGAGGCGATGCGCGGCTATCCCGCCTGCTTCGACGGGCTGTTCTGCGCTATGGTGGCGGCTGGCGAAACCTCCGGCCATCTCGACGGCGTGCTTAACCGGCTGGCGGACTATACCGAGCAGCGCCAGCAGCTTCGCGCCCGCCTGCTGCAGGCAATGATCTATCCCATCGTGCTAACGCTGGTCGCCATCAGCGTGATCGCCATTCTGCTCTCCACTGTGGTCCCGAAAGTCGTTGAGCAGTTTGTTCATCTGAAACAGGCCCTGCCGTTCTCCACCCGGCTGCTGATGAGCCTGAGCGATATCGTGCGCAGCGCGGGGCCCTGGCTGGTGCTGCTGTCGCTACTGGCGCTGCTGACGCTGCGTTATCTGCTGCGCCAGCCCGCCCGGCGGCTCGCCTGGGACCGGATGCTGCTGCGCCTGCCGGTCATCGGACGCGTGGCGCGCAGCGTGAACAGCGCGCGCTACGCCCGCACCTTAAGCATTCTCAATGCCAGCGCGGTGCCGCTACTGCTGTCGATGCGCATCAGCGCCGGCGTCCTCAGCAACGCCTGGGCGCGCAGCCAGCTGGCGGCGGCCAGCGAATCGGTACGCGAAGGCGTCAGTCTGCATCGCGCGCTGGAATCCACCGCCCTGTTCCCGCCGATGATGCGCTACATGATCGCCAGCGGCGAACAGAGCGGCGAGTTGACCGCGATGCTGGAACGCGCGGCGGAGAACCAGGACCGGGAGCTGAGCGCGCAGATCCAGATGGCCCTCAGTCTGTTTGAACCCCTGCTGGTGGTCACCATGGCCGGCATGGTGCTGTTTATCGTGCTGGCTATCCTGCAGCCGATCCTGCAACTGAACACCCTTATGAGTATGTGACTGTATTAATGGAGAAAACTATGCAACGGCAACGCGGTTTCACGTTACTGGAAATTATGGTGGTGATCGTCATTCTCGGCATTCTCGCCAGCCTGGTGGTGCCCAACCTGATGGGCAACAAGGAGAAAGCGGACCGCCAGAAAGTCGTCAGCGATCTGGTGGCGCTCGAGGGGGCGCTGGATATGTATAAACTGGACAACAGCCGCTACCCCAACACCGAGCAGGGACTGCAGGCGCTGGTGACCGCCCCGGCTGCCGAGCCGCACGCCCGCAACTACCCGGAAGGCGGCTATATCCGCCGCCTGCCGCAGGACCCGTGGGGAAATGAGTATCAGCTGTTAAGCCCGGGTCAGCATGGCGCCATCGACGTCTTCAGCGTCGGTCCGGACGGGATGCCCGATACCAATGACGACATCGGCAACTGGACCCTCGGGAAGAAATAGTGTCTCAGCGCGGTTTCACGCTCCTTGAGATGATGCTGGTCCTGCTGCTGATTGGCGTCAGCGCCAGCATGGTGCTGCTGGCGTTTCCCTCCGCCCGCACCCAGGAGGCCACACAGATCCTGGCGCGCTTTCAGGCGCAGCTGGATTTTGTCCGCGAGCGCGGGCAGCAAACCGGTCAGCTCTTCGGCATCGTCATCCACCCCGACCGCTGGCAGTTTATGCGCCTGCAGCCTGCCGACGAAGACGCTCCGGCGGCGGCTGATGACCGGTGGGGCAACGCGCAGTGGCTGCCGCTGCAGGCCGGACGCGTCACCACGACGGAAACCCTCCCCCGGACCAGGCTGACGCTGCGCTTTCCCGACGGCCAGGCGTGGACGCCGGGCGAGCAGCCCGACGTACTTATTTTTCCCGGCGGCGAAGTCACGCCATTTCAGTTGCGAATTGACACCGCGACGGGCATCAACATCGACGCCCAGGGTGACAGCCAGCCGCTGGCGGCGCGGGAGCAGCCATGAAACGCCAGGCCGGGATGACGCTTATCGAAGTGATGGTCGCGCTGGTGATTTTCGCGCTCGCCGGCCTGGCGGTGATGCAGTCCACCCTGCAGCAGACGCGCCAGCTTGGGCGTATGGAAGAGAAAATCCTCGCCAGCTGGCTGGCGGATAATCAGCTGGTACAGCTGCGGCTGGAGAAACGCTGGCCCGCCCTCAGCTGGTCCGAAACCACTGTGGAAGCCGCCGGAACGCGCTGGTTTGTCCGCTGGCAGGGGGTGGAAACCGCGCTGCCGCAGCTGCGGGCGCTGGACGTGGAGGTCCGGCGGCAAAAAAGCGATCCCGCGCCGCTGGCAACCCTGCGCACCTGGGTGACGCCGCCATGATAACCAGGATGCGCGGTTTCACCCTGATTGAAACGTTGCTGGCGCTGGCTATCCTCGCCGTCCTTAGCGCCGCCGCCGTGATGGTACTGCAGAACGTCATCCGCGCCGATGGCCTGACCCGCGAGAAGAGCCAGCAGATCGCCGCCCTCCAGCGCGCCTTTCGCCAGATCGCCGACGATGTCACGCACATCATTCCCCGTCGCGCCAGAAACAGCGACACGCTTTTCTTCGCCGGACGTTTCCAGTTGCAGAGCGACGACTGGGGGCTGGCCTTCAGCCGCAGCGGCTGGCCGAACCCGCTGGGGATCCTCCCGCGCTCGGAGATCCAGAACGTCAGCTACCGTCTGCGTCAGCAGCAGCTTGAGCGACTGAGCTTCGATCAGCAGGATCCGCTGACCGGCAGCCAGCCGACGGTTCGGGTGGTATTGCGCGAGGTGACGGCGTTTCGCCTGCGGTTCTACGCTGACGGACGCTGGCAGGAGACCTGGGATCGCTCGCAGACGCTGCCGCAGGGGCTGGAGATCACCCTGACGCTGGCGAAAAGCGGGGAGATAACCCGCCTGTTTTTACTCACCCCGGGAGGCAGCCAGTGAAAAATAGGCAACGCGGCGTCGCGCTCCTGATGGTGCTGTTCATCCTCGCCCTGATGATGATCCTCGCCAGCGCCATGACCGAACGCACCGCGGTCATGTATCAGCATACCGCCGTGACCCTCGATAATCTGCAGGCCAGATGGTACGCCCTGGCGGCGGAAAACATGGCCGCCGCGCTGCTGCAACGCGATGCGCTGGACTCACCCAGTCAAACGAACCTGGCGCAAACCTGGGCGCAGGAGGGGCGCCGCTTTACCCTCGACGATGGCGAAATCCTCGCGACGATCCGCGACGGGCACGCCTGCTTTAACCTTAATGCCATCAACCATCGCGCGGATGAAACCAGCAGCGGAACGCCCTACCCGACCGACGTCTTCGTCCGGCTGCTGGCGCTGCTCGGCGAGTCACCGCTGCGCGCCAGCCAGATCGCCGCCGCCCTTGGCGACTGGACGGACAGCGACGGCCAGCCGCGGCTGAACGGAGCAGAGGATGAGGTCTATATGGCGCAAACCCCGGGCTATCTCGCCGCCAACCAGCCGATGCAGGATGTCAGCGAGCTGCGCCTGCTGGCGGGTATGGACGCCGCGCTCTATCAGCGCCTGCTCCCCTTCGTCTGCGTCCAGCCGGATGACGCGCTGCAGGTCAATGTCAACACCCTGCGGCCCTCCCAGGCCGCTCTGCTGGTGGCCCTCTTTCCCGGCGAGCTGACGCTGCAGGAGGCGCAACAGCTGCTGCACAACCGCCCACGAACCGGCTGGAGCAGCGTCGCTGCGTTTCTCGCGCAGCCGACGCTGCAGAAAACCGATACCACGCTTGCCCGCCCCTGGCTGACGGTGCACAGCACGCGCTTTATCGCCGCCTTTACCGTGGTGACCGGCAATCTTCGCTTTCAGCTGCACAGCGTCCTGCAACAGGAGGGGCGCACGTTTACCGTCGTCCAGCGGCGATATGGACTCTCTATGGTGGTCGATGAATAAGTTTAACGCTTCTCCCCAGGCCATGCTGATCGTGCGCTTCGCCCCCGGGCAGGCGCCGCTGCACTGGCAACTCTTCGCCCCCGGCGAGCCGCACCACGAGGCCAGCGGCCGGTGGCCGGCTGACGACGCCAGCCCTTTCCCGGCGCTGGCGGCGCACTACCCCGCCTGGGTGCTGATCCCGGCCAGCGACTGCGCGTTTCACTCGCTCACCCTGCCGGCGGGCTTGCGTAAACCGCCGCTGCAGGTCGCCCCATTCCTGCTGGAAGAGCAGCTGGCCGACGATGTCGAAGCCACCCATTTTGCCCTGCTCCACCGCCAGCAGGCGCAGTGCGAGATCGTCGCCGTACAGCGGCAAAAAATGCGCGACTGGCTGGCCCGCTGCGAGTCGCTCTCCCTTCGGCCCCTGGCGTTGACGCCCGACGTGCTGGCCCTGCCCTGGCATCCGCCCGCGTGGAGCGCGGTGCAGGTAGACGAGCAGTGGCTGATCCGCCACCAGCCGTGGGGCGGCATGGCGGCGGAAAACGTCTGGCTGACGGAGCTGCTGCAGAGCGAGGCGGAAGAGCAAGTCATCGACAGCTATTCACCGCCGCCCGCAGCGCCGGGCGTCTGGCGGGCGCAACCTGCGCAGACATTGCTGACCCTTGCCGCACGCCATCCGGCAGCGCAGAAGCTCAGTCTGCTGCAGGGGGAATTCGCCGTCCGTCGGCGGCGGCCTGCACAGGCGACCTGGCGTTCGGCGCAGTATGCCGCACTAGCTCTGGCGTTACTGGTGGGGACAAACAGCGTGCTGGACCATCTCGATCTGGCGCGTCAGGCCGAGGCGGCGCAGCAGGCCAGCCGGGCTTTCTATCATCGCTGGTTTCCGACGGAGAAAAAGGTGATTAATCCGCGACTGCAGATGCAGCAACACCTGCAAACCCTCGCCCGTCAGGCGCAGCATGCCCCCCTCGTCGATCGCCTCAGCGCGCTGCAAAACATCCTCAGCGACACGCCGGGGATCCGCCTGCGGGCGCTGAGCTGGGATGCCGCGGGCAACCGTCTGCAGCTGGATATCGCCGCGGTCTCTTCCCGGGCGCTGGAGCAGTTCACCCAGCGGGCGCAGACACGGTTTCGCGTCCGGCCAGGCGACATGACCACGAAACCGGACGGCATTGAGGGACAACTGACGCTGGAGGAAAACAATGACTAATCTGCTTATCTGGTGGCGGCAGCGCACGCCGTCCGAGCAGCGCCTGCTGCTCGGACTCGCGGGGCTGCTGGGGGTATGCGCTCTCTGGTACGGACTGTGGCAGCCCTGGCGAGCCCGTGAGGCGCAGTGGCGACAAACCCTGATGAAAGAGCAGGCCAGTCTGCGCTGGATGACGCAGCAGACTCTGCGCCTGCAGCAGCTCAGCCAGCAGCCCACGCCGGTGGCAAAAGAGGCGCTCACCGCCCTGGTGATGCGCGAGGCGGCGAGCCACGGGCTGGCCGTCGCCCGCCTGCAGCCGCAGGGAAAACGTCTGCAGGTCACCCTCCAGCCCTGCACCTTCCAGGCGCTGATGGCGTGGCTCGACGCCCCGGCGATGCGCGGCGTCAACGCAGTCTCCTTGTCCGTGACCGGGCAGCCGTCGCGGCCCGGCTGGGTTACGGTCAACCATCTGCTGCTGGAGCGCGACGATGAAAGCTAAAGGGATCGCGGTGGCGCTGCTGCTGGCGCTCTATCTGCTGTGGCTGGCTGCTACCGCCCCGGCGCGCCTGCTGGTCCCGATGCTGCAGCCCGGCGTACAGGTGGGCAGCCTTAGCGGCAGCGTCTGGCGCGGCACAGCGCAGCCGGTCTACTGGCATGGCGAACGGCTTGAACGACTGGCGTGGTCGCTGACCCTGGCTGGCTGGCAGGTCTCTCTCAGCGATCCCCGCGGCGTGGAGGGGCAGGCCCGGCTGTGGGGCCTGCGCGATCTGCGCCTGCAGGACGGGCGGCTCACCGCCCCCGCCAGCCTGCTCAGCCGCTGGTTGATGTCGACCATGCCCGTCAGCGCCGAGGGAGAGGTCACTTTCAGCCTGGCCGAAGCGCACTTCAGCGAGGGGCGCTGCCGACAAATCACCGCCGGAGGCGCGCAGTGGCGTCAGGCCCGACTGCACTCCCCGGTCGGCAGCCTGGAGCTGGCCCAGGTTAATGGCACCTTCCGCTGTACGGCGGACGGCGCCGTGGCGCTGACCCTCCGCCAGGATTCTCATCAGCTGAGCCTCAGCGGCCAGGGGGCCCTGTCGCCCGATGGCCGCTATCTGTTTCGCGGTACGCTGCAGCCCCGGCAGGGGATGCCGCCCCTGCTGGCGCTGCTGGTCACGCGCCCCGCCGCTAAAAACGAGTCAGGCCGCACACCGTGGCAGATTCAGGGAAAATGGTTACACCAGGAGTAAAAATGACGACATTAACGGCATTATCGCTGCACTTTCCCCTTGTCTGGTATGGCTTCCTGCTGCTGTTCGGCCTGGCGCTGGGCAGCTTTTACAACGTGGTGATCTATCGCCTGCCGCGCATGCTGACCCAGACCGCGGACGACGAGCGGATAAGCCTCAGCACCCCGAGATCATCCTGCCCGCAGTGCCGCCAGCCGATCGCCTGGCGGGACAATATCCCGCTGCTCAGCTTTCTCTGGCTGGGCCGCCGCGCCCGCTGCTGTCAGGCGCCCATCGCGTGGAGCTATCCGCTGACCGAGCTGGCCACCGGCCTGCTGTTTATGCTCGCCGGGGCATTGCTCGCGCCGGGCCTGCCGCTGGCGGGCGGCCTGGTGCTGCTCTCGTTCCTGCTGATGCTGGCGCGGATTGACGCCCGAACCCAACTGCTGCCTGACCGTCTGACACTGCCCCTGCTGTGGGCCGGGCTACTGTTTAATCTTAACGAGGTGTACATTGCCCTGCCGGACGCGGTCGCCGGGGCGATGGCCGGTTATCTGGCGCTGTGGTCGGTCTACTGGCTGTTCCGCCTGCTGACCGGGAAAGAGGCGCTGGGCTATGGCGATTTTAAGCTGCTGGCGGCGCTGGGCGCCTGGTGCGGCTGGCAGGTTCTGCCGCAGGTGCTGTTGCTCGCGTCGGCCAGCGGACTGGTGTGGACCCTGCTGCAGCGCCTGTGGTCCCGGCAGTCGCTGCAGCAGCCGCTGGCCTTCGGCCCCTGGCTGGCGCTGGCCGGAGGGGGCATTTTTCTCTGGCAGCAGATGGTCTAGCGACTACGAATATTTTTTGCTGCGCCGGGTCGGGGCGGTGTTGGCCGGATCGTCCGGCCAGACGTGTTTCGGGTAGCGTCCCTTCATCTCTTTCTGCACCTCGCGGTAGCTCCCCTGCCAGAAGGCGCTCAGATCGCGGGTGATCTGCAGCGGACGCTGGGCGGGCGACAGCAGCTCCAGCACCAGCGGCACCCGCCCCTCGGCGATAACCGGCGTCGCGGCCTCGCCGAACATCTCCTGCATACGCACCGCCAACGCCGGCGGGTTCTCCGCATGGTAACGGATCGCCAGACGGCTGCCGGTCGGCACGGTATAGTGCGTCGGCAGCTCGCGATCCAGCTTCTGGCGCAGCGGCCACGGCAGCCAGTCCTGTAGCGCCTGACGCAGATCCAGCGCCTTCAGCGCCCGCAGCGAGTGAACGCCGTTCATCTGCGGCAGCAGCCATGCCTCCAGCGAGGCCAACAGCGAAGCGTCATCCACCGCGGGCCACGCCTCTTCCGGCAGCCACTGCGCCGCACACTGTAGCCGCAGTCGCAGCTGCTCAGCCTCTGGCGTCCAGTTGAGCACACCGAGGCCTTTCTCACGAATCCCGTTGAGCATCGCCTGATGCAGCTCCGCCTCAGAGGGCTTCGCCAGCGGCTGGGTCTTGATCACCAGCTGGCCTATCACCGTCCGCCGCCAGGCTTTCAGCGTCCCCTGCGCTTCATCCCACTCCACCGTGTCGGAACGCTGCGCCAGCTCGGGACGGGCGGCGATCAGCTCGCCGATATCCACCGGCAGCGCCAGCAGCATGCGGGCATCCGGCGAGGCGCTGCCCTGCAGCAGCAGCGGAGCGATCAGCCACTCATGGCGGCCCAGCGCGTCGTCGGCGTCCAGCATCGCGCCCATGCCGTTCG
>NZ_PIOG01000231.1:0-24448 GCF_002810545.1 Klebsiella sp. A-Nf5 | reverse complement strand
CGCCGCGCTGGCTGACGTGCTGGCTAACGACAGCGCCCGTCAGGAGCTCATTGACCAGTTGCGTAAAGCAGCCGCCACGCCGCCGCCAGACAGCACCCCGACGCTGACGCCGCCGGCGGTGAAAGAAGAGACCACGGTGCTGGAGAACGTCACGCAGATCAGCCGGGAATACGGCGAGCAGCTCTCGTCTCGCTTCTCTCAACTGTGGCGCAATATCACCGGCTCACCGCATAAACCTTTTAATTCGCAAACCTTCACCAGCGCGGCCTGGCATTTTTTACTGCTGGCCGGCCTGGTCTTTGCCTTCTGGTGGCTGGTGCGTCTTGCGGCGCTGCCGCTGTATCGCAAAATGGGTGAATGGGGGCGGCATAAAAACCGCGATCGCGGAAACTGGCTCCAGCTGCCCCTGACCATCGCCGGGGCGTTTGTCATCGACCTGCTGCTGCTGGCGCTGACCCTGTTTGTCGGTCAGCTGTTAAGCGATCGGCTGAATGGTAATAACCCCACTATTGCCTTCCAGCAGAGTCTTTTCCTCAACGCTTTCGCGCTGATCGAGTTTTTTAAAGCCATTCTGCGGCTCATTTTCTGCCCGCGCATCCCGGCGCTCCGGCCCTTTAACCTCAGCGACGAGGCCGCGTCATACTGGAGTCTGCGCCTGAGCGCGCTCAGCAGCCTGATTGGCTATGGCCTGATTGTCGCGGTGCCGATTATTTCCAATCAGGTGAATGTTCAGGTTGGTGCGCTGGCTAACGTCGTCATCATGCTGTGCATTACGCTGTGGGCGCTGTACCTGATTTTTCATAACAAGGCCTTGATTACGCAGGGTCTAATCCATCTGGCCGACCGTTCGCTCTCCTTCTTTAGCCTGTTTATCCGCGCCTTCGCGCTGGTCTGGCACTGGCTGGCCTGCGCCTACTTTGTGGTGCTCTTTTTCTTCTCCCTGTTCGACCCGGGCAATAGCCTGAAATTCATGATGGGCGCCACCCTGCAAAGCCTGGCCATTATCGGCGGCGCGGCGCTGGTGTCCGGCATCCTGTCACGCTGGATAGCCAAAACCATTACCTTGTCACCCGCCACCCAGCGCAACTATCCTGAGCTGCAAAAGCGGCTGAACGGCTGGATCTCCGCCTCGCTGAAGGCGGCACGCATTCTCACCGTCTGCGTCGCCGTCATGCTGCTGCTGAGCGCCTGGGGCCTGTTTGACTTCCGCGAATGGCTGCACAACGATGCCGGGCAAAAAACGGTGGATGTGCTGATCCGCATCGCCCTCATCCTCTTCTTCTCTGCCATCGGCTGGACGGTGCTGGCCAGCCTGATCGAAAACCGACTGGCGTCGGATATTCATGGCCGCCCACTGCCCAGCGCGCGGGCCAGGACGCTGCTGACGCTGTTTCGCAACGCGCTGGCGGTGGTGATCAGCACCATCACGGTGATGATCCTGCTCTCGGAGATTGGGGTTAACATTGCGCCGCTGCTGGCGGGCGCCGGGGCGTTAGGGCTGGCTATTTCGTTTGGCGCGCAAACGCTGGTTAAAGATATTATCACCGGCATATTTATCCAGTTTGAGAACGGGATGAATACCGGCGACCTAGTCACCATCGGCCCTTTGACCGGCACCGTAGAACGAATGTCGATTCGCTCCGTGGGGGTACGGCAGGATACCGGCGCCTATCACATTATTCCCTGGTCCTCGATTACCACCTTTGCCAACTTCGTGCGCGGCATTGGCTCGGTGGTCGCCAACTATGATGTCGACCGTCACGAGGATCTGGATAAAGCCAGCCAGGCGCTGAAGGCGGCGGTGGACGATCTGCTGGCCCAGGAGGAGATCCGCGGCCTGATCATTGGCGAACCGTCGTTCGCCGGGCTGGTGGGGCTGAGCAATACCGCCTTCACGCTACGCGTCAGCTTCACTACCCTGCCGCTGAAGCAGTGGACGGTGCGCTTTGCCCTCGACACTCAGGTGAAAAAGCACTTCGACCGCGCCGGGGTTCGCGCCCCGATACAGACCTGGCAACAGCTGCCGATGCCGGGCTCAGACAGCCCGGCCGCCGAGTAGCGTTAGAACGGACGGCGGCGTTTGGCGTCGTCCATAAAGCTCCAGGCGATAAACCGGCTCTGCTTTTGCCCCTGGGCCATCTCTTTTTTCACCACTTTCACGGCCCCAACCTCGGTCAGCAGGCGGTAGAGCGGCGGCAGATTGTCGCCGCGCGACACCAGCGAGGTAAACCATTTCACCTGGCGGGCGAAAGCCTGACTTTCGCGGATCATCTGCGAGATAAAGGCCACTTCGCCTCCTTCGCACCACAGTTCCTGCTGCTGACCGCCAAAGTTAAGCGCGCTGTCGGCGCCGAGTCCGAGATTGCGGCGCTTGCGCTCACCGCCTGCCCGGGCGCTCTCTGCGGAGTCATGGAACGGCGGATTACACAGCGTGGCGTCATAGGTCTCGTTTTTGTGGATCACGCCGTGGAAGATGGCCTGGCTCTCTTTTTGCCGACGCAGACGGATCTGCCGGGTCAATCCGGGGTTGCCATTGACAATGGCCTGCGCGCTGGCGAAGGCCTCCGGGCTGATTTCGCTGCCGGTGAAGCGCCAGCCGTACTCATGAACGCCGATCAAGGGATAGATGAGGTTGGCACCCGTACCAATATCAAGGATCGTGGCTTGCTTTGGCACCTCGCCACTATCCTGCGCCAGCAGATCCGCCAGATGATGAATATAATCGGCACGCCCAGGCACCGGCGGACAGAGAAAGCCGTCAGGAATGTCCCAGTGTTTAACCGCGTAAAAATGCGCCAGCAGCGCTTTATTCAACGCCTTCACCGCCTGCGGATTGGCAAAATCAATGGTCTGCTCACCCAGCGGATTGAGCGTAATGTATCCCTGCAGGTCAGGATGCGCCTGGCAGAGCGCAGGCAGGTCGTAGCGTTGATGGTGGCGGTTACGCGGGTGTAACCCCGGTTTCTGGGCTTTCATGACAATCTCCTTTGAACAGCCGCGTAAGATACCCGTTGACGGCGGCGCGGTAAATAAGGGAGTCTGGATATCTCCTTTATCCGTGACAGGTGCAGCATGTACTTTTATCAACCTTCACAGGGCCACGGCCTGCCGCATGACCCCCTGAACGCGATTATCGGGCCTCGCCCGATAGGCTGGATCGCCTCGCAGGACGCTGAGGGCCACCGTAATCTGGCGCCATACAGCTTTTTTAACTGCTTTAACTATCGGCCACCGATCATTGGTTTCGCCAGCAGCGGCTGGAAAGACAGCGTACAAAATATTGTCGAGACGAAGGAGTTCGTCTGGAACCTGGCGACGCGCCCGCTGGCCGTGGCGATGAATGAAACGTCTGCCTCGATCCCGCACCATGAGGACGAGTTCGTGCGCGCCGGCCTCACCGCCGCCGCCAGCCGCCTGGTCAGCGCCCCCCGGGTCGCGGAGAGCCCGGTGAACTTTGAGTGTCGTCTGTCGCAATGTATTCAACTCACCACCGCCGACGGTAACCCTGTCGATACGTGGCTGGTGCTCGGCGAAGTGATCGCCGTGCATATTGATGAATCACTGCTGGACAACGGCATCTATCAAACCGCCCGCGCCCAGCCGATCCTGCGCGCCGGAGGTCCGAGCGCCTATTACAGTATTGATGACAGTCTGCGTTTTGACATGATCCGCCCTGACGCCCGCTAAATAATCTACCGGCCAGAGTACCGCTGCCCTGCGCCGGTAGCATGCAAAACGCCTTGTTTTTGCATTAAAAATTCCCTATCGCGCGGTCTGGAAAGACCTACACTTAAGCTATGTCCCATGCTGTTTATGAGGATATGCTGATGAAAATCACCTCGCTGCTGTTCGCCGCTGCGCTCACCGCTCATGCCGCCGCGGCCTCTCCCCTGCCACCGACACCCGTACTGCCCTATGACGGCCCGCTCCGCCCTGTCGGTACCGTCTCCGCCTCCGGTGCCAGCACCCTTGATGATCTGGTGGCTGCCCTCGCGGATAAGGCCCACCGCCAGGGGGCGATAGCCTGGCGGGTCAATGCTGCCAGCAGCGGTAACCGACTGCACGGTTCAGCTATAATTTATCAATAACCTTTCACAGGAGGCAGACGATGGCATCAGGTTGGGCAGGCGATGGGGCCGTTCAGGATCAGATCGACAGCACCATTGACGATGCGGTGGCTCGCGCGCGCCGTGAGCTTCCGCGCGGCGAAAGCAACAAATTTTGTGATGAATGCGGAGAGCCGATTCCGGAGGCCCGTCGACAGGCCATCCCAGGGGTCAGATATTGCGTGAAATGCCAGCAGGAGAAAGATTTACATAACAATACATTTTCAGGATATAATCGTCGAGGATCCAAGGATAGCCAGCTACGCTGACTTTCCTTTACCGTTCATGACAGCCTTTCGCATTATCTTTTCGCGCACATTTTTTGGCGGAAAAAGTCGCAATATGTGCCCTTAAACGCGTCGGTCTTCCTCGCTACGCTTCGTGGCGAAAAGAATGAGAAATAATTTATTAATAATCAGTAAATTATTAATCATTCAAAAAATTCGATGAGGACTGTGAATTTCCTTCGATTTTATCTCCCGCAAAAAAGCGTGATACTTATCACATCGACGGAACATCGTCCCCTGAACAGAACAACCTGCGAGAGATTAACTATGAAAAACATCAAATATGCTGCCGCTGCCATCGCTCTGACTGCCCTTTCCTTCGGCGCGTTTGCCGCCGAACCGGTCACCCCCGCTCAGGCTGAAAGCATGAATAAAATCGGTGTGGTGTCTGCGCAAGGCGCAACCACTTTAGATGGTCTGGAAGCAAAACTGGCTGCTAAAGCCGAAGCCGCTGGTGCGACTGGCTACAGCATTACTTCCGCTAACACCAACAACAAACTGAGCGGTACCGCGGTTATCTATAAATAATCGCTGTTCCCTCTGTAAGCCACTGAATTAACCCTGAAAAGACCTTTAATACCCTTGCCTTGCCCGTCCGAGCCACCGGACGGGCTTTTTTTTATCCTGCAGATCCGATCACCAGCAGTCGTTGACACGACTGAGGCCCTGCTCCAGGGTGGTGACCTCCCCGCTGGCCAGCAGACAGCAGGCAAGCTGAATTTTCAACGAGTGGGGCACCGGTTCGACGCCGGCGACGCAGCGCTCGATCCAGCGCGCGGTGACCTCGGGATCTTTCGAGGCCGGCAGGACCACCGCCTCCGTTGTCGTCTCAGTCTGGCGTTCGTACAGCACCTGCACGCCCTGCTCATCGATCAGGCTGATCTGCGGGCAGCGCTGCGGGTTGGCGTACACTTCACCCTCGGTACCGTGCATCAACAGCGCGCGGCCACCGGTCTCACGAAAGAAGTTCGCCACCCGGGGAACATATTCCGGATGCGACACGCTGGAGAGACGCAACGCCTCCGCTTCGCCAAACGGTGTAGCCAGCTTGGCCAGGGTGTGGGCGCTGTTGCGCACGCCCATCCGCCAGCGCATCGCCAGCTGTTTCTCCAGCGGCGGACAGAAGGCCCCCACCGGGATATACACCGGTTCATGGCCCTCCAGCTGCGCCTGAGCCTGTCCGGCGTGCCGGGTGGCCGGAATGTCCAGCAGGGTAAAAATGGTCTCGGTCAGCACCCGGGTGGGATCGTGACTGACGCCGTGAACCACCACCGGAAACCCCAGCTTGTGCAGGAGCATCGCCAGCAGCGGCGTCAGGTTCGCCTGCTTGCGCGCGCCGTTGTAGCTGGGGATGACAATCGGCATCGGCTTGCCGGCCGGCGGGGTCAGGCGCAGCGTATGCTGCTGCATCGCCGCGTAAAACCCTTTCATCTCCGCTTCGCCTTCGCCTTTGATGCGCAGGGCGATTAATATTCCCCCCAGCTCCAGCTCCGGCACCTCGCCGTCCAGCATCCGCGCGTAGAGCGCGCGGGCGGTCTCTTCATCGAGGTCGCGGGCATGATTCTTACCGCGACCCACCTCTTTTATAATTTTGCTGTACTCCATGGCTCCCCCTGGTGCATCACGCGCCGGTGTCAGCGACGTTTGCGGCCTGTCTGTTTTGCTGTCAGTTTTGCTTTCCGTTTTACTATAACCTCCGGGACGCCCGGCTGCTCTATGGGAAAAACAGGTAACGCGTTCAGTAGGCGCGCGCCATAGTTTTTGGTCAACAGACGCTTATCGTAAATCACCACTTCTCCCCAGCAGTGATGGCTACGGATCAGACGCCCCACCTGCTGAATCAGATTAAAGGAGGCGCTGGGCAAACTCTGTACCTCGAAAGGATAACGATTGAGGCTTTTCAGCCATTCGCCTTCGGTGATCACCACCGGGCTGTCGATGGGCGGAAAGGCGATTTTATGAATATGCACCTGGCTTAGCAGATCGCCCTTTAAATCGAGACCTTCGGCAAAGGACTGCAGGCCCACCAGCACGCTGTGCTCGCCGTTTTCAACCCGTTTGCGATGCAGCTCCACCAGCCGATAGCGCGGCTGGTCGCCCTGCACCAGCAGCATCAGGCGCAGATCGGTCACATGCTCCAGGAAGCGGTTCATCGCCCGCCCGCTAGCAAACAGCACCAGCATCCCGAGATGTTTCTTGCTTTCTACCTGCTGGCGAAAATAGGCCGCCATCTCGGCAATGTGCTGCTCTTCGTTATCCATCAACGGTTCATAGCGCATTTGAGGAATAATAATTTTCCCCTGCTCCACGTGATTGAACGGCGAATCCAGCGCCACGAAGCGGTCACCCGCTTTCTCCTTCAGACCGCTCATCTCCTGCAGGCGCGAAAAGCTGTTCAGAGAACGCAGCGTCGCTGACGTCACGACGATATGCGGCACGCTGCGCCACAGCAGCCGTTCCAGCTGATCGCTGACGCGGATGCCGACGCAGTGGAACCAGACATGGATCTGGCCGTCGCGCACCACCCGCGTCGCCCATTTGGTTACCGGCGCGCCTGAGGACTGCGCAAGCGACGCCAGGCGCCACAGCTTGCTTTGGCTTTCAAACATGCCAAGGGCGCGGTTCATCTGCAGCAGCACCCGATGCAGGCGCACCACGTCATGGCTGCCGGTCTTTTCGCTGAGATCGTTAAGAAACAGCTCCGCCAGCCCGCGCAGCATCTCGGTGAGCTTCGCCAGCCGCTGGCAGATCTCCATCACCTCCTGCGGCAGTTCGCCCATCGGGAAACGATGCTCCGCTTCCTGACCGGCGGGCATGTAGAGATTGAGAATATTATTCAACGACGCAATCAGCTCGAACAGCTCTTCGCAATGGCCGGTGAGCCGCTCCGGATTGGCCAGCGGCGGCGTGGTTTTCGGACGAAACTGCTCCATGCAGGTGGCGACCAGCTTGCAGAACAGATCCAGCTGCAGGCGAAACCAGGGGGCGGTGATCTCGGCGCTCATCTCCAGCGCGTCGCGGGCGACGTCCGGCAGATGATGACCTTCATCGAGGACCAACAGCAGGTTTTTCGGTTCCGGCAGCACCGCCTCGCTCTCCATCGCCGCCATCACCAGCGCATGGTTGGCCACCACCACTTCCGCCTCCTGAATTTCCCGCCGCGCCACAAAGAACGGGCACTCGCGATAGTAGTGGCAGTTGCGGTTCAGGCAGCTGGCCTTATCGGTGCTCAGCCGGCTCCACAGCGCGTCATCGATGGCTTTATCGGTATGATCGCGCAGGCCGTCCCAGCGGTAGCTGTCGAGGTCCTGCTTCAGGGTCGCACACAGCTTCTGCTCGGCCTGGTTATTCGGGGTGAGATCGTCATCGAGAAAGGCCAGCAGATCCTGCTGTGACGGCTCGGTACTGGCCAGCGCCGTCAGGTTACGCGGGCAAACGTAGCGCCCACGGCCAAAGGCGGCGGTAAAGCGCAGGTCGGGAATGATTTTACGCAGCAGCGGCAGGTCTTTACTGTAGATTTGATCCTGCAGGGCGACGTTGGCGGTGCTGACCACCAGCGTTTTTTGTTCCTCCCGGGCGATAGCTATGCCCGGGATCAGGTATGACAGCGTTTTACCGACGCCGGTCGGCGCTTCGATAGCCAGATGCCTGCCCTCTTCCCCGGCGAGCGTTTTCGCCACATCGGCGATCATCTGCCGCTGCGGGGGGCGGGGAATAAAGTCCGGGATCTGTTCCTGAAGCGCCTTATACCAGGCGGCGATTTGCGCTTTCAGCGCAGCGGTCAAAGCCATGAGAAAACCTGAATACTGTATAAACAGCCACTATTGTGCCATTTTTGCCCGCCCGGAGGTATTGCTTTCTGCTGAGTGTGGAAGCGTGCTCGACAAATAGTGTAATGGAAAGAAAAAGGCCCGCCGCCGCGTAGCGGACAGACGGGCCTGAGCCGGGCCGCGTTATCGCGGCCGGGGCATCAGCGTGTTATTCGCCAGCCGGTTTACGCGGGCGACGGCGGCGCGGCGGTTTGCCGTCCTGCGTACGCGCTTTCGGCGCCTCGCCGTCCTGACGGCGCGGGGCGCTGTTCTGGCTGCGCGGCTGTCCGCTGCGTCCCTGACCCTGGCCACCGCGTCCCTGACCTTGCCCACGACCGCCGCCGCGCTGCTGGCGACCGTTCTGGATAGGTTCGGCTTTAATGGACGGATCCGGCTCATAGCCGGCAATCGCAATGCGCGGGATCTCTTTTTTCAGCAGGCGCTCGATATCGCGCAGCAGCTTATGCTCATCCACACACACCAGCGATAAGGCTTCGCCGGTGGCCGCCGCGCGACCAGTACGGCCGATACGGTGGACGTAATCTTCCGGCACGTTCGGCAGCTCGTAGTTCACCACGTGCGGCAGCTCTTCGATATCCAGACCACGGGCGGCGATATCGGTCGCCACCAGCACGCGAATGCCGCCGGATTTAAAGTCGGCCAGCGCGCGGGTACGTGCCCCCTGACTCTTGTTGCCATGGATAGCCGCGCTGCGGATGCCGTCTTTGTTGAGCTGCTCCGCGAGGTGGTTGGCGCCATGCTTGGTGCGGGTAAACACCAGCACCTGCTGCCAGTTGCCTTCGCCGATCAGCTGCGACAACAGTTCGCGCTTGCGGTTCTTATCAACGAAATGGACGTGCTGGGTGATCTGCTCGGACGCGGTGTTGCGACGCGCCACTTCCACTTCCAGCGGGTTGTGCAGCAGTTTCTCGGCCAGGCCCTTGATCTCGTCGGAGAAGGTCGCCGAGAACAGCAGGTTCTGACGACGCGCCGGCAGTTTGGCCAGTACGCGACGAATGTCATGGATAAAGCCCATATCCAGCATGCGGTCCGCTTCGTCCAGCACGAGGATTTCCACGCTATCAAGGCTGACCGCGTTCTGATGTTCGAGGTCCAGCAGACGGCCCGGGGTGGCAACGAGGATGTCGACGCCACCACGCAGCTTCATCATCTGCGGGTTGATGCTCACGCCGCCAAATACCACCAGCGAGCGAATATTCAGGTATTTGCTGTAGTCGCGGACGTTCTCGCCCACCTGCGCCGCCAGCTCACGGGTTGGGGTCAGGATCAGCGCGCGCACCGGGCGGCGGCCTTTTGCGTGCGGCTCTTTGTCAATCAGACGCTGTAGCAGCGGCAGGGTAAAGCCCGCCGTCTTACCGGTGCCGGTCTGGGCGCTGGCCATCAGATCGCGCCCCTGCATTACCGCCGGGATAGCCTGCTGTTGGATAGGGGTCGGCTCAACGTAGCCCTGCTCAGCGACAGCGCGCAGGATATCGGGATTCAGGCCAAGGGAATCAAAAGACATAACAACTCCGAACCGCCCCGGCCCGGTGAAGGGCGTAGTTTTCAGGGAGATTATTGCGATAAGAGATGGCAAAAACCACAATGCCATGAAGGGGCGCATTCTAGCAGATTTTGTGACAGGCCGCATAAAATCTGCCAAAAGAATGCCGCGCTTGTCTGGCGGGGGAAGAAGGCCACTGAGTGCGCTCAGCGGCCAGGTGTGTCATCGCAGAACGATTAACGCAGACGATACTTGATTTTTTCAACGATCTTCGCGGTGGAAATACCGTAACGATCGTGGAGGGTCGGCAGCGCGCCGGCTAACAGGAACGCGTCAGGGAGCCCCACGATATCCAGCTCACAGCGCCCCCCCTTACGCATCAGCAGCGCGGCCACCGCCTCCCCTAGCCCGCCGACCGCGGTGTGGTTTTCCGCAGTCACCACCAGACGACCCGGCTTCGACGCCTGTTCAATAATCGCTTTTTCATCCAGCGGTTTGATGGTTGGCACGTGCAGGACCGCCACGCTGATATTATCAGCCCGCAGCTTTTCAACCGCCTCCAGCGCGCGCATGGTCATCAGCCCGGAGGAGATGATCAGCACATCGTTGCCGTCCTCCAGCAGCTTCGCTTTGCCCAGTTCGAACTGATAGTCGTATTTATCCAGCACCAGCGGCACCTTACCGCGCAGCAGACGCATATATACCGGCCCCTGGTGATCGGCAATGGCCGGTACCGCCTGCTCTATCTCCAGCGCATCGCAGGGATCGACGATGACCATGCCGGGGATACCGCGCATAATCGCCAGATCTTCCGTGGCCTGATGGCTAGGCCCGTAGCCGGTTGTCAGGCCCGGCAGCGCCGCGCAGATCTTCACGTTCAGATGCTCTTCGGCGATGACCTGATGAATAAAATCATAGGCGCGACGGGTGGCGAAGGCAGCATAGGTGGTGGCGAAAGGAATAAACCCCTCCTTCGCCATCCCCCCCGCCGCCGCCATCAGCAGCTGCTCGGCCATGCCCATCTGGAAAAAACGATCCGGGAAGGCCTGGGCGAAAATATGCAGATCGGTATATTTTGACAGGTCCGCGGTCATGCCGACGATTTCCGGGCGCTGCGCCGCCAGTTTTGACAGCGCGACACCGAAAGGCGCAGAGACAGTCGCCTGGCCTTCATCAGCAATCGAGGCGATCATCGCCGACGTTTTTAAACGGGGTTGACTCTGGCTCATTACAGCACTCCTTCCGGTTTGTTAGCGTCCAGCACCGCAATCGCTTTTTGCCATTCGTCGGCATCGACGCGAATAAAATGGTTTTTATCGCGGGTTTCGAGGAACGGCACCCCTTTGCCCATCAGCGTGTCGCATAAAATGACCCGCGGCTGGTTAGCGGAGTGATTTTTCGCGTTGTCAAAGGCAGCCATCACCGCCGGCAGATCGTTACCGTCCACGCGCTGTACGTACCAGCCGAAGGCGGCCCATTTCTCATGCAGCGGCTCGAAGCCGAGGATTTTGCGCGAATCGCCGTCCGCCTGCTGTTTGTTGACGTCGACCAGGTTAATCAGATTGGTCAGGCCATAGTGAGCCGCCGACATCGCTGCTTCCCAGGTCGACCCTTCGTCCAGCTCCCCATCGGACATGGAGTTGTAGACCCAGGCCGTGCTCTGTTTCTGCCGCAGCCCAAGCGCCATGCCGACGGCAATGGACAGCCCCTGTCCCAGCGAACCGCCGGACATCTCCATGCCTGGGGTGTAGGTCGCCATGCCGGACATCGGCAGGCGGCTGTCGTCGGAACCGTAAGTTTCCAGCTCGGCTTCCGGGATAATGCCTGCCTCCAGCAGCGCGGCATAATAAGCGATAGCGTAATGGCCATGAGATAGCAGGAAGCGATCGCGCCCCTCCCACTCGGGATCTTCCGGGCGATAGGTCATGGCGTGGCTGAAGGCGGTGGCCAGCACATCGGCATAGCCCAGCGCCTGGCCGATATAGCCCTGCCCCTGTACTTCCCCCATTTGCAGGGCGTAACGGCGAATACGCCATGCCGCCGCGGCGACTTTTTGTGATTCGGTCATCTTCATCTGTTTGCCTCGCTTAGTGAATTAACATGCCGCCGTTAACGTCCAGGGTGATACCGGTGGAGTAGGAAGAGAGGTCGCTGCCGAGGAACAGCGCGGCACGCGCGATGTCTACCGCGTCGCCGAGGCGGTTCATCGGGATCCCGGCAAGAATGTTGGCCGTCATATCGTCAGTCAGCTTGCCGGCGGTAATGTCGGTCTGAATCAGCCCCGGGGTAATGCAGTTAACGCGGACGTTATCCGGGCCAAGCTCGCGCGCCATCGCCCGCGCCAGACCCAGCACCCCGGCTTTTGCCGCGCTGTAGTGCGGGCCGCCGAAGATACCGCCGCCGCGCTGGGCGGAAACGGACGAGATGCAGACAATGCTGCCGGATTTTTGTGCCCGCATGGTGGGAATAACCGCCTGCGACATCAGCAGCGTGCCGCGCAGGCTGACATCGAGCACTGTGTCATAATTGGCGCGCTTGATATCCATCAGCTTCAGCGGTTGGGTAATCCCTGCGTTATTCACCAGCACATCAACCCGGCCATATTTCGCCAGAATTTGTTCGATGGCCGCCTGTACCTGCACTTCATCAGCGACGTTCGCCGCCAGGCCGAGATGGCCTTCGCCTAATGCCGCCGCCGCGGTTTTGCTGGCTTCACCATTGAGGTCGATAATGACCACTTTCGCGCCGTTGTCGGCGAATAATTTCGCGGTGGCAAAGCCCAAACCGCGTGCGGAGGCCGCGCCAGTAATAATGGCGACTTTATCTTTTAATAACATAGTTTCACTCCATGACATTACGTCATATTAATTAACAGGATATATTTCCGTTATTGTGGTTCATCGAGGAAAAGAATCACCACCAAGCCAATGGCGGCGCAGATACCAAAATAGGTAAATACAGAATTAAAACTGCCCGTCTGGTCAAGTAAGTAGCCGGCCGCCATCGGGGCCACAAATCCGCCGAGGTTGCCACCGCTATTAATAATGGAAGAAGCGATCGGATAGGTTTTGCTGTCCGATACAGCCATGCCGTAAGCGGTAAAAGCTGGCCAACCGATATTCAAACAGAAACCGACAAAGAATAATCCAATACAGACCGCCAGGGTGCTCGTCGGGATATTCAGCATCACTAACATCATGACCACGGTTGACACCGCAGTGAACATCATGGTGGGTTTACGCCGGCGGCCTAATAATTTGTCCGAAATCCATCCACCGCCGATCGCGCCAATAAAGCCGCCGATGCACGGCATACTGGCCACGAAGCCCATACTCATCACATCAAAACCGCGCTCTTTCACTAAATACAGCGGGATCCAGGTTAATAATCCGTACAGCACGCTAACCATCATAAAATACGCCAGACAGTCACCCAGAATATTCTTTGAGGTAAATAAGCCTTTCGCAGTATCAATAGGCGCCATCTTTTTCACCCGAATAATTTTATCCAGCCAGGTGAAGCGATCGGCAATTAATATATTCTCGCGTACGCCGTTATTATGGCGTTCACGCCCGGCATTAATCTCTTCGAGTTCGCCTTGTGAAACAAATCCGCTCTCTGAAGGTTTGGATTTAACCAGCAGATACCACGCAATCGCCGCCACGATCCCGGGTATCGCAAAGGAGAAAAAGACCCACCGCCAGCCCCAGGTCACCGCAATCCACACCGCCAGCGGCGGGACAATAATCGGCGCAAACATGGTCGCCGCGATATAAACACCCGTTGCCGTCGCTTTCTCTTTTGGTGGAAACCAGTTATTTATGGTGGAAGCCAGCCCCACCGGGCAAGGCCCTTCGCTCAGCCCCAGTCCCAGCCGCACCAGCTTCAGGCCAAACACGGAGCTCACCGTGCCCATCAGCCAGGTAAAGGCGGAGAAGCCGAAAATGGACAGCGAAACCAGTCCCCGGGTACCGCGTTTGGCGATGAAAAAGCCGGCCGGGATCTGGCTTACCGCATAGCCGAGGAAAAACATACTGGCAATGGCCCCAGCTTCAAAATTATTGATATGAAACTCATCAATGATAAACGGCAGTACCGCGCCAATATTGGTTCTATCGGCGTAATTGATGGCATACACCAGGAAAATCATCGTCAAAACCACGAAACGATATTTTGTTTTCCTGGCGTCAGTACAGACTAGTGTATCTATACGTGACATAGGGTTTCCTCATCTTATACCTCATCCACTTCGCTGCCCGTTGCCGCTTCGGATCACCGCGTTTTCACTTTCCATACAGCAGCAAGAGATAAATATCTTTTCGCTCAGCTAAACAGGTGGTTAGGTGTTTTATAATGGCGATCTCAATGCATCGCCGTTTGTGATCAGGCCTGTGAGAGGAATATAACAACCCCAAAATGAAACGGTATTCAAAAAACCTCAATTATGATTGAGAAAAATTGAGTTAGTGACTTCCCGCAAATTTTTAGCGTTTACTGACACGCACTCTTTTAACGAGATAAATTGTTAAGTCCATCACAAATTAAAATCATTTTTCCCTTTTCTCTATGCTGGCTATCACGACTGCGCCACGCTGTTCGCTATTTTCTTTTAGAAACGCCCTGCCCAGGATGCTGCCATGAGTCAACCGCTGCCCAATAAAAATTTGCCGATGCCCTCTTTACGCAATATCCAGGCCTTTATTGAAGTCGCCGCTACCGGCAGCCTCAACCTGGCCGCAGAGAATCTCAATATTACCGCCTCGGCGGTCAGCCACCAGATAGCCAGCCTGGAGCACTTTCTGGGAAAAAAACTGTTCTCCCGCAGCAGTAAAGGCGTCATGTTAACGGCGGTGGGAGAAAAATATCTCAAAGAGGTCTCCGGGGCGCTGAATATGATTGGCCAGGCCACCAGCCAGGTGATCAACGATATCCATCAGGATTATTTACGTATTCACTCGGCGCCGAGTTTCGGCCTGCTGTGGCTGATGCCTCGCCTGGATAAATTTCGCCAGGCGTGGCCGGCGCTAAAAATCAGCCTGACCTGTTCATACGAAAGCATCCAGTTCTCCCGGGATAATATTGATATCGATATTCGTCACGGGCTATCACAGTGGCCAACGCTGCTGGTCAGAACCATTAAAAATGAGTGCGTCCTGCCCTACAGCGCAGCGTCTTATTTAGCCAGCCATCCTGTGCATGCGGTGGAAGATCTGCTGGCCTGCGATCTGATCCACTCCGACAGCACCTTAATTAACTGGAGCAGTTGGCTGTCGTGGCACAAGGTCCGCGGCTGGCATAAAAACTTCATCTTTAATTTCGACCGGTCGTACATGAGCATCGAGGCGGCCAGAATGGGGATGGGGGTGATCCTTGAAAGCAATCTGCTGGCCGGCGGGCACGTGCGTCAGGGGCAGCTGACGCCGGTATTTGACGACGAGCGGAGTATGCCGGTCGGCGCGCACCACTTCGTTCTCCCCCATGCCAACGAACAGAAGGAGAAGGTCCAGCGCTTCTTCGCCTGGGTCGCCGGGGAGCTGAAAGAGGAAGGTTTTCATATTTGATCCAGGCCGGTAGACAAACTGTCGATTGGGACCTAAAGTTAATCAATCGATTGATTAACTTTTACAGAGCGCGATGACCAGTAAAGGCGAACAGGCAAAAAATCAGCTTATCGCGGCCGCTATCGCCCAGTTTGGCGAGTATGGCCAGCATGCCACCACCCGCGATATCGCCGCCCAGGCCGGGCAGAATATCGCCGCTATCACCTATTATTTTGGCTCGAAAGACGACTTATATCTCGCCTGTGCCCAATGGATCGCCGATTTTATCGGCGACAATTTTCGCCCACAGGCCGAAGCGGCGGAGGCCCTGCTCGCCGGAGAGTCGCCGGATCGCCAGGCAATTCGCGCCCTCATTCTCAATGCCTGCCACAACATGATCCTGCTGCTGACCCAGGATGATACGGTCAACTTAAGCAAATTCATTTCCCGTGAGCAGCTGGCGCCGACCGCCGCCTACCATCTGATCCACCAGCAGGTGATTGCCCCCCTGCACCACTATCTCACCCGGCTGATTGCCGCCTGGACAGGCCGCGATGCCGGTGATACGCAAATGATCCTCCACACCCATGCCCTGCTGGGCGAGGTGCTGGCTTTCCGTCTTGGGCGTGAAACCATCCTGCTGCGCACCGGCTGGACGCAATTTGACGCGCAAAAGACCGAACAGATTTTCGAGGTCATTACCTGTCATATCGATTTCATTCTGCATGGGTTATCGCAAAGGAGTTTGGGCTGATGAAAAAACCCGTCGTCGTCATTCTGCTGATCGTGATTCTTCTCGCCGCGCTGGGCGGCGGCTGGTGGTGGTACCAGAGCAGCCGGCAGCAGCCGCTGACCCTGTATGGCAATGTCGATATCCGCACCGTCAACATGAGCTTCCGCGTCGGCGGCAGACTGGCTTCGCTGACCGTCGACGAAGGCGACAGCATCCGCGCCGGGCAAACGCTCGGCGAGCTTGATCGCGCGCCGTATGAAAATGCCCTGCTGCAGGCCGAGGCTAACGTCTCCACTGCCCAGGCACAGTATGACCTGATGATGGCCGGCTACCGCTCGGAAGAGATTGCCCAGGCCGCTGCGGCGGTAAATCAGGCGCAGGCCGCTTACGACTATGCGCAAAACTTTTATCAACGCCAGCTCGGGCTGCGCGCCAGCAGCGCGATATCCGCCAACGACCTCGAAAACGCCCGTTCTTCACGCGATCAGGCACAGGCGACCTTAAAATCGGCGCAGGACAAACTGCGTCAGTACCGCGCCGGTAACCGCCCGCAGGAGATTGCGCAGGCCAAAGCCAGTCTGGAACAGGCGCAGGCGGCGCTGGCCCAGGCTAAACTGGACCTGCACGATACCGTGCTCATCGCCCCTTCCGACGGTACGCTGATGACCCGCGCCGTCGAGCCCGGCACCATGCTCAACGCCGGCGGCACCGTGCTGACGCTGTCGTTAACCCATCCGGTGTGGGTCCGCGCCTATGTTGACGAGAAAAACCTTGGTCAGGCGCAGCCGGGACGCGAAGTGCTGCTGTATACCGACGGCCGGCCGGACAAGCCCTATCACGGTAAAATCGGCTTTGTCTCGCCAAGCGCTGAATTTACGCCGAAGACCGTGGAAACGCCGGATCTGCGTACCGACCTCGTTTATCGTCTGCGTATTGTGGTGACCGATGCCGACGGCGCCCTGCGCCAGGGGATGCCGGTGACCGTCTCCTTTAACAACGGGAACGGACATGAGTGAGGATGTCATCACCTTAAACGACCTGAGCCGCCGTTTTCCCGGTATGGACAGGCCCGCGGTGGCGCCGCTGACCTGCACGATCCGCGCCGGCTACGTCACCGGGCTGGTGGGCCCCGACGGCGCGGGGAAAACCACCCTGATGCGAATGCTGGCCGGTTTGCTTAAACCTGATGAGGGCCGCGCCAGCGTGATCGGCTTCGACCCGCTAAGAGACGACAGCGCCCTGCACGCGGTGCTCGGCTATATGCCGCAGAAGTTCGGCCTGTATGAAGATCTGACGGTGATGGAAAACCTGACCCTATATGCCGACCTGCGCAGCGTCACCGGCGAGGCGCGGAAGAACATTTTCGACCGCCTGCTGGAATTCACCTCCCTTGGCCCGTTTACCGAACGGCTGGCAGGCAAGCTTTCCGGCGGCATGAAGCAAAAGCTGGGACTCGCCTGTACCCTGGTGGGCGACCCGAAAGTACTGCTGCTGGATGAGCCCGGCGTCGGCGTCGACCCTATCTCGCGCCGCGAACTGTGGCAGATGGTGCACGAGCTGGCTGGCGACGGCATGCTGATCCTGTGGAGCACCTCCTATCTCGATGAAGCGGAACAATGCCGCGACGTGTTGCTGATGAACGAAGGCAAACTGCTCTACCAGGGTGAGCCGACGGCGCTAACGCAAACCATGGCCGGACGCAGTTTCCTCGTCTCCAGCCCACAGGAAAACAACCGCCGCCTGCTGCAGCGGGCGCTAAAGCTGCCGCAAATTAGCGATGGCGTGATCCAGGGCAAGTCGGTGCGCCTGATCCTGAAAAAAGACGCCCGCATTGAGGAAGTCCAGCAGCATGGCGACATGCCGCCGCTACAGGTGGCGGAGACGGCGCCGCGCTTTGAAGATGCGTTTATCGATCTGCTCGGCGGCGCCGGGACCGCTGAGTCGCCGTTGGGAGCGATTATCCATCGTGTTGACGGCAGCAAAGACGAAACGGTCATTGAGGCGCAGTCGTTAACGAAAAAATTTGGTGATTTCGCCGCTACCGACCACGTCGATTTCCAGGTTAAGCGTGGTGAAATTTTCGGTCTGCTCGGCCCCAACGGCGCCGGGAAATCCACCACCTTCAAAATGATGTGCGGCCTGCTGGTGCCCACCTCCGGCAAAGCGCTGGTGCTGGGGATGGATCTTAAGGTCAGCTCTGGCAAGGCGCGCCAGCATCTGGGCTATATGGCGCAAAAATTTTCGCTGTACGGCAACCTCAGCGTCGAGCAGAACCTGCGCTTTTTCTCCGGCGTCTATGGCCTGCGCGGCCGGGCGCAGAATGAAAAAATCGCCCGGATGAGCGATGCCTTTGGCCTGAAAAGTATCGCCCGTCACGCCGCCGACGAGCTGCCGCTCGGTTACAAGCAGCGGCTGGCGCTGGCCTGCTCGCTGATGCATGAGCCCGATATTCTGTTTCTCGATGAACCGACCTCTGGCGTCGACCCCCTCACCCGCCGTGAGTTCTGGCTGCATATCAACAGCATGGTCGATAAAGGGGTGACGGTGATGGTCACCACCCACTTTATGGATGAGGCGGAATATTGCGACCGCATCGGGCTGGTTTACCACGGTAAGCTTATCGCCAGCGGGACCCCGGACGCGCTGAAGGCCCAGGCGGCGAATGATAGCCAGAAAGATCCCACCATGGAGCAGGCGTTTATTACCCTGATTAACCAATGGGATAAGGAGCACGGCCATGAGCAATAGCGTTCTTTCGTGGCGACGGGTCCGCGCCCTGTGCGTGAAAGAGACCCGGCAGATCGTCCGCGATCCCAGCAGTTGGCTGATCGCGGTGGTGATCCCGCTACTCCTGCTGTTTATCTTCGGCTATGGCATTAACCTCGATTCCAGCAAACTGCGGGTCGGCGTATTGCTGGAGCAACAGAGCGAAGAGGCGCTGGATTTTGTCCATACCATGACCGGCTCGCCCTATATCGACGCCACGGTCAGCGATAATCGCCAGCAGCTGATTCAAATGATGCAGGCCGGGCGCATCCGCGCCATGGTGGTCATTCCGGTGGACTTTGACCGCCAGATGGCGCGCCCCGGCGCCGACGCGCCAATTCAGTTGATTACCGACGGCAGCGAGCCCAATACCGCCAACTTCGCCCAGGGCTATGTGGAAGGCATCTGGCAGATCTGGCAGCAGCAGCGGGCGGAAGACCGCGGTGAGACCTTTGAGCCGCTGATCGACGTGCAGATGCGCTACTGGTTTAACCCGGCGGCTATTAGCCAGCACTTTATTATCCCCGGGGCGATCACCATCATCATGACCGTGGTCGGCGCGATCCTGACCTCGCTGGTGGTGGCGCGCGAATGGGAGCGCGGCACCATGGAGGCGCTACTGTCGACCGAGATCACCCGCGCCGAACTGCTGCTGTGCAAGCTCATTCCCTACTATTTCCTCGGCATGCTGGCGATGCTGCTGTGTATGCTGGTGTCGGTATTTATTCTCGGCGTGCCCTACCGCGGTTCGCTGCTGATTCTGTTTGTCATCACCAGTCTGTTTTTGCTCAGCACCCTGGGCATGGGGCTGCTGATCTCAACCATTACCCGCAACCAGTTTAACGCCGCGCAGGTGGCGCTGAATGCCGCGTTTTTACCGTCGATTATGTTGTCGGGGTTTATTTTCCAGATAGACAGTATGCCGGCGGTGATCCGCGCGGTGACCTACGTGATCCCGGCGCGCTATTTCGTCAACACCCTGCAAAGCCTGTTTCTGGCGGGCAATATTCCGGTGGTGCTGGTGGTGAATGTGCTGTTTTTGATTGCGTCGGCGGTGATGTTTATCGGCCTGACGTGGCTGAAAACCAAACGGCGTCTGGATTAGGTTTTGCCCGGTGGCGCTGCGCTGACCGGGCCTACGGTTTAACCAACATCGATTATACGGTTCGCCGATCCCCCAGGCCGGGCAAACGCAGTGCCGCCCGGCGTGGTTGAATGGGCCAAAGGAGCTATTATGTTTCACCGCTTATGGACATTGATCCGCAAAGAGCTGCAGTCGCTGCTGCGCGAACCGCAGACGCGGGCAATTTTAATCATGCCGGTGCTGATTCAGGTGCTGCTGTTTCCCTTTGCCGCGACGCTGGAGGTGACCAACGCCACCATCGCCATCTACAACGAAGACAGCGGCCGCCACGCGGTGGAACTCACTCAGCGCTTCGCCCGCGCCAAAGCCTTTACCCACGTCCTGCTGCTGAAAAGCCCGCAGGCGATCCAGCCGACCATCGATGAACAAAAAGCCCTGCTGGTGGTACGCTTCCCGGCGGATTTCTCGCGTAATCTCGACAACTATCAAACCGCCCCGCTGCAGCTCCTGCTCGACGGGCGCAACTCCAACAGCGCGCAAATCGCCGCCAACTACCTGCAGCAGATCGTAAAAAACTATCAGCAGGAGCTGCTGGAGGGCAAAGCAAAGCCGAACAACAGCGAACTGGTGGTGCGCAACTGGTACAACCCGAATCTCGACTATAAGTGGTTCGTGGTGCCGTCGCTTATCGCCATGATCACCACCATCGGGGTGATGATCGTGACGTCGTTGTCGGTGGCCCGTGAGCGCGAACAGGGTACCCTCGATCAGCTGCTGGTCTCGCCCCTCGCCACCTGGCAAATCTTCGTTGGCAAAGCGGTGCCGGCGCTGATCGTCGCCACCCTGCAGGCGACTATCGTGCTGGCGATTGGTATCTGGGCCTATCAGATCCCGTTTGCCGGCTCGCTGCTGCTGTTCTATTTCACGATGGTGATTTATGGCTTATCGCTGGTGGGCTTCGGTTTATTGATTTCATCGCTGTGCGCCACCCAGCAGCAGGCGTTTATCGGCGTGTTCGTCTTTATGATGCCGGCGATCCTGCTTTCGGGCTACGTTTCACCGGTGGAAAATATGCCGCAGTGGCTGCAGGATCTGACCTGGATAAACCCGATCCGCCATTTTACCGATATCACCAAGCAAATTTATCTGAAGGATGCGAGTCTGAAGATTGTGTGGGGAAGTTTGTGGCCGCTACTGGTCATAGCGGCCACCACCGGCTCAGCGGCGTATGCGATGTTCCGAAGAAAGATTGCGTAGTTTTTTATCTTTCGCCAGCAGCGAGACCACCGCCGGGCCTGCCAGTATCACCAGCCCGGCGAGGGCCAGCAGCAGGTTGTTGTGCAGCACGCGCGACAGCAACCACAGCGCTATCATGGCCGCGCCAAAGTACCAGGTGGTGGTGAGCTCCTCAAGGAAGTCTCCCACATCGCGCCAGCGCGCCTCGTGGTGACGCTGCAGAAACAGCATCGCCAACAGCGTGACGCTGTAGAGGACGCACAGTCCCAATCCGACGCGCACCAGCGCGCCGCTCATCCAACCCATCACCAGTACTGCCACGACCAGTAGATGCAACATAATCTGCCAGCAACTAAGACCTGTTGCGACGCGTACACGTTGTTGCCACTTCATGGCTTCTCTCCTGAAGGATTTTTCTCTGCTACTCAGAGTACCGCACTTTACGGAAAATTCCGTATCACCGCATCTTTTTGTGACGTCTACTACACTATTTTATTCAGGAAAGTGACATTTACTGGAGAATTATGGCTGAGCCAACGTCGGGATTTTCGTTGAACGTGCTGACAATTAACACCCATAAAGGCTTTACGGCGTTTAATCGGCGTTTTATTTTGCCCGAGTTGCGCGACGCCGTGCGCAGCGTCAGCGCGGATATTGTTTGCCTGCAGGAAGTGATGGGCGCTCATGAAGTTCACCCGCTGCACATCGAGAACTGGCCAGATACCACCCATTATGAATTTCTCGCCGACACCATGTGGAGCGATTACGCCTACGGGCGCAACGCGGTCTATCCGGAAGGCCACCACGGCAATGCCGTACTGTCGCGCTTTCCCATTGAATACTATGAAAATCGCGATATTTCAGTCGGCAACGGCGAGAAACGCGGTCTGCTTTACTGCCGCATCGTGCCGCCAGAGAGCGGCGTGACGATCCATGTGATCTGCGTTCACCTGGGTTTACGCGCCGACCAACGGCAGGCACAGTTGACCATGCTGGCGGAGTGGGTCAATACCCTGCCCGCCGGTGAGCCTGTGGTGGTGGCCGGGGATTTTAACGACTGGCGTCAGCAGGCGAATCAGCCGTTAAAAGCGCAAGCCGGGCTGGAAGAGATCTTTACCCGCGCCCGCGGAAGGCCGGCGCGCACGTTTCCGGTCAGTTTTCCGCTGCTGCGCCTCGATCGTATTTATGTCAAAAACGCCCACGCCAGCCACCCGAAGGCGCTGGCCCTCAAACAATGGCGGCATCTGTCCGATCATGCGCCCCTTAGCGTGGAGATACACTTGTGAAATGTCGTTGGCAGGAAGGCAACCGCATTACGCTCCTGGAGAACGGCGACCAGTACTATCCGGCGCTGTTTGCGGCCATTGGTCGCGCCAGCCGGCGGGTGATCCTCGAATCCTTTATCTGGTTTGAAGATGAGGTGGGCTGGCGGCTGCACGCGGTTCTGCTGAAAGCCGCCCGCCGCGGTATTCAGGTGGAGGTGCTGCTTGACGGCTATGGCTCGCCGGATCTCAGCGATGAGTTTGTCGGCGAACTGACCGCCGCCGGGGTGATTTTTCGCTACTACGATCCGCGCCCTAAGCTGATGGGGATGCGCACCAACCTGTTCCGTCGGATGCACCGTAAAATCGTGGTGATTGATGACACTACCGCCTTTGTCGGCGGTATTAACTACTCCGCTGAGCATATGAGCGACTACGGCCCGGAGGCGAAACAGGATTATGCGGTGCAGGTCGAAGGGCCGGTGGTACTTGATATTCTGCAGTTCGAGCTGGAGAACCTGCCCAACAGCGAAACCGCCCGCCGCTGGTGGCGCCGCCGTCGCCATCAGCCGGAGATCAACCAGACTCCCGGCGAGGCGCAGGCGCTGTTCATCTGGCGCGACAACCAGGATCACCGCGACGATATCGAACGCCACTACCTGAAGATGCTGACCAGCGCCCGCCGGGAGGTGATCATTGCCAACGCCTATTTCTTTCCCGGCTACCGCCTGCTGCATGCGATGCGTAATGCCGCGCGGCGCGGCGTGCGGGTCAAGCTGATCGTCCAGGGCGAGCCGGATATTCCGATTGTGAAGTTTGGCGCCCACCTGCTCTATCACTATCTCGTTAAGGGCGGGGTGCAGATCTATGAGTATCGCCGCCGTCCGCTGCATGGCAAGGTCGCCCTGGCGGATGACCACTGGGCCACCGTCGGGTCGAGCAACCTGGATCCATTGAGCCTGTCGCTGAATCTGGAAGCCAATCTGATCATCCACGACCGGGTGTTTAACCAGACGCTGCGCGATAACCTCAACGGGCTTATCGCCAGAGATTGCCAGCGGATCGATAAAGCGATGCTGCCGAAGCGCAACTGGTGGCGGCTGGGCGTCAGCGTGATGGCCTTCCACTTTCTGCGCCACTTCCCGGCGTGGGTCGGCTGGCTACCAGCCCATACGCCGCGGCTGGCCAGGGTCAGCCCGCCGGTGCAGCCGGAGATTGAAACCCAGGATCGTGTCGACTCACAAACCAGGGATAATCCGCTATGAGCAAATCGCATCCCCGCTGGCGGATGGCGAAAAGAGTACTTACCGTGCTCTTTTTTATCGCCGTGATCGTTCTATTGGTGATTTACGCGCAGAAGGTCGACTGGCAGGACGTGTGGAAGGTGATCCGTGGCTATGATCGGCTGGCCTTATTTAGCGCCATTGCGCTGGTCATCGTCAGCTATCTGATCTACGGCTGCTACGATCTGCTTGGCCGGGCCTATTGCGGGCATAAGCTGGCGAAACGCCAGGTGATGCTGGTATCGTTTATCTGCTATGCCTTTAACCTGACGCTCAGCACCTGGGTGGGCGGGATCGGCATGCGCTACCGGCTGTACTCGCGGCTGGGGCTCAACGGCGGCACCATCACCCGTATTTTTTCATTAAGCATTACCACCAACTGGCTGGGCTATATCCTGCTCGGTGGGGTGATCTTTACGGCGGATCTGGTGAAGTTACCGCCGCACTGGTACATCAGCCAGACCACCCTGCGCATTATCGGCGGGGTGATGCTGATCCTTACGCTTTGCTATCTGTTCGGCTGCGCGTTCGCTAAACGCCGTCACCTGACGATTAAAGGCCAGCGGCTGGTGCTGCCCTCCTGGCGCTTCGCGCTGCTGCAGATGGGGATCTCGGCGGCGAACTGGATGGCGATGGGGGCGATAATCTGGCTGCTGTTGGGCAGCGAAATTAACTATTTCCTGGTATTAGGGGTGCTGCTGGTGAGCAGTATCGCCGGGGTGATCGTTCATATTCCAGCCGGGATCGGCGTGCTGGAGGCGGTGTTTATCGCCATGCTCTCCGGAGAGGAGATTTCGAAGGGCGCGATTATCGCCGCCCTGCTCGCCTGGCGTGCGCT